>JAUWIB010000022.1 GCA_030605565.1 bacterium
GAGAATGTCAGGACCCAATGGTCGCTGATCGGCACTGTTTTCAATCTCAAAAGGCTCTACAAGCACTGGCTGGAGGGCGCTCTGGTGCTGAACAGATGAGGCCGAAATCTCAGATACCTACGGCCAACAGCAAAGTCCTCATCCAACCGGACGAACTGATCGGAACAATGAAACCGCAATCACAGCAATCAAGAGATCCGTCATCTTCTACGCACTATAACAACCCTTTTGAGACAGCCTCCTTGCTGTGGGATCTGTCGGTTACAGATGACACCCCTCGACTGCTCAGGAAGGACTGAGAAGAAGACTGGATACTGGCTTCCGCCAGTATGACAGAATTCGGCCGGTGCCCCGCAGTCTCGTAGGGCAGGATCCCTGCGATCCTGCCAGCCGACCATTTCAGACCTCATGGTGAGTGAAGTCGAACCACAGGTAAACCTGCATTTCGCGCTTCGTGCGTTTCCGGGCTGTGTGGCGAAGCCACAAAAACACGGCTTGACCGTGCGCCCTTCGACTCCGCTTAGGGTGAGGTAATACGCTCAGGGTGACGTAATACGCTCAGGGTGGGGTACAGCGCGCGTAGCGCAAAAGAACCCATTTATGGGCCTGTCTGCACCTTTACCTTGTCACGCCGTCATGCATTTGCTACCTTCACCGCATGTCGGATGTCAAACCATCGATACTGATCACCGGCGCCAATGGGTTCGTCGGTACCAGGTTGTGTCATCACTTTCTGAAGGAAGGTTTCGCCGTCATCGCCGGTGTCCGCAAAACATCGGACCTGACGTCGCTGGAATCGTTGAACGTTCAGTACCGCTACGGCGATGTCACCCAACCAGACACCTTGCCGGATATGGTGCGCGATGTAGGTTACATCATCCACAACGCCGGTATCACCAGAGCAAAGAACAAACAGACGTTTTTTGACATCAATGAGGATGGCGCCGCGTCGCTGTTCAAAGCAATCGCGCAGTACAACGCATCCGTCAAGAAAGTCATCTACATCTCATCGCTGGCGGCGGCCGGGCCATCGAAGGAAGGCGTGCCGTTGATCGAGGACTGCGCGCCGCACCCGATCACTACTTACGGACGTTCCAAACTCGCCGGCGAGCAGGTAGCGCTCGCCTTCTCCGGCCGTATACCGGTAGTGTCCATTCGACCGCCGGGAGTTTACGGTCCGGGCGACAAAGAGATATTCGGTTTCTTCGAGGCGGTGCACAAGGGAATCCGACCACTGTTCGGTGATCTGAACCGTCGACTCAACATCGTACACGTCGACGACCTTGCCCACGGCGTCTTTCTGGCCGTGACGAAAGATACCCAGTCCGGGGCTATCTATTTTATTGCCGAGAAAGAGTCCTATTCGATGGTGCAACTCGTCAGCCTGTTGCAAGAGGCGTGCGGCCGGAAAGGTTTCCCCTTGAGACTACCGGCGCCGTTGTTTCGGGCCGTGGCTGCGATCTCTGAGTTAGCCTTCAAAGCAGTTCGCGCGACCCCCATGCTCACGCGGGAGAAAGCGGCTGAGTTGCTCGATTGGTGGGAAGTATCTACAGAAAAAGCGCGTCAGGAGTTGGGGTTTGAATCGCGCATTCCATTTGCTCGGGGTGCAGCGGAAACTTACGACTGGTATCTTCGCATGGAGTGGCTGAAATGATCTCGACTGAACTTATCGCCTACTGTCTGGTTTTCGGCGGCTTAACATTGATTGTGGTGACGGTACTGTTTGAACTGCTGGGCAGGTATCTAAAAGTATCCCGCGATATGCCGGAAGGGTTGATGGAACCAACTTCGCCGGGATGGCATTTCGTGAACTTGGTCATGGAGTTTCTATTCCTTGTCGCCGTGCCTACCTTTGTCTATGGCGTTTTCGCCGTGATCCTGCCGCTCTCCGGTATTAGGCCCGGCCTGGCGGCGGCTGTTCTGGCCTTCACCCTGGGAGCGGTTCCGACAGTGTTGGCTCTGTCGGTTCGGGTCAAGTTGTCGATGGTTTACCTGCTGTATATTCTGTTCGGTGTCCTGATCAAACTGGCCGCCGTGCTGGCGGTTATCGGCTATCTCTATTCACTCTAATAAGGGTCACAAATGACACTCACCGACGACTTCTTGCGCATCCGTAAACAGTTTCCGCACACGAAGGAAGTTGTCTACTTCAATGCCGGTTCGTACGGGCCGTTCTCGACCAGCGTCAAGAGAGCTATCGAGGGCAACATCGATCTGCGTCTCAAGGCGCAGCGTAACGACTCGCACGACGCTTTTGTCACCACTGACGAACTTCGTTCCATCTACGCGCGGCTGGTCGGCGCTCGCAAGCGTGAAGTAGGTATCGGTCTCAATACTTCGCACGGATTGAACATTGCTGCTTTCGGCCTGCCGCTCAAGAAGGGTGATGAGGTGCTGGTATCCGATGTTGAGTTCCCGGCCCTGGTATACACCTGGCGGGCGGCGGCTCAGACGAGAGGATTGAAGCTAAAGTTTGTCAAGTCACACGAAAGATGCTTCGACCTCGACCAGTTGCAGCGAGCGGTCACCAAACGCACCAAAGTACTGGCTGTTTCGTGGGTACAGTTTTTCAATGGCTACAAGAATGACCTGAAGACGTTGTCCGACTTTTGCAGGGAACGCGATATCTTTTTCGTCGTCGACGGAATCCAGGGAATGGGTGTAGAGCCGATCAATCTCAAGAAGCTGGGTGTCGATATCTTCACTTCCGGTTGTCAGAAGTGGATGTTGTCGCCTCAGGGTTGTGGCTTCTTTTATCTCTCCGATCGGATACGCGACCGCCTGACGCAACCGTTCATGAGTTGGTTGGGTTCGGACTGGCACATGGATTTCACCAACTTCTTCAAATACGACCAGCCTTTCTTCGAGTCGGCCAGACGGTTTGAGATGGGCTACTGTGTGGTGCTGAACATCATGGGTATGCGGGCCGCCGCGCAGATGTTTCTTGATCTTGGCATCAGGAATATTCAACGACACAACTACGCCCTGATCGACCGGCTCGCCGAATTCATCAACTCGCATTCGTCCTACCGAATAACATCCAGCATGGAACCCAAACACCGCTCGTCGCTTTTCACTTTTACCTGCGATGGATACAAGCAACTACACAGGGAACTTTTGAAGAACCACATCATCCTGGCGCAGCGTGAGGGATCTATCCGGGTGTCCGTGCATCTGTACAACAACGAGGCGGACATCCACAAGTTGATCCGGGTGCTGGAGCGGTTCGCGAAGGGGAAGTAGGCAGGCTGCCGGAACACACTCCACCGTTGTACCCGTGTGATCTTCGGATCGCGCGGGTTTGTGGCCGAGTCCGAAGACTCCGTGCCCGGCAGATGTCCACATCTGCCGGCGAGATAGGCGGCGCATGTGGACATACGCCGCCCACCCTTAATGGCGCCTACTTCAGATACTTCCTGAACCATTTGTCGATCCACTCGAGGCGGGCGATGCGTCGATCCGGACGGCCATGACGTGACAAACCATGCGGCTCGCCGGGGAATCGAACCATCTCGACTTTTCTCTTGAGCACCTTCAGCATCACGAACATCTGTTCGGCCTGTTCGATGCTGCAACGCAGATCATTCTCACTGTGGATGATCAACACCGGGGTGCGAACGTTCTTGAAGTATGTGATGGGGGAGCAGCGTTCGTACTTTTCTTTGTCCGTCCAGGGCCAGGCTTTGTATTCACGCTCGAGTGCCCATCCCATATCGGATGTTCCTACGAAGGTTCCAAGATCGACCACTGAACGCTGTGTCACGGCGGCGGCGAAACGGTTGGTGTGGCCGATGATCCAGTTGGTCATGTAGCCACCGTAGGACCCGCCGGTGACACCCATCCGTTTCGGATTGACGAACTTCTGATTTTCGAGGTAGTCGGCGGCGGCCATGCAGTCCTTATAGTCGAGATCGCCCCAGCCTCCGGCGATCGCTTCCGCCCAGGTTTCCCCCCGACCGGCCCCGCCACGCGGGTTGGTGTACAGCACGACGTATCCTTTGGCAGCGAGGTACTGCATCTCGTGAAAAAAAGTATGTGCGTACTGTACTCTCGGGCCGCCGTGGATCTCAAGAATGGCCGGGTATTTCCGGGTCGGTTTGAAGTTCGGCGGGGTCACCAGCCACCCCTGGACTTTTGTGCCGTCAAATGATTTGATGCTAACCTCGCGCGTGCGCGCCAACGTGCGCTTAGTGCGTAGGAAGCAATTGAGGTCGGTGCAGCGAACTGCCTTTTTAGCTCCGTCGTATTGGGTTGGGCAAACCACGATCTCGCCGGGGTTACTCAGATCGGCGTGGATCAATGCCGCCAGCCTGGTCTTTCCGTTTACCGAGTAGCTCTTGATATGACACTTGCCGTCGAATATGCGCGTTGGTCGTCCGCCTTTCGACGGTACGCTGAACAAATTGGTAACGCCGGTGTCGGAAGACAGAAAGAAAACGCGCTTGCTGTCGGACGACCATGCCGGCGATGACAATTCACCGACATCGCCGGTATCGGTGATCGACTGATCGTACGCCATCCGATCAAACTTCGGCATAAGGTCTGCTGCCTTCGGTCGTCCGCTCAGTCCGACTTTCCAGACGTGCATGTTGGCCACGCCCCAGGCGTCGCGTGGTCGGTCATGACCCAGGTAGATGACGCTCTTGCTGTCGGGAGAAATGTCGGGAGTAAATACCGGACCGGTCGGTGTCGGGATGCGACGTTCTTTGCGACCCGTGAGCGACATGACAAACAAATCCAGGTGCAAGCTGTTCATGTCCGGGTCGCGATCACGGTTGGAAACATATATTACGAACTTCCCGTTCGGCGCAATTCGTACAAAGAAGTTGTCTCGCCTGCCTCTCGTGATTTTCTTCAGCTTGCCGGATGTGACGCCCAAGGTGTACACCTGGAAGATATCCCTGGGGACAAACCCGGCGCCGTCCTCCCGATAAAACAAACGGGTGATATGCCGGTAGACAGGTGGTTCTTTCTTCTTCTTTTCGTCTTTGATAAAATGCGAGTCGTTGTAACGGAGGCAGAACAGCAGTTGCTTCCCGTCCGGCGTCCATTGCAGGTCGATCATGGTTCCTTCGATCTCGATCAGTTGCTTCTCGGCGCCGCCGGTGGTCGGCATGGTATATATGCCGGTTTTCTTGTCGCGGGTCGAGACGAAAGCGATCTGATTGCCGTCGGGCGACCATACCGGCTGACCGTCGTTGTGATTACCGTGGGTGAACTGCTGTTCTTCGCGCGCCGTGAGATCAAACAGGAAGATGTTGCTGAAATACTTGTTTTCCTTTTTATCCATGCGTTCGACGGTGTAGGCGACCTTTTTCTCATCCGGCGCCAAGGCAACACTGGTCGGCAGGCGCAGCTTGAACAGGTCTTCGGCAGAGATGGAACGGCGAGTCGTCTTCTTGCGAGTGAGCTTACGCATATTCAGTCCTTTTCTTTCCGGGCAGAATGATCTTGTCGGGAAACTACCGTCACGGCTTTGTGCTCGCAAGCGAAAAGTCGCCGCGGCCTCGGCCCTAGCGCCGCTCCTCAATATCAAGTTTGCTTCCGCGGCAAAAAACCGTAGTTTTCGGGAGCATTTTCAGATATCAGGCGTTTATCTATCCGACGAGCAAAGAAGCCATGAGATGGAATAATCGATCAATCTCCAAGGAGACCCGGTTGTGGATATTTTAGCAGTGATAGATGGGGTGAAGAGCTTCGACAAGAAGATCAAAGCAAAACCTAAAGCAAATCAGCGGCTGAAAGAGTATTCCGGCAAGACACCGGCGCAACTGCGCAAGATGCTTAGCTCAATGTTGACGGCACGGCGCATTGAGCGGGAGGAGAAGCTCCTTCTGCGCAAGGGGTACAACCGGTTTTTCATCGGGTGCGGCGGCAAAGAACTGGCCGACGTTGCCTTTGCCGACAACCTCCTGATCACTGATCCGATGGTCGGTTACTATCGCAACAAAGCCTTCGACATGCACCGTGGCGTCGACATCTACCAGAAGATGCTGGAAGCGATCGGTGACAGGCGCGCGGAGGCTACCGGTGGCATGCTGATCCCGGCCCACTCGGCTTATCCCCACCTCTCGATTATTCCGCAGGCGTCACCAACCGGGTCGCACGCTCTGGAGGCAGCCGGCATCGGCGACGCCATTATCCACCCCACACCGGTGTCGGACCAGTCACTGTCTCCCGGCGGCGCCTACCCGAAGGACGCGGTCGTTTTCTGCTCTATCGGAGAAGGCTCCACGTCGTCGCCGGAGTTCGGCCGCGCGGTTTTTTATGCTACCTTCGATAAATCACCGACCATCTTTGCCATCTACAACTGCGGCTGGGCTATCTCGGTATCGGTCGAGGAGCAGTTCCCGGAAGGCGACCCGACCACGCCGTTTGAGGGTTACCAACGTTTCGGATTGAAGATCATCCAGATGGACGGCACTGATGTCAAGGAGGCTCTGGCCAAGGCGGCCGAGGCAGTCGAATACGCTCGCTCCCGCAGGGGTCCGGTGTTGTTGAACGTGCGGGTTACGCGTGAGGGTTCCCACTCCGGTTCGGATGACCAGTCGTTCTACATGGACCCGGTCGAGCAGGATTGGCACACCTACAACGACTGTGTCTTGAAAACAATCAACACCTTTCTGGACGACGGCATCGTCACGCCCAAATTCGTCACCGACATGTGGGATAAGATCGACAAGGACATCACCGAGAAATCCACCGCGGCCGTGGCCGACTTTACTCCCAAGACAACTGAACATGTAGCCGCTAAGATCTATTCGTATGATTTCGACAAAACCAGGGAGACCTGGACACGCTATCGCGACGCATCAAGGATCGATCGTGCGGCGAAGTTCAAGGAGTACCACGAGAAGAAGTACTACCCGTCCCCTGAGTTGCCTGAAAACGTGGGACCGATGACTATGCGGTTTGCTATCAACTACACGCTGTTCGATCTGTTTCACATGACCGAGGACGTGATTATGTTTGGTGAGGATGTAGCTGATTTCTCCGGGCATATGATTGAGGAGTCCAGGAAGCACACCCAGATGAAGGGGAAGGGGGGAGTGTTCCTTGTTTCCAAGAATCTCCAGCGTGAGTTCGGTAATGATCGCAGCTTCAACACGCCGTTGGACGAGGCCGGGATTCTCGGTCGTGCTTTGGGACACGCCTATCAGGGACGACGACCGATTCCGGAGATTCAGTTTCTGGATTACATGTCGCCGGCCTATCAGGTCCTGAAGGATCGCATCGCCACCACCTACCAACGTTCCAACGGACAGTGGTCGATGCCAATTGTGATCCGGACCACCTATGGCGGCTACAAGCAGGGAGCGGGGTCGATGTGGCACTCGGAAGGGAATCTCGGGACCTGGATGAATATCCCCGGGCTGCTGATCGCCGTGCCGTCCACTTCCTGGGACGCCGCCGGTTTGCTCAAAACCGCCTGGGCGACCGACGATCCGGTCCTGTTCTGTGAGTCGGTGGCCCTGTACAACCGGCGTGATTGGGAGGGCGTCCCGATCGAGACGCCGGTCCCTGATATCGACGAACTGATTCCGTTCGGCGTGGCTCGAACCTATAACGAGGAAGCCACCGACGTCGGCGTCATTACCTTCGGCGCTACTGTCCACATGTGTCGCAAGGTTGCCGAGGTCGTGAAAGAAAAGGGCATCAATCTCCGCGTCGTCGACTTACGAACGTTGAAGCCGATGGATGAACAAGCAATCGTCCAGACCGCCAGGGATTGCGGCAAGGTGGTAGTGGTAACCGAAGAAAGGTTCCACGGCGGTTCGGCTGCAACTATCGCCGGCGTGATCACATCAGGAGAGGCGCTGTTCCATTTAGAGGCGCCAGTCAAGCTGGTGACGGCAATTGATGCGCGCGTTGCTTACGGTATGGATGGTGACGCCGCCTGTTTGCCGACGGTCGACAAGATCACGGCGGTTGTGGAGGAATTGTACGGGAGTTACTAAACGGCGTTCTGTGGGCGGCAGACCCCCCGGTCTGCCCCACAAACGCCTACATGGACGGGGCAGACCGGGAGGTCTGCCGCCCACGGAAACGACGTCACCCTGAGCGGAGTCGAAGGGCGATGTCGCAATTACCCCCGTCTCACCGCCGAGCTGCACGGCCAAGAGATGCTATCTTGGATCGCTGCCGGCGTCTGGTGTCCTTCGGCATTTCATCGAAATACTCGCTCGCACGTTGAGCCACTGAGTGCGCATTATTGTCCAAGCCAAGTCCATCATAGCATTGGTATAGCCGGTAATCGCACTCGATCAGGTTGTAACAATTGCCGGGTTCGGATACCAGCTTGTGGCGCAACTGCTGATACACCTCCGCAGCCCGCTGATAGTTCTTGCTCCGATAGTAGGCCTCGGCCAGCGGCCAGAGGAAGAGTTTACCATCGGGGAAAGTAGCTGACATTTCCTGACACAATACAATGGCTGAGTCGTACTGTTGACGGTCCAGCCAGACCCATATAAGTGAACTTCGGGCGGCCTCGCGAGAGATGGCCGATGAATCGGCGGCCAGGCGCAACTCGGCGATTCCGCGATCCATTTCATTCTTCAGAATCCGCAGCCGCCTCAGGATGCCTCCCTTGGCCGATTTCCAGTAATGGTACAAGCCAAGGCCGAAGTAAAGGTCGTAGCAACTGCTGTCGTACCCAAGTCCGCGTTCGTACTCTGATCTGGCGGCATAACCGAGCCTGATTGCCCTAATCGACGACCCGAATCGCGCTTCCCACAGGGCTCGATAGGACCTGACATGCCCGCGATAAAATGCCATCCAGGCGGCCGTGCCGGGCGATGCGGTATCGATAATCTGCGATGCCAGGCTATCAGCCGTATCCAGCAAATCGAAAAAACGTTCGCTCTCAATCGGTTCTTCCCGGTCGAACATCTCACCGAGAAGAGATGCGGCGCGAGAGAAAGGTCCCATCGGATCGTCGGGGAATAGCTCTCCAAGAAGGCAGCCCAGGGAATCGGCGAGCACGAAGTCATCGTTGTAGATGGCGTGCTGAACTCCGATAGCCAACTCCCTTTTGTCATCATTAAGATAGAGTTCAGCCGAACCGGCCGAAAGCACCTGTACGACGAAGCAGGTTATCAAAAGCCACGACACGAGAGCTATTTGGGCGACAAATCCCCCTCGATGGAATGCAACGCAAGGTTGGTGAGGTTCTGGATGGCAAGATTTCAACCGAAGAAACCCAGAGGGCCGGCACAAAAAAACCGGGAAGAAAGTCATCCCGGTCAGTTTAGAATACGTTCAGTTTCAAGGCAAGCTTAAATCAGTGAGCACCACTTTTTCCACCGGCACAAAGGGGTACAGATCAAAACCCATCTCGGTACTCGCAGCGATAATAACAGCATCGCCGACTTCGTGAAAGAGCAACCAGCAATCATTACACTGATGATTGAAAAACGTCTTGCCGTCCAGCGATAACGGACTATCGATGCAACCTTCAGGTATGCTGTACTCACCACTTGGCGCCGCGAACACCGAGACGGTCAACTCGCCGTTGCGGAACACAAAGTGGGCCATCTCAACACCGCAAAGCTGTTCTTTGGAACTGTTGATCAGCACGAACCCCTGCTCCTGGCCCAGGTCGGAAAAATCAAGATCCAGGTAGGACGATGACAATTCAAAAGTCGGCTGGTTCCAGGTGCGGTCGTGAACGGCATGGTGCGCCGACGCCAATGGCGTGTAATGCACATACTCTCGATAGTAATCGGTAGCAATGGAGGCGGCGCCGATCAGTATTACCAGACAAGCCGCCGCCACCAGCATCTTCGCGATCAGACCAAAGCTGCGTGGGGGCTGACCGGCCGAAGCCTCATTGTCGATACCGTCCAGACGGAGTATGATCTTGTTTTTTAGACTATCCAACTGCGGAGAAGGTCCATTGCCTTCGATCCGTGAAGCTATAAACTCCTGAACGCTGGTTTCTATCCGGTAAATCTTGAAGCAGTCACGGCAACTCTCCAGATGCTCCTGAACTTCCTTAGCATCTATTTCCGAGGCTTCTTTGTCGATTATATCATATAGTAGTTCCAGCGCGTCCTGACAATTCATTTCGCCTTTTCCTTGATGTACCCATTCTTGACTGCATAATCGAAAAGTTGCTTTTGAAGAAGCTTACGTCCCCGATGGAGCCGGGACTTAACCGTACCCAGTTGCAGGTCGGCAATCTCAGCAATCTCCTGGTAGGAAAATCCCTCAAGGAACGAAAGCACGGCAACCAGTCTGAAATCATCAGGTAAATTCTCAATCGCTTTCTTTACATCGTCATCAAATAGTTTGGAGAAAAGAGCCTGTTCTGGATTCTCAGTCATCTCGCTGCTGGCCAACTGGCCATAAAGATAATTATCGTCGATATCGTCGATATTGGCCTGTAGTGGGGAACGAGATTTCGAGCGGTATTCATTGATGAATATGTTGGTCATTATCTTAAACAACCATGCCCGACAATTCGAACCCGACTCGAATTTATCCCAGAACCTGTACGCTTTGGCAAAAGCTTCCTGCACCAAATCCTCAGCATCGCTCTGGTTCTTCGCCAAACGAAGACCGGTGCGATACAAAGCATCCATGTGAGGCAGCGCCTCGGCCTCAAACTCCTTTCTCTTGGTAGCGTCGTTTAGCTTCCGGTCGGCCATCAAATCTCCCCCTGGCTACAGCGATAACCGGAGACGCTGTTGTTTACACCATACATCAAAACATCTTCTATTGCTTCAAAGTTCCCAATAGCGGCACAAACCGCCGAATGACAGTATTTTATTGCCATTCGCAGGTTGCCGGTCCAAAAGCAGTGGTGTCTCGTCCTCTCCATAATTACTGAATGATAACGACCCCAAAAGAGTCAGACAAGCGTTTTTGTAACGCTGGCCCGGCCCTGTTCACAGTTGAATCGAGGATTGGCTGCAAATCAGAATACAATGTAATCAAAGAAGTTACGTGGGTGG
Organism: bacterium; assembly: GCA_030605565.1. Classification (GTDB taxonomy): domain Bacteria; phylum Zixibacteria; class MSB-5A5; order GN15; family FEB-12; genus JAJRTA01. Next base: position 10,956 of record JAUWIB010000022.1, read on the forward strand.
CAGACGTCCCGGCGGGGTCGCCCTACACCGCCAACGAATGAGACCTTTTTCAACAAACCCACAAATGTGGGTTCCGGCACTCGCGACTGCCGAAAGCAGGTGTGTTCATAGCACACCTGAATTGCCCAAAACACAGACGGGAGTCAGTGACTCCCGTCTAAGAATGATACATTTATAGCGTCCTCGGGCGCGCCGAGTCCCGACCTGCTACATAAGGTCCGACTGGCTGCGATTCCGCTTGATATTGTTGACGATCTCGGACTCGTCTATCAACAACTGGAACCAACCTCCAAACAACTCCTGCTGTTTCCTCATCAGGATGTTACTATGGATCGAATCACGTCGGACAGCAAACTCCGTCAGGTCCGGCGGGATCCTCTCGATCAAACGGAAAATGACCACGCCCTGGTCATACTTAGCCGGCTTTGTGATCTGGCCGGGTTCGTTCAACGAGAAGGCTCGGCCGATCGCTTCCGGATCCTGCCCGAATCCCTTCACATACGAGTTACGCCGGAACTCATCCGGTGTCTCGATTTCCTCACCGTGCTTCTCGGCGGCCTTCTTGAAGTCCGTCCCCGCCTGAACCTCAGCATAGATAGCATTGGCAGTGTCGAGGCAGAAGCTGTTGACTTTGTACGTTAGAATATCCAGATTGACCTTCTTCTTGGCATCCTCATAGCTGGCCGGACCTTCCGGCTGGCGATCGGCCACCTGAAGAACATAAACAGCAGAGTTGTTTTCCATAATACCCGATATTTCACCGACTTCGTTTCCAAAGCCGAAATCACTGGCCGCTAGGTCGCGTCCGAGAATCTGGATATTGCGGTTACGGAAAAACAGCCCCGATTCCTTTAGCGCCATCTTTAGGTCCAGAGCTGCCTTGTGGAAGCCGGAAGATAGCGCCGCGGATCGGAATTCCTCCAGGCGGCTGTATAGTAGATCAAGAGTCTCCTGTGAAGCGGTCGTTTTGATCAGGATATGCGAGCAATGGGCCTGTTGGACAGGCTCGTCGCCTTTACCGCCGCGGCCCGCAAATGGTGCTTCCTTGTAGCCGTGGTGTTTGATGATGTGCCAGCCGAATTGACTCCGGAAAGGCTCCGAGACGTCACCCTCCTTCATAGAGAAAGCGAAGCGGTCGAACTCGTCAACCATCTGGTCGCGCGGAAACCAGTCCAGATCACCGCCATTGACGGCTGAACCCGGATCCTCCGAGAACTCCCCGGCCAACTCGGCGAAGTCGGCGCCGGCCATTATTGAATCATATAGCTGCTTGGCACGGTTGTAAGTGACCTCCCAATCATAGGGAGCCGGGTTCTTTTCCAACAATACCATCGTCACCGCGGCGCGCTCGTCCACAGTATACTGGTCCCGTCGTTCCTCGTAGAAGGCTTGTTTTTCTTCCTCGGTGCTCTGGGGTGGGGGGCGCGAAAAGCGATCGAAGCCGACATTGATCATCTCTACCTTGATTCTCTCACTGGCCGTAGTGAAGATATCTTTGACTTCGGCTTCAGTAACATGCGCGTTCTGGATAACCATTTCCTGCATCTTCATCTTCATGAGATCGGATCGGACCGCCGGCTCGATTGATGCCCAGTACTGGCTCATCTGGGGATCAGCCAGGGCGCCCATATACTTCTGGTAGTCAAACCTGCCCTCGGTCTGGAAGTATGAAAGCTGCTGGATATCGGACGGCGGCGAAAACTTCAGGTACGCATAGACCTCTTCGTCAGTGACGGCGATATTGTGGCTGGCCACCTGTTGCATCAACAGGCGATCGCTGAGCAGTTGCTGCCAGGCCTTCTCCTGAAGTTCCTGGAGTTTGGTATCGGGAAGCTCGTCGTCGGTTTTCTCAGATTCGGCTCGCACCAAATTGTTGTAAAGGCGATTGAACGCCTGCCAGGACACTTCCTCACCATTGATGACGGCGGCAACATTGGACCGGTCAAAACTGGAGCGGCTGGACATACCCATGCCCCATTCCAGTACAATCATAGCCGAAAAGAACACCAAAACGATTATGATGATCGGGAGGATCATCTTGCGCAGGGCTTCAAACATCCGTTGTCACTCCTTCAAAGGTTATCAGAACATCTCAACTTGCCGGGGCTGTTCGGCAGTCACCGGCAAGCTTAACAATATAACGTGGCCGGACGATTTTTCAATAGAAACCGTCAAGATATTTTACATTGGCCGGTCTTTTTTGTATCATAGTCAAAAGAACCGTTTTGAAAGATTATCGGTACCCTTATGTTAAGATTATCGTCTATTGTTGTATCTTTGTTAGTGCTTGCTATTGGGGCGCTTACCGTCAATGTGTGGGCGGGCGAAAGCTGGCCGCTGAAACGGGACATCGACTTGTCCAGTGGTTTTGGCGATTTCCGTGACAACCATTTTCACGGTGGTGTTGACCTCAGGACCGGTGGGAAAATCGGCGCCGAGGTCATTTCACCGGCGGACGGCTACGTCTGGCGTGTTTACATGTCGTATAGTGGTTACGGCAAAGGCTTGTACATTATGGGGGATGACGGCTATCTCTATGTCTTCGGTCATCTGTCTCAACTAACCCGCAAGATCGGAAACGGGATCAAGACAAAACAGTTGGCCGACCGGCGCTATTTCCAGGATATCTATTTCCCGGCCGATTCCGTACGGGTCGAAAAGGGTGAGCTTCTGGCTTACACCGGCCAGAGCGGCAAGGGCGGTCCGCATCTGCACTTTGAAAAGCGTACCGCCGATAATGTGCCAATCAACCCGCTGACGCACGGTTTTGACATCGCCGATAAGATCAAGCCTACTTTCAGCCGAATCGGTATCCAGTTGACCGATGATCGTTCCCTTTTGGATAATGGTCGGCGCAAAATGTTTCTAGATCTGAAACCCGCAGGCCGTTCCGGCAACTATCGTTCGGACACGCTCATCTACATGCACCGGCCCTTCGGGTTTCTCATCGATGGTTACGACCAGATGCGTTCAGGAGGCATGCGGCAATCGATTTACCGTCTTCGGCTTTACATCGACGACCATCTGTTATATGAAACCAGACTTGACTCTGCGAGTTTTGAGACTACGGATGCCGTACGACTGGAGTATGACTATATCGAAGCGGCGGATAATCGCAAGCGGGTGCGACACTTGTTCAGATTAGTCGGTAATCGTTTCACAGGTAGCAGCAGCGGTGAAGGCAGCGGCATCTATGGAGTTTCCGGTCGTGAGAGAGTCGGACGGCACCGGGCGCGAATCGTCGGCGAAGACTGTTTCGGCAACCGCTCCGAAGTGCGCTTTGACTTTCTCTGGGGACCGCCGGATGACATCTTCACGTTGGATTCAGTCGTCACGCCGGCTGCCAACACGACGGACTTTCATTTCACTCCGGTTGCCGGCTACGATGCCCTCGGTGTTGATTCCATCGCGGTGTTGCGCAACCGTCCCGGTGTCTGGGGTAAACCTTCGGAGGTTACCGTTTTCCCACTGGAGAACGGCCGGTTGAAATGCAGAGTTAAGGCACAGCGAACCGAGTCGGCGCTGTTGCGGTTGTTCCTGTTTGCCGGAGACGCAGTGATTCGTGACAACATCTTCAATGGCCTGAAGGAGCGCCAGCCGGACCGATGCAAGGTGGCTTGGGAGGTAGCTGAAGATGGTTTGCTGGTGACACTCAATATACGCAACAAGATGGCGTCTCAATCTCGAATCGAACTCTACCACGGTGATTCTCTGTTGGGTGTTGAGTATCCCCGGTACTTTGATCTCACTCGCCACACTTGCTTCATAGCGCCGCAACCCAAATACTCGCAGATTGATCGGATCGGGATGGCCATGACACGTGACCCATCGTATCAGACCAGGGAGTTCTCTGATTCGTTGGATATCCACCTGATTGGATACCGTGACAATCAGGTGATCGCAGTTGACGATCAACTCACCCTGACGTTTGATCGCGCCAACCTGTACCAGCCGCGCTTCATTGAGGTGCGTCGCAACGTCCCTCGTTTCAAGACGAATATGCACCTCAACTCGGCTCACTATGAGATTCTTCCTGAGGCGTTTGTGACACGCGAGGATTTCGGAATGTCATTGAAGATCCCAAGCCGGACCATCAACCAGAACCCCAGCGGCATTTGCTGGTTGGACAAGAAAGAGAATCGCTGGGTCTGGCTGGACAATGAGGTCGAGGCCGATGGGTTGCGCGCGACATCACTCGGTGGCGGCTCGTTCGCAGCGGTGTTCGATTATAATCCCCCCAGGATCACCAGACTCAGTCTCAGCGAGGGTCGTACCTACACTACTCGCAAACCGCGCATAACTTTCCTGGTTGAGGACACACTGTCCGGTATTGGAGACGACCGTAACATCGTTGTCAAGATCGATGCTCAATGGCAGATCGTGGACTACGATCCGGAAACCAACCGGTGTGTCACGCAGCCGGTAACGCCTCTCGAACCGGGACCTCACCACCTGGCCATCCTGATCACCGACCGGGCCGGCAACCTCACCGAGCAGTACTACAATTTCGTCATCAAAAAGAGTGGGAAACGCGGTCATTAGCGCGGAGATCTGAATTGTTCATCCCCATCAAAGATAACGTTCCGACGATTCGCAAGCCGTACTTTACGATCGGCCTGATCGTGGCCAACGCCCTGATTTTCCTGTTGAGCGTCATGCAGGGTGCGCGGGGATTTCAGATGATAACGGTTCAGTACGGATACATTCCTTATGAGTTGATTTCATCGGTGGAGTTGACGCCGCAGTTGCCCGCCTCGGCATGGTTGACACCTTTCACCTCGATGTTCATGCACGGCGGATGGATGCATCTGATCGGCAACATGCTTTTCCTGTGGATTTACGGGAATAATGTCGAGGATTACTTCGGACGGATCAGGTTCCTGCTGTTCTATCTACTGAGTGGATTGGCGGCGATCACGCTTTATACACTCTTCAGCCCTTCCTCGAACGTCCCCCTGGTCGGTGCTTCGGGCGCCATCGCCGGTGTCATGGGGGCTTATATGGTGCTGTATCCCCGTGCCAAAGTCACGGTCTTGGTGATTCTGTTCTTCATTCAATTCATTACTTTGCCGGCCAAGGTAGTGCTGGGCGTGTGGTTCGCTTACCAGTTGTTAATGTCCCTGGTGGGCGGCGGGGGTGGGGGCGGAGTAGCCTGGATGGCTCATGTAGGTGGGTTCGTCTTCGGCTATGTGATTATGAAACTAATTGTGAAAATCTTCGGACGCGGCAGCACCCCTTCTGGCGGCCAGCGCATCTACCGCATGAACCGGAACTGAGCAGGCAAGCCTGTCTTTCGCGCTACGCGCGGCGATAAATCGCCTCTTTGCGCTTCGCGCTCGGACAACATTACTGTACGCCGCGGCTGCAACGTCATCCTGAGCATTCCCCCCAACGTCTTCCTGAGCATTCCCCCCAACGTCATCCTGAGCGGAGTCGAAGGGTAGCGTCGTTCCGGCGAAAGCCGGAATCCAGTATTTGTAAGTCAGGTTTCTCCGAGACCAGAGACATGCACTGCATGATTAACGAGCCGGCTCACCGATTCCCCTTGTCTTTGCCTCCTTTAACAGGATGGTTGTGCCTTGGGGTATCGCGCAGCAATAGCTTTGCAACAACCGAGGCCACCTCGTTTTCGTATCCGGAGTTGGACACAGCGAGAAGCCTCTCCTTTAGCCATGAATCATCGAAGAAGCCCCAATCTTTCCGATCGAAAAGCGTCTTGATTTTCACACGATCCGCCTCAGTGGCAACTTTCCCAGCAACCAGGCAAAGCTTGACCACGGGCGATGGAGCACACAGGCCAGAAGACACCAACTGCCTAACAAGTCGGCTGAAAACAGTCCTTCTCAATACCGCGTCGTTGAACAGTTTGTATCTGTTTCCTTCTATTGCATTGCTTCCGTCGAGTCCGCGCGCACGAACCCCCGGGGAATCAAGATACGACTTACACTCAATAACGAGTAGTTCATTTGATTTGGCTTTGTATGCAATTATATCCAATTCCCACCGAGGCGAGGAGGGCCGCCCGATCCTTCTCTTCTCGGCTTTTGTAAGCTCGACCTTGAAGCTCGTTCGGATCCAATAACCGTCCCTCTCAAACAAGGAGCCTACGAGTGTCTCAAATGAATCCGTTGTATTTCCTCCGAAGTTAGCCGGTCACTGGATTTGGCTGCATAAAACACAGAAATCCAACCTCCGGCATTTGCAAAGCGTCTTAGGGACACATAAAGACTCTACGTGACCCATTAACTCCTGCTGCGTCCTTTTATGGCATCTGTTCATGCACTTCCCAATGTATGTCTCTCCATCCACATTGTCCACCAGAATTATCTGCGCAAACTGACCGGAATGTGTTCTTGAATGGAGCAGGGTCTCACGCTGCCTTCGGCAGCGAAGGACCCGGCGCAACATTCGGATAGATGCCCGCCTGCGCGGGCATGACAGGGCGGGGGCTGGTGGGGCAGACGAGAGCAGTAGTATCAACCGGCCTAATCGTTGCTGGTGATGAACGACCGTATCTGATACATCAACTCGCTATTGTCTGTAGGCACTATCTCCAATCGCAACATGTCAGCGTCCGATAGTTCACGGAGCCTTTCCACCTCAGGGTCCCCCATCGCATCCGAGGTTGTCAGAAGCAGCGTTCGGCAGGCAACACCCTCGATACTCTCCAACTCTCGGTACGGCGCAGCGTATCCGGAACGGATCTCGTACCACCACCACATCATGGTGCGGTAGAACGGGAACCAGTAACTGTCATGCCGCTGCCTGAGCATTTCGAGCATACGACTGGTGGTCAGGTACGGGTTGACGGCAATCACTCTGTCGATCCGTTGATCCTCATGGGCCGTCAGCAAAGCAGCATCGGCGCCGAGATCGAATCCGACCACAGCCAGGGGGTGATGAATCTTCTCCCGCATGTCGAGGTAGCGGATGACTTCTTCGAGGTCCGTGGCTTCGTACTGCCCATCGCCGTGATACCTGCCGGTGGAACGCCCGGTCGTGCGCTGGTCGTACGCCACGACCGAATACCCGATGGCCACTAACTGCTCCGCCATTGTCATCAGGCTGTCACGATTGGATCCATCCTCATGCAGAAGGAACACGGTACCGATGACTGAGTCGCACGTGGTCGAATCCGGCGCCACATAGAGACAGGCTAAGGTCGTGAGGCCGTCGGATTCAACCATGAAGCTGTCCGCCGCCAGCCCGGCCTCGGTCCAGGCCACAGGATCGTTGACCGCAAGCGAGTCTTCGTTGTAGTCGTCCAGGTTGTACCGTCCCATGATCGCTTTGGTGCGATTAAGCGGATAGACGACGTATGTCATAATCAAGAGCGCCGCCACCAACACGAAGATGACCATATTGATGATTTCTCTGGTCTGCCGCGAAATTTTCATCGATTTCTCCAACGCATACGGTGAATGTGTCGGGCGCAACGAACCTCGCGCTGTTCACGAAGCGAGACTTCGGTCTTGCACCTTCACAAGGCGATAAAATAAACTCTGAGAGATATCCGTCAATACAAAAAAACCGCGTTCCGACGGATATGATTCCGGCCGATTCGTCCCTACGGGTTCCGTCAGGCGCCAACTCAGGTTAGTGAGCGGTGGACGTCCTCGTCTACCGCGTTCACCCCGAAAAGTTGTCGGCGCACGGGGACGTACGCCAACCACAAATGCCAAATGTCGCTGTTCAACCCATAGAGTTTTTTGGGAAAGTCCAATTGTCTTTCATATTGCCTTTGCTCTACGAGCAGCCTATCTTGCTGGTGTAACATAGAGCATAGATTGCACTGAAACCTTCGGCTGGAATCTGCGACGATGTCCATTCTCTCTGCAACCACTCAATACGCAGCCCTTGCGGCGTGCGTCGTTGTATCTGCAATGATATTATCTGCCACTTGCGGCGGTGATGGAGGAGACAACATGGCAACAGAGGCCGCGCGGGCGGTACCAAACGAGATTCTCGACTGGAAAGTGACCGACACTGTTGAGACCTACGATCGGGAATCGATCTTCGACTATATCAACGGCGCCGGGGAAGTCTACCGCTCGTATGCTTTCAGAGATGTTACCGTGTGGCGGTTCAGCAAACCGGACGCCCCGGATATCACTGTTGAGATTTTCGATATGGGTTCACCTGATGACGCCTACGGTGTGTTCAGCCATACCCGTGAATCAGAGGAGAGCGGCATCGGCGGTGGGTACGAACAGCGCGGAAGTGTACTCTGTTTCTGGCAAAACCGATACTACGTCTGCCTGGCGGCGTATGAGTCGACGGATGATGTCCGACAAGTAGTGACAATGTTGGCGCGTATTATAGCTCAGAAATTGCCACAGTCGGGCGGTATTCCGAACCTGATCGGGCTGCTGCCGCAGGAGGGAATGGTCGAGCACACGCAACGGTTCTTTCACATCCATGCGTCGCTCAACTACCATTACTACCTCGCCGAGCAGAATATATTGAGGTTAAGCGACAGCACCAATGCCGTCCTGGCGGTTTACGAGCCGGGCACAACCTGGCTGCTGTGCGTGGAGTATCCATCTGCGCAGGAAGCCGAGGAAGCACACGGCAGTTTTGTTGAGAACTATCTACCCGAAGCGGCCGAGACGGGTGTCGCCATGGTTGACGTCGACAAGTGGGTGAGCGCAAGCAAGCTGGGACGTTATGTGGTGATCACATTCGATGCCGTAAGCCGAGCGAGATCGACTAAGTTGGCCGACGCGATGAAAATATCGCTGATAGATGCCAACCTGGGGACAGGGAACGACCAGTGAGCAAGAAGAATGACTTGATAACCCGCCGGGACTTTGTCAAGGGGGCGAGTTGCGCCGCGCTGGGTATGGCTATCGGGCTGCCGGTGATAGCGAATGAAGTGGCCAAGGAGGTGACCAAGTCGCGCGTGGTGCTGGTGCGCGATAAGTACGCCGTAGCATCCAACGGGAAAATCAACGGCGAAGTGATCCAGCGCATGCTTGATCAGGCGGTGACGGCATTATTCGACAGGAAGGACCCGGTCGATTGCTGGAAAGCGCTCATCAAACCGGACGATATCGTTGGTATCAAGAGCAACGAATGGCACTATCTGCCGACTACCACTCAGGTGGAGCAGGCGATCAAGAAGCGTGTCATGGATGCCGGAGTACTGGAGAAGAACATCGGCATCGACGACCGGGGCGTGCTTCGCAACCCGATTTTCCGGAAAGCCACAGCGTTAATCAACGCCCGCCCAATGCGCACCCATGCCTGGTCGGGAGTGGGAAGCCTGATCAAAAACTATATCATGTTCGATCCCAATCCACCCAACTACCATGAAAACGCCTGTGCACCTCTTGGCAAACTGTGGGAGTTACCGATCGTCAAGGGCAAGACGCGTCTGAATGTATTGGTGCTCTTCACGCCGCTGTTCTACGGGGTGGGGCCGCATCATTTCGACAAGACCTACACCTGGGTGTACGGAGGGTTGGCGGTCGGCGCCGATCCGGTGGCCGTGGACAGCGTCGGACTCCGTTTGTTTCAAGCGAAACGGAAGGAGTACTTCGGAGGCGAGCGTCCGATCAAACCGGCCGCGCATCATATCGCTTTCGCCGACACGCGGTACCATCTCGGCACCAGTGACCCATCGAAGATCGACCTGGTCAAGCTCGGCTGGGAGGAGGGCGTGCTGATTTGAGGGTGGGTTGGCCCGGGGCTTCCCTGTGTTTCTCGCTCACCATTGTCGACTATTAATGATCAGGGGGATCCAAACCGGTTGGCATTAATTGAAACCTAACATGTTGTCAGATATGCTGATAACCAATATGGGACGTCATTTCCCTCCTTATACTGTTAATAAAATACATATTACTGTAACTTTTCTCTTGACATCGAACAATCCGTTGTTTATTTTATTCACAGTAAATAGACACAGTGAGGAGTACAATGATAATATGTTTTGAATGTTCACGGGAAAGCAAGCGGCTGCTGGATAGTTTACTGGAGACCAAGTCGTTCGACGACTACAGTCAGGTAATCGAAAGTGCGCTTCAGACGCTTCATTTGCTCAAGCAGGAGATGGGGGGCGAGAAGTCCATTGTCATTGGTGAAGCACATGGACTTTCGCAGACAGTAATAGAATCGGTCCTTGAGGAGGCAGCTGGACCCAGCTTGTTTCAGGGCTCGGCGGAAAAAACCGTCCGTCGTAGCTTGGCTTCCAGCGTCCCAGAACTCTTCCAGCACGCTGGACTTTCAAGGCCTTCTGCTTTCGCAGAACTGGCAGGGGACTCTCATGCTTCGGCGGAAGAAGTGCCTCTGGACCGATGGCTGTTTGCGATGTACAACAAACTCATGCCGGCAAAGGCTAACTGTCGGGCACTTGCACACCTTCAAGCCGAGTTGGGCAGGAGTGTACACCTGTCGGTTGTGCACGAGAGGATCGGAGAACAAGTGGCCCGTCTGGGCGACTACCTAAAGCGTCTCGACAGTAGATACAAGCTCAAAAGAGACGATGCTTTGTCTGTTGCCTTTCCACTATCCGGAGACAAGGGAGACAAGAGTGTCAGCCGCTATATCCACCAGTTTATAGGCAATGTAAACAAGTTGGGCGAGGTGTCCGGCATGTTGAGCGCCCTCAAGCTGGTCGGTTATAGTCGGGACAGGGACCCGGAGATTTCACTTTCCGAGGCAGGATGGCAGCTAGCTATATTGCAGAACCCCGTTCTCGATACGAACGTTGACCAACAAATGCAGATATTCGGTTCCGAGGAAGTGGAGTTTCTTCTTGGGCATATACGTGCTCAGGTCCCTGTCGAACGTTTCACATACATCACGTTGCTTAAGCTGATAAGGGACGGAAAGAACTCGCCTGATAATCTAGATGCGTCACTCAAGGTAATGCTCTCATCGGGCGGGAGGAAGTACACAAATTCCTTCCTATCGTCGCAAAGGTCGGGCGCGATATCTCGCATGGCGGATCTGCGCTTAGTCGGCAGACTGAGGCACGGTGTGAAGGTCACCTATGTAGTGACAGACCTTGGAAAGGACTTTCTGAAGTCTATGGAGAACAAGAATGAGCAAGGATGAAATACGCGAGTTGAGTGCCCTGGAAACTGGGCAGTACGAGAAACTCCCGTTGGCAGATCTTGCAGCGTACGCAATGCTGCGAATCGAACAGATGTCCGAGAGATTGACCATAGAGAACCTCTGTGTAGCACTTCACAGGCTCTTTCCGGTGAGATTCTCCATGGTCGGATTCCCCGAGCACCCCGACGGCATGCGTGTGAATCGCACCTTGATGCAGATGCAGCCTAAGTATAGGAATTACACAAATGGTTCTGCAAAGAGGGGCTATTCCCTGACAGCGATCGGGAAGGCAGCTGCAGACAGTGTGGATCGTTTCTTTGATCAGCAGAGGACTGGAAATGGATCCAAGTCGCAGCCATACTCTCGCGCGTCGGCGGAGGATAGCAAGAGGACATCGTCTGACCCAGCAATCGTTGCGGAAACCAAGGAGAGTGAATTATTCAGGCTTTTCGCTGGAGGGAAAATGGAAAAAGCGAGAGGCCTCGAATTCCTATCCCTACTTGACGCTTTTGCCCATACTCCCAAGCAGGAGCTTCGCCGCAAACTCAGAGAGCTCGTACAAGCTGCGAAGAATACAGATGATGACGAGGCAGTTGAGTTCCTTAAGGCATGCCAATCGCAATTCGGAATGTTACTTAAAGACAAAAAGAAAGATAAGGGGAAATCATGAAGGAGCACACTTATGATCTGGGGGTTGCGCCTAGGAAGTTCAAGCGCATGTTATCAGAGTCGGTCAGCGCTAGTGTATTAAAATCTCTAACTGAACCCATAACGAATGGCTGGGATAGTTACAAACGCTTGGGTCTCTTGCGGGAATCTTTTGGGCTGGTCGAGCGGGCGCTGCAAATGAAGAAAGGCGACCGGGTTGATCATGAAGAACTCGTCAGTGGAATCCGACCTAAGAAGAGGAAATGCCGCATACACGTACGCATTTCAACCACCAAACGATCTCAAATGGAAAAGAGGCAGTGCCAGATCATTGATCAAGCGGAAGGACTCTCTGAAGATGAGTTGGTTCGCACGTTTGCCGAATACGGTGCGGACAAGAGTAAACAGTCTCAGGGGGCTGCTGTCAGGGGGCTGTTTGGACAAGGTATATCCGATGTCCTTTGGGGTCACCGTGACGGGAGAATCATCAGCTTCAAAGATGCCAAAACAACTGAGTTGCGTGCACGCTTCAGTGAGGACGATCGCCCTATCTATAAAGTACGCGACATGTCGCGCCGCCAGAAGTCCCTAAGAAAGGAGTTCTCCGTTGATAACGCTGGTACGGCCGTCGAGTATACGCCTGTCGAGAAATGCCGCATCCCGGGCAGAGAACCACTGTACATCCGACTCTGCAACTTCTATATGTTGCGTTTAATAAACGCAAATCCCTGTTGTGAAGTCGTGCTCGAGCAACATCGCAGTGGCGGATCACATACAGATACGCTCGGTTACGCATTACCTACTGGAGAGGTCGTCGGAAGATTCGAGACTGAGGTCAAGTATCTTGAATACAGTCCCGTGAAGGTGGAAGCAGTTGTAATCCGATCGGACGATCCTCTTAACGCGGATTCTAATCTGGAGTACAGGGAGAATGGTCTGCTCGTCGTTGACGAGAATGATGCTGTATATGACTTAACACTCTTTGAGTACGATCGCCAACCAGGCCTCGAACGACTATACGGTATAGTGAGATTAACCGGCTTCCGAGAGATTGCAAGAGACAGACTGCAAAACCACGCCGAGGCTGTAATCACAGATTCCAGGGACGGCCTAAGAAGGCAGCATCCTTTCGCAGAGGCGCTGTCGGCGGCGGTGCGAAAAGAGCTTGATCCGATAGTAAAAGAAGAGCTAAGACGTGCCAAGGAGGGATCGAAAGAGTTATCGAAGGAAGTTCAATCACGAGTGGACAAAGCGATGGAGCATCTCAATTCTCTGTTCACAGAAGAGACCGGCGAAACAGGCGAGGAGGCTGGTCCCAAACATGCAAAAGTCCCAGAGTTCGAGTGTGTAACATTTGATCCAAGCATTATCACACTCACGGCCGGGGTGCCACGTGCAGTCCTAATGTATGCAAAAACCGCTGAGGTTACGAGGAAGTGCGCCGTCGTCTTGGAAAGTAACTGCCCGGATATTATGATAGAACCGGATGAAACAAGTCTCGAGCGAGCAAAGGAGGTGATTCCTGGAGTACTTCAAATGGGCTTCAGACTTAGTAGCAGCATCATTGGTGCCGCCGGTGATATCGAGGCACTTCTTGAGACCAGAGACGGGGGAATAGTCTCCACTAAGCTACATGTCCGAGATGTTCGAGTGCCGCCTCAGCTAACGGTTCCTGAAGACGGGATGGAGTTCAGGCCAACCTTTTCATCGACCACTGCCCATCGTCGTGGTTTGACCGTTCTGTTTGTGGATACGACCAAAATACCCATAGGTACTGAGATATTATTTCGAATGGAAGACGCGTCAAGTGGCTTGACACTTGTGGACGAAAACGGACACGACGTCTATACCTATGTGCGCAAGACTGCGAAACGCGACGTCATAGAGGGTATGAGATTGGCCAAGGTACCTGTGCAGTTCAGGGGCCACGGGAGTGGTCAGACCGGAATAGTCGCAGCTAAGGCTAAGCCGCGTGGCCATGGTAAGTACAAGGCCTATGCACGGGTAAAGATTGCAGAGCCAGTCTCTGCAGAGCACGGCATCTTCCGCGATGTGGAGTATGGTCCCATTAGAGGCAGGAAGATCGCCGTGCAGTTCGATCCAACCAGCGCTACCATCTGGGTTAATTCTGATCATCCGACCAATAGAGCCTTTTTTGGCAAAGATAAGTCGAGCTTCGATGACGAACTGAAGAGTGACAAGGGCGCTCAAATCAGGTTGGCAGAGCTTCTGATTGACGAGGCTATGTTCCACACTCTTGCGGAGAAGCACAGACTCGGCGGAAAACGTGGTTTTGATGTAAGCCCTGATGATCCTGTCGGTTCAATCAGAAGGTGTGTTGAAGAATGGAAATTCGATCATGGGGCCAAGACATTTAGAGCACTTGTGACTGGTTTTCATGTGCCAAGCAAAACTGAGCCGCAGATCTGACTTCACATGAGTACTGCCAATGGAGCCCTAGCGAGCTAATCCCTCGTGAGTAGCTTACTATCTGAAGAAGGCTGATATACCTGTCTGTCTCTAGGCCTGGTCTTTAGTCTCCCAACTAGCGCAAGTCGGATTCGTTGTCTGGCAACTTCAATATAGCCCCTATCCAGATCACATCCAGCCACCCTTCGACCAGTGCGCAAGGCGGCAACGGCCGTAGACCCGACTCCGAAAAACGGGTCAAGTATAAGGTCATTTCGATTGGAAAATGACAATATAAGTGTCTCTGCGAGACCAATCGGAAATTGACAAGGATGAGTCGTCTTCTCGACATGGTTTGCCTTAACATTCGGAATCTTCCAGACATCGCCAGGGTTCTTTCCCGAAGGGTTACCAGAGTACAGGCCTTTGTGAGGGCCTTTGTAGTGGCGCTTGCCCGGGTATTTCTGAGGAACTCGAACCGCGTCCAGATTGAATGTAAAATCGTCGGAGCGCGTGTACCACAAAATCGACTCATGGCGTCCCGAGAACCTGTTCTTGGAGTTCAAGCCATGCTCAAAATGCCATATGATTCGATTCCTGAGCTTTAGTCCGAACCTATCAAAGACGTCGTGGAGAATGATATCTAGCGGCACTAGTCGCTTGTCCGCAAGCCTGGTGTGGCCTACCACATAGCAGATGCTTCCGGTCTTACGGACGGCGCGAACACACTCCGCGATGACCTTGGTATGAAACGCAATGTACTCATCTAAGGACAATTGAGTCTCATACTTCTTCCCCACGTTGTAGGGCGGACTGGTCACTACCAGTGCTGCTTCCCCATCCGGTATCGTCCGTAAGAATCTCAAGCAATCAGACGTGGCAATGGTCACGCGGTTGCGTCGTGAGAATTTGGCTCGTACAACAGGGGCTTTACGTTTGACCATTATCAATTCACATTGTTTGTGCATTACCGACGGTTCGAATCACTCATCTGCTACTCTGACGTAAAGATAATACTTGCCCCCTCGGAGATCCAGTAAAAAACAGCTAGACGCATCGAATTTGATATCTCCGCTATCTCCGAATTGCCTTCCACGTGATTCGCATCAGTAGCATTACCGATAGTCGAATCTTAATCGATCCGCGATGCCCGGGGCTTGGAGGCTGTCTCAAAACTCTGTAGTTGATTTAGGGTGATTATGTTTTTAGTCTGTTGGTAGTATCAGACTGAGGAGTATCATGACCAGAGAGATTCGCG
>JAUWIB010000089.1 GCA_030605565.1 bacterium
TTCAGTCGTCTAAAAATGCGCTATCGTCAACACCGAGGCCTTCATCCAAAGATGAGAAATAATTACTTCCTCTGGTACTTCCATCTGTGTCATAAATGACCCCGAAATCAACACTTTTTGGCTATTATGCCCGCAATGACGCCTCTCGGGGTTTTTCAACACTCCCCGAAGGTACTCGCCCCCTACATGGTGCCGTGCGTCCGGTTGCCGCCTGCTTTCCTCTTGTAAATAGCCGTGGTGCGACCTATCTTGGCCGCCATGAATGTCGTCAAAGACAAGATTCAGCAGGTCAACCGGCTGCTGGAGGAGCTTCAAGTAGACATGTGGCTGGTGGCTGTACGGGAGAGTTCGATCATGGCTGACCCGGTGCTGGCGTTGGTGGTCGGCAATGATGTCACCTGGCAGTCGTTTTTCTTCTACACGCGCAAGGGCGACGCCGTCGCATTGGTCGGCAATCTCGATGAAGAGAACTTCAAGCGTAGCGGCTGTTTCACCGAGGTGGTGACTTACACCGAGGGAGTGCGAGAGGATTTCCGCAAGTTGATCGCGCGGCTGGATCCGAAGTCGATTGCCGTCAATTACTCCCCGGATAATCCGTCCGCCGACGGTCTTACTCACGGCATGTATTTGACATTGCTCGACTATCTATCCGACACGCCCTACGCCGATCGGATAATATCAGCGGAGCAGATCTGCACCAAACTTCGCAGCCGCAAGCTCGATACTGAGATCGAGTTGGTCTCCCGCGCCGCAGTGTTGGCGGACGACGCGTTCAAGGCAGCGACTGAAAAGATCACGCCCGGCATGACCGAGAAAGAGATCGCAACTGTGATCGACGGAGAGATCGCCGGCGCTGGCGCCGTGAATTCGTTTGATACCATTGTCAACGCCGGTGAGAAGACGTCACCCGGGCACGGCTCACCGACCGAGGCCAAACTTGAGGCTGGGGATCTCCTGCATGTCGATTTCGGAGCGCAGGTCGAGGGATACTGTTCCGACCTGCAACGGTTGGTATACTTCCGCCGACCGGGGGAGAGCACGCCGCCGCAAAATCTGAAAGATGCGTTCGAGACAGTACGCGACATTATTACCGAGGCAGCCAGATGTACCCAGCCCGGTGTCAGAGGTTTTGAGATCGACGCCGTTGCACGGGAGATGCTGCTCGACAACGGTTATCCCGCGTACCAGCATGCTCTTGGTCACCAGTTAGGTCGTGGGGTGCATGACGGCGGCGCGCTCATCGGGCCCAAGTGGGAACGCTATGGCAGGTCGCCGACGATCGAGCTTGAAGCGGGGAACATATTCACGTTGGAACTGGAAATCAGTCTGCCCGGTATCGGTTGTGTCGGGTTAGAGGAGGATGTACTAATCACGCAAAACGAAGTGAGGTTCTTGTGTCCGCGACAGATGGAGCTATCTGCGAAATGAGAACGGTTGCCTCGATAATTCTGATGACTCTTTTAGCGAGCCTCGGCTGCGGACCGCCACCGCCCGGAACGGAGCAGGCGACGAGGTGTCGGCCGGAGGCTCCGATTGTTGAGGCCGGTGATGGAACTATGACGATAGCGTGGAAAGTGGATTGTCCGCAGTTGATTAGCGGGTACAACATCTACATAAGTGAACGGCCGTTGTCAGGAGACGACTCCCAGCCGTTCAACGCCACGGTGTACCCCGGTGACACTGATCCCGACGACGGCGTTGTGCGGTATGACGCCCAGGGACTTGACAATGGTGTCAGGTACTATGTTTCAGCGCGGGTAGTCTTCCCGGACCAATCCCTGTCGGCGCCATCCGAAGAGGTGGTGGCGGTGTGCGGTCCGCGCGGCGAGATAGAGTTGGCCACGCGTTACAGTTCCGAGCAGGACGGATATTCGTTTGCTCAGAATCAGTATGTTCGCGCCGATGATCTGAACAACGATTTGTACTTTTACTCCAAGGGTGGGACCGACTATCTCGCTTCAGCCATCCGACTGGACGGCTTCCTGCGCAACAATCGATTCATGCGGCTCTCGGTCAACGGGGATCTGGAGACGGCAAAAAGCCGACTGGCCTCAATCGACAGCGAACCGAGGGACGACCGAGTGGCTGTCCGCGAAGGAGACTGGGTCTGGATCGTCACGACCGAGGGTCATCACGTTCTGGTGCAGGTTCGCAAGCTGACCGTCGAGGACAGGAAGGGTACGGTTGTGTTGTCTTTCGCCTATTGGCCGATCAGTGGCCCGCCAATTCTGTAGGCGTCCGGTTTTCCACGGCCTCAAGGGCTGTCTGAGAGATACCGATAATCAAGGAAACGCCGAGGCTCGGCAGCGCCTGGCGATGCGGCGTTGGTTTTGTGAATATCGAGGTTGCCAATGTGAAGAGTTGGATGTAACTTGAAAAGCCGTCGTACAGTGTTAACCTGATCGGAGGTGAGGGTAGCAAGTGGAATTCACCAAGGATAGCTTGAAGATTGACCCGGAGCAAGTCGCCGATGAATTGTGTCGGACAATACTCAATCAGATTCGCGGCACGCTGAAGAAATCGGGCGCCGTGGTCGGGATATCGGGCGGTATCGACTCCTCGGTAGTGGCTGCTTTGTGTGCTCGCGCTTTGGGACCGAAGAAAGTGGTCGGCATAATGATGCCGGAAACAGACTCGTCTCCCGACAGCGCCAATCTCGCCGAGGTTCTGGCCGCGAAGCTCGGTTTCGATACCGTCACGGAGAATATCTCCAGAGGGTTGGTCGGGCTGGGTTGTTACCGGCGCCGTGACGAAGCTATCAAGCAGGTGTTCCCTGAGTTCGATGACAGCTACAAGGCCAAAATAATCAACCCGGGCAATATTTTGGAGAAGGAAACGTTCAATTTCTTCAACCTCACCATAGAAAATGAAGCCGGAGAGTCGAAGACCAAACGCATGCCGCTCAAGGCCTATCTTCAAGTGGTGGCGGCGTCCAATTTGAAACAGCGACTTCGTATGACCACACTTTACTATCACGGCGAACTTCGTAACTGGGCTGTGGTCGGCACCGGCAACAAGGATGAGCATCAGCAAGGGTTCTTTGTTAAGTACGGTGACGGCGGCGCGGATCTGAAGCCTATTGCGCATCTCTACAAGATACAGGTTTTCCAGTTGGCCGAGTTTCTTGGCGTTCCCGATGAGATCATCAAGCGCCAGCCTACCACCGACACATATTCCGCTGAAGTTACTCAGGAGGAGTTTTTCTTCGGTCTGGATTTCTACAACATGGATATGCTTTGGTACGCGATGGAGCACGACGTTTCACCGGCCAAAGCGGCAGCAGTATTGGGGCTTACCGAACAGCAGGTGGAAAAGGCGTACACCAATATCAAGCGCAAGATTGTGGCCACCGAGTATCTGCGAATGAGTCCGCTGAAAATCGATTAGCAGGTTGTCGACGGTATACGAACAACCGATGTGCCGTCTTCTCTTCCGGATTAGGTTTGTGCTATGTGTGGGATTGCCGGATACTTCAAACTGAATGATACGACCGATCTGCCCGACGAGCAGTTGATCGGACGCATGATAAAAATCCTGCACCACCGTGGTCCGGATGAGATCGGCGCCTATCTTGACGATCTCTGTGTGCTTGGTCAGGCCCGTCTGTCGATCATCGATCTCTCCACCGGATCGCAGCCGTTGTGCAACGAGGACGGCTCGATATGGATCTCGTACAACGGTGAGATTTACAATTACATTGAACTTCGCGACGAGTTGGAGAAGGCGGGACACAGGTTCCGCACGCGCTCGGACACGGAAGTGATCGTGCACGCCTACGAACAGTGGGGTCGTGAGTGCCTGTCGCGCTTCAACGGCCAGTTCGCCTTCGCCATCTATGATAAGAAGCAGGGTTCTCTGTTCATCGCGCGGGATCGGTTGGGTATCCGTCCGGTTTTCTACACCACGCACAATGGACGTTTCATATTCGCCTCCGAGATCAAATCGATTTTCTGCGACCTGTCGGTTCCTCGTCACCTCGACCTCAAGGGGCTGGACGAGATTTTCACCTGGTGGACGACGGCGCCGCCGCGCACCGCTTTTGACGGGATCAACGAACTTGAGGCCGGATGCTATCTTGAAATCAAGAACGGGCAGGTATCCAATCATCGTTGGTGGTCGATGGACTTCCCAACCGAGTTTGACCGTTCAAGATCGATCGACTCCTGGGCCGAGGAGCTTCATGAGCTGTTAGTAGATTCTGTCCGGTTGCGGCTGCGAGCCGACGTGCCGGTAGGGGCGTATTTGTCCGGCGGCCTCGACTCATCGGCCACCACGGCATTGATCAAACACTTCACCGAAACCCGCGTGGAGACGTTTTCGATCGCCTTTCATGACAAGGCATACGATGAGTCGGAGTTCCAACGCGAGATGGCCGATCATCTCGGCACCAATCACCATCAGGTCAGTTGTTCCTATCAGGATATCGCCGAAAACTTTCCGCACGTTATCTGGCATGCCGAACGGCCGATTGTCAGGACCGCTCCCACCCCTCTCTATATGTTGTCGGCGCTGGTACGGCGGAACGATTTCAAAGTAGTCCTGACCGGCGAAGGAGCCGACGAGATCTTCGGCGGCTACGATCTGTTCAAAGAGACATTAATCCGAAAGTTCTGGTCGCGTCGTCCCGATTCGAAGTGGCGACCCTTGTTGCTGAGAAAACTGTACCCGACATTGCCGCTGTCGCCGGGGCGGGCCCGCTTTTACTTGGAAACATTCTACAAGAAGGGTCTGTCTCAGACCGACGAGTATTTGTTCTCGCACCTGCCACGGATAAATACGACGGTGAAGCTGAAAGAGTATTTCACCGACGATGTAAAGGCGCAGATCGGCGATCACCCATCGCTTGAAGTGTTCGGGCGTGACCTCCCCGACCAATTCGACCGATGGCATCACCTGTTACGCGCCCAGTACCTTGAGGCGCGGTCATTGCTGTCGGGATACCTGCTTTCTTCGCAGGGGGATCGAGTGTCGGCGGCCAACTCGGTCGAGGGGAGGTATCCGTTTCTGGATCACCGGGTGGTCGAGCTTGGCTCCCGAATTCCACCGTGGTACAAGATACGCGGCCTGAATGAAAAGGCGGTGCTGAAACGGGCCATGAAAGCCGAGTTGCCCAGCCGTATCGTTAATCGTGTCAAGCAGCCGTACATGGCGCCGGATTCCAACAGTTTTTTCTGTGACAACCGACCGGCGTACATCGAGGAGTTACTCGCCGAGGAGTCGCTGAACCGGGCGGGACTGTTCAAGCCGTCCGCTGTGAACAAGCTGAAGACCAAATGCGGACGACTATCCCATGCGCACCTGTCGTTCAAGGATAACATGTCGTTTATCGGGATCCTTTCCGCGCAACTGATGGTTCAACGTTTTGTTGATCAGTTTGAACCGCCGTCGCCGCCGACGTCGGACGAGTACTCGGTATGGCATGATGACCGACGAGGCATTTAGATTGTAGACGTGCACCGGACGCGAGAGAAATGCTTGTCGCGATGAGGACTTTACTGTAACTTCGATCTGTCGATAACTTTAGGAAACCGGATTGTTTTCATTAAGAAACGATTTCATGACCCGGAGGTTCGATTGGACGTTCGAGCGCAACTCAGAGGCTTTATTGTCGACAATTTCATGATGGGCCAGGATGCCACTGTGCTAACCGCCTCCGGGTCCCTGCTGGAATTGGGCATAATCGATTCAACCGGCGTTCTTGAGTTGGTCGGCTTTCTCGAAGAGACGTTTCAGATCACGGTCGAAGACGACGATCTCGTTCCCGATAATCTCGACTCCGTCGACAACCTGGTCAAGTATATTCAAAGGAAAAGCAATTCCTGAGTTGAGGGTGATGCCCAGGTCGGCCCAGAGGATAGGCGTAGCGGCGGCTCGACTGAAGGCCGTCGTTTTGTTCTTGCCTCAATCCTGCCACCGGACTAGGTTTCCTTCCAGGGCGTTATTGAACAGTTCGATTGCCGTAGCTGCTCCTTTCGACGCCCGCCGAGTAACGAGATGATTAGACAACTGCTCAAAAGACTTATGCTTATGTGCGGCGTTGTTCTCTGTTCCCCGCTGATCCTGTTGAGCTGGCTCGAAGCGCTCATCATGGGCCGACAGTACGAGCGAGTGTTCGGCGGCTGCAAGGAGATCGTATCGCTGTGCCCTACCATTATCGGCCAGTATCTAAGGCTCGGCTTCTACTGGGCAACCTGCAGGCAGGTGTCGCCGGATGCCTGTTTGATGCTTGGCAGCATGCTCTCGCATCGCGACGTAGTCCTGGGACCTGGGGTAGTGTTGGGGGTCTACACGATCATCGGTCGCGCCGAAATCGGACCGAACGTTTTGTTCGGTGCGCGGGTGTCGGTTATCTCGGGCAAGTACCAACACGGGCGGCCCCAAGAGCGTGTCACCGAACAGACGGAGACCGAACAGTACGACCTGATTACGATCGGCGGCAACAGTTGGATCGGTCAGGAGGCCGTTCTGATGGCCAATGTAGGCGAGAACTGTACGATTGCCGCCGGCGCGGTTCTTTACAAAGATGCCCCGGACAACAGTACATTCATGGGTAATCCGGCGCGGAAAGTTAATCTGTAGTTGAACTAACAGGCGCTGGATAAAAAGGAGAGCAAGGACATGCGATATGTTTGGATAATCGTTCTGGCCGGGTCGATACTGCTCAACATCGTGGCCGTGTGGGGCTTCTTCAACTACGTGAAATACGGCGGCTCGCCGCTGGGCGATCTCAAGCGCAAGCTTACCGGTACGACTAAACAAACGGCTCCCACGATTCCCTATGCTCAGGCGAATACCGACCTGCTGGCCGAAATCGAGGCAGGTGTGGCAGACCCCCGGCGCATCGTGTTCCTGGGCGCCTCGATCACGCAACGATGGGATTTTCGTACGTACCTGCCGGAGCTTCCGATTGTCAACCGGGGCGTCGGGGGTCAGTTGGTCCCGGGTATCCTCACTCGCTACCACCGAGACGTGCTCGAATTGAAACCGAAAGCAGTCATCATCAAATTCTGCTCCATTAATATACGTCCTCAGATGCCGTTGAAGGTTCTGGAAGACGGTATGTCCATGATGACTCAGTTGGCTGAGGCGAATGACATTGTACCAATCGTGTCCACGATCATCCCGGCCGGAAAGCCTGAGGCGCGTATCGGCGATTACTCGGTGGCCGACAGTCTTGCTCGATTCAATGACTGGGTGCGCGCATTTGCGTCTGAAAAAGATTACTACCTGATCGACTTTGCCGCAGCTATTGCCGACGATGACGGCTTGCTGCCACGCGACTGCTCGGTGGATCCGGTGCATTTGAACGAGAAGGGGTACCAGATAGTCTCCGATGCAGCCCGGTCGGTGCTTCAGAAGGTGCTGGCCGCGGAGTGACGTCAATCTGTGGCGCCGGTGCATGAGGACGTACACCGGCCACGGAATCGGCTTCGCGTCAGGAGCGCAGGGCTCCTGACCTACGATTCTCGCAATGACGAGAGAAGGACCTACGATTCACTCTTAAGCTTCTTGCGATATTCTTTGTAACGCTCAAGGTACTCGCTCAGCCGCTGCTCGCGACCTGCGGAAGTAGGGTGGTAGTACTCGGCGCCGGCCAACTCCGAAGGAAAATACTCCTGGTCGGTGATACCGTCGTCGTAATTGTGGGCATACTGGTACCCGTTGCCGTATCCGATATCTTTCATCAACGATGTCGGCGCATTGCGCAGTCCCAGCGGGACCGGCAGCGATCCCTTCTCAGCAGCATCCACCTGCGCCGCCTTGAACGCAGCGTAGACAGAGTTCGATTTCGGCGCACAGGCCATGTAAATGACGGCTTGAGCGATAGCCAGTTCTCCCTCGGGTGAACCGAGAAAATGATAGGAGTCGCGAGCGTTGAGCGTCAATGTCAACGCATACGGATCAGCCAGGCCGATATCCTCGGTGGCAAATCGCACCAGCCGTCTGATGATGTACATTGGGTCCTCGCCGCCGTCGAGCATGCGAGCCAGCCAGTACAGCGAGGCGTCGGGATCGCCGCCGCGAATCGTTTTGTGCAAGGCCGAGATCAGGTTGTAATGTTCCTCGCCCGCCTTGTCATACAAAGCCAGACCCTTTTGATGCACCTGCTTGAGGTTTTCCAACGTGATCTGCTTATCCGGGCCGACAAAAGCCGCCGCCGCTTCCAAAAGCGATAACCCCCGCCGAGCATCGCCATCAGCCGCCGCCGCCATAACGTCGAGTCCGGTGTCCTCTATAGATATGTTCAGAGGGCCCAGTCCCCGCTCCGTGTCGCTAAGGGCACGTTCCAGAAGAACCCTCACATCGGTCGAATCAAGTCGTTCGAGAACATAGACCCTCATCCGGGAAAGCAACGCCGAGTTCACTTCAAACGACGGATTCTCGGTAGTCGCCCCTATCAGCACAATGTCGCCCGTCTCGACATAGGGGAGGAAGGCGTCCTGCTGGGCTTTGTTGAAGCGGTGGATTTCATCGATGAAAATGTAGGTGCGCCGTCCCGACAGTTTGAAATAGCTGCCGGCTTTGGATATGACCGCCTTGACTTCTTTGATGCCCGACGTTACCGCCGAGAACGGTACGAACTGCCCTCGCGTTGTCTTTGCGATCAACTTGGCCAGTGTGGTCTTGCCGGACCCGGGCGGTCCCCAGAGAATGAGCGATCCGACGCGGTCATTCTCAATCGCCTGACGCAGCGGCGTTCCCGATCCGAAGATTTTGGTTTGCCCGACAAACTCTTCGATTGTCCGCGGCCTCATGCGATCGGCCAGCGGCACGGCTTGTTGGCGCGAGTTTTCAGACGGGGGCGATTCGCTCTCAAAGAAATCCATGCCGCAATATATCGGTGTGCACGCCGTGGTTCAATCACAAATTGCACGCTCTTAGATATCTCCGTGACCCTGGCCGCTCGCACGTGATCCGGGTATTCGCAGGACTTTCCCCAGAAATAGTTGAAGAGTTCTGCTAATGTAAATTGATCAAGGGGTTGGTGTTTTCAGAAAGAAGAACAACGTGTCATGCCGGACTTGATCCGGCATCCAGTGGAAAGGCGACAAGTCGCTTCCTCGCGCTACGCGGTGATAAATCACTTTCTCGCGCTACGCGCACACCATTTGTCATACCTGCTCCTTTTTGTCATTCCTGCGAAAGCAGGAATCCAGGCTTGCTTGCGTAGACTGGATACCGCCGGCATGACGGAAGTAGGCAAGTATGACCGAAAAAGAAGAGGAAGATGGATTCCCGCCTGCGCGGGAATGACAGAGTGCGTGCGCGTTCACCCCAAATATCACTGTTCAACCCGTAGATTTTTGGGGAAAGTCCAAGGGTATTCGCTCTTGACAATCCGGCTGAGTGAAGTAGCTTTCCGATCTGGTATGGATACATCGGTACTTACAAACACGGAAAAGCAATCTCCGGAATCGGTTTTTGCACCTCTGGCCGACCGGCCCGGATCGGTCTGGCTGGATTCATCTATGCACTTCTCAGATCGCGGACGCAATTCATTCATCGCCGAAGATCCGCAGATCGACGTCATGTTAGAGAATGACCGAGTTCTTGTAAGAGCGCCCAACCGTCGCCTCCAGACGCTCCCCGGTGATCAGATATGGGACCTGTTGTCACAGTTGTGGAACAGCCGGGAATACTTCTCGGTGGGGTATATCAGCTACGAAGCGACCCTTCCGTTCTTGGGGGCGGCCAGTCGTCATCAGGGGTCGGAAATTCCGTCGGTGCGGTTTCTGTTTTACGATTCTGTGCGGAAGTTTGAACATTCCTGTGATGAAGATGCCCTCATCCAGACCGATCCGGACAGCCACTATGGTCACACGACGCTTGGCGAAGGAACTCTCGGCTCTATTGATCGGAGCCGCGACTGGCGCCTGACGACCCGGCGGGAAGACTACCTCGATCGGGTCCGGACCATCAAGGAGCACATCCGCGAGGGGGACATCTACCAGGCCAACTTCACTACACGCATCGATGTGAGCAGCACCGAGCCTCCGTTCGAGGTGTATCGGAGGCTTCGTCGACTGAACCCGGCGCCGAATAGTGCCTACATGAATTTCGGCGATTATCAGGTTTTGTCGTCTTCGCCGGAGCGGATGTTCGCCAAACAAGGCCGTCGTCTCAGCACCAGTCCCATCAAAGGTACCATTGCTCGCGGCGACGACCGTTCCCAATCCGCACGAAACCGCCGACGCTTGCTCGAGTCGGAAAAGGACCGTGCGGAGTTGCTGATGATTGTCGATTTGGAACGCAACGACCTCGGGCGCATCGCCCGCCCCGGTTCAGTGTCGGTCGATCATCTGTTCAAGACGGAAACCTACTCGTCAGTGATCCATCTGGTAAGCGACATCTCAGCCGAGCTGGCCCCTAATGTATCGATGACCGACGTAATATCGGCCATGCTACCGGGCGGTTCCATTACGGGCGCACCCAAGAAGCGGGCGGTGGAGATTATCAATGAACTTGAGGCCTGTCCGCGGTCGGTTTATACAGGTTGCATCGGATATGTTCATGGAGACGATGCCGACTTCAATATTGCAATTCGTACCATGACTCACGCTGACTCAGTCTACCGAATTCATGCCGGGGGCGGGATTGTCGCTGACAGCGATCCGGAGGCGGAGTATCGGGAGATGCTGTTGAAAGCTCGCAATCTGCTACGGGCTGTCGGTGTCCAAATGGAGTCGTCGGCGTGCTGAAGACTGTCACCACGATAAACGGACGTTTCGTCGACCGCCGGAATGCGCGCATCTCCGTCTTCGACAACTCGCTGCTCTATGCCGAGGGTTTGTTTGAGACGTTCCTGGCTATCGATGATCGCATCATCTTCATTGAAGAGCATCTCAAACGATTGTACCGTGGAGCGCGTGTGATCGGGCTGGAGATACCGGCGTCGCCGGAGAAACTGACGGCCTGGATGCGCAGAACCGTGCGCGCCCATCCCGACCGAATCACGAAACTTCGCCTGACGCTCACCGCCGGCGAAGCGGCTCGTTGGGTGGGACGGCAGGGGAGACCGCAGGTGATCCTGAGCGCCTCACCGCACACCGTGCCCACCCAGCCCTACACTCTTCACGTCTCCCGCTTCCGTGTCGACCACAAATCTGTTTTTCGGCGTATCAAGACGCTGTCGTATGCTATCCATGCCGCCGCGCTCGGCCAGGCCAGGAAGGCAAACTGCGATGACGCGCTTATGCTTAACCAAAACGACCAGGTTGCCGAAGTCACCTCCGCCAACATCTACTGGGTAGAACGTGGACGTATCTACACGCCGCCCATCATGTCCGGCTGCCTCGAAGGTGTCACGCGCAAAACCGTTCTCAAAGAAGCTCGGAAGCTCGGCTACATCGTTGCAGAAAGAAACTGCTCACTGGCGAGATTGCTCAAGGCGGATGAGGTCTTCATATCAAGCTCGTTGAAACTGGTTGTCGGTGTGTCGGTGATCAAGGTCGGTCGCAAGGGTCATCGCCTCGCCACCGGCGACATCACCAGCCAACTCACAGAGCACTTTTACCGACTGGTCGATCTGCACTGAGGGATTGCACTCGCCGGAGGTTATGCCGCTGGCATAAAGGGCGGGGGTGTGTTCTTGTTCGGCAGATGTGGACATCTGCCGTGCACATGTATTCCGTGTGCCCGCGCGATTTTCAGACTTGTAGGACAACCTCTCCTCGTCTGCCCCAGTACCAACGTGGCGCGCGAGGGGTGGCCGTCTCAAACTTGTTTGGGGCGGGTTAGTCTTCTGTCCATGGCCAAACAAGTTTGACCATGCCACCCAGCCGTCAGGTTCCAAGGAACCTGACTTACAAGAATAGCTTTGAAATGGGGCCGGCAGCATCTGGCCTGCTCTCGTCAGAGTCACCCACGGCCAGTTTTTTGTTTGACTCCATTGTGAGGCAGCTTCTTCTTGCTCGTGAGCAAGTAAACCTGTTTTGACCAAAGGTAGTGCCATGAATAAAGTCATATTATCCGTGATGTTCGCGTTAATGATATTGATCGCAGCGTCGGCTTCGGCTCAAGAGTATATCAATAGCGCGCAGACCAGTCTCTACGACGTGCCGCCGCGATGGCTGGTGGATATGCCGACCGCCGGGACGCTCCCCCGTGGCTACTACACCGTCGGGCTTCGCCTTTATCCCAACGGCGGTGCCCTGGCCCGCACCGATATCGGTCTGTCGCACCGGCTGATGGTGGGGATATCCTACGGCGCCGAGGGTGTCATCTCCAATAGGGATCCCAATTGGAATCCAAAAATTGAATTCAATGTCAAGTTTCGCATCATCGATGAGATAGAGGTCTTCCCGGCGGTGACGATCGGTTTTTGTTCGCAGGGATTGGGCGCCTGGAATTCAGATATGGATCGATATGCTTTCAAGTCGCGTGGGTTCTATGGTGTCGTCAGTCGCAGTTTCTACTTCTATGACTGGACTTCGGGGTGGCATGCCGGGATAAACTACTCGATGGAGAACGACATCGACGAAGAGACCGACGTTAACATCTTCGCCGGGTTCGACGCTACTTTCAAGTACAACCTGGCGCTTATGATCGAATACGACGCCGCGCTGAATGACAACAAGTCGAAACTGCCCGATGGGACCCCGAACGGGTTCGCGGGGCATGGTCGTGGGTATCTCAACAGTGCGATCAAGTGGTTGGTCACCGAGAACCTTGAAATTGAGTTTCTGATGAAGGACCTTTTCGTCAATCGCCGCGAAGCGGACACGTTCACCCGCGCCGTGCGACTGACGTATATCGAGAGGTTCTGAGGGGGGGCGGGGTGGTGGCGCATGGACGACCATGTCTGAGAAACCTATACATTGTGAGTGAATGTGATGAAGAGGAGTCGTTTCGGAATCGGTGAGTGGTTCGGACGGTCTTTCGTGCATATGAGCCATGGTGACAGGATTGCCATAGCGAAAGGTTTGGACTCACCTAAGAATGAGCAACCACGCAGACCTTGTCCTTTTCTGCCAAGTGGAGATTGTAACAAGGCTGGAGGAGTCTGCTCGATCCGTCTGTACGAACAACTGTGTCCAGGAGAACCCGCCGTCACTCACCGCGGAGAGAAAGGAATGTTACGGGCAGTCTGTCCTCAGAGATTTTGGGAGGCGAACACTATATTTGAGTTCGTCGGAAGTACGATTCTCAACAACCGCGATCCTATCATTGTTAAGGAGGTCGGATTTCTGCAGAAAGTAGGAAGTGATAGTAGCGGTGGCCGCAGAGACGAGGTCGGAAGGATTGACTCGATCCTTGTCGACTCCAGTTCAAAAAAACTCGAATGGTGTGCATTGGAAATCCAGGCAGTCTATTTTTCTGGGAGCAAAATGGGGCAAGAGTTTCAGGCTATCAGGCGGTCCAGTTCTCGGGAGTTGCCTTTTCCGGTGGCGCAGAGACGTCCAGACTATAGGAGTAGTGGTCCTAAACGTCTAATGCCGCAACTGCAAATAAAAGTGCCTACGCTACGCAGATGGGGCAAGAAAATGGCTGTGGTGATAGACAGTTCTTTCTTTGGCTCGATAGGTGATATGGACAGCGTCAGTGATATCTCTAGTTGTGATATAGCTTGGTTTGTGATGAAGTTTGAATCGACCGGTGAGCGGTACAAACTTCAACCAGACTTCGTTCACTATACAACTTTGGAGGATGCCGTGGAAGGATTAACCGGAGGAGTTCCCTTGACGCTATTGGCATTTGAGGAGCGGATACGGCAAAAACTCAATCGGTAGGCCTGAGCCAACTGAGATCCCTTCCGACAAGAAGCTCTACTTTGCGAGCGTGGTGAGTGTTCTTCATAGGCACAGTAGCCACTTGGAAGCCAAATTCATCTGCCATGGTACGAATTTCAGGGGCGTCATCATAGGTCATCAAGAAATCGCCGGCTGATCTTGCAGTAAGCGCAAACAGGCTCCGATGGTCGATATTAGAGTATTTGTATAAACGGCGCCCTGCCACAGTGTAGGGCGGATCGACAAAAAAAACGACGTTGTAACTGCGAAGATTCTCTCTGATGACTGGAATCCCGTCCCCCTGAATAAACCTGAATCGGTTTTTCATCTGCACAATGGACAGTATTCGTTTGCGGAGAGTATCCGGATACCACCTAGATAACAGGCCCTTACCATTCTCTCCTGTTTTCACAACACCAGCGCCAGGGGCCAAGATACCGCCCCGGTTTATGCGATTTCGGAGAATAGTAATGAAGGCGTGCTCGCGCAGGGAACAACCGGGGTAGTTTGCGAGCCGGTCAGCCACATTCTCATGTGTCATTGCGAAGTTCGAAATCTGGTTGCTCAACCACGCACCTTGACCGTTTAGAATGGTGCGC
This sequence comes from bacterium, assembly GCA_030605565.1. GTDB lineage: Bacteria > Zixibacteria > MSB-5A5 > GN15 > FEB-12 > JAJRTA01. Next base: position 14,330 of record JAUWIB010000089.1, read on the forward strand.
CATACCGAAGCAATATCTTCGTCCAATTCAACCATAGTAGCTGTCTCAGCCAGATTCTCGAATACCGCGGTGAGACTGACAACACCTCCGCCCGCAAATGGTTCAATCAACTCCTTGACCGGATACGCGCATGCCTTCAACCATTTCCTGATGACTGGAATTAGCCAAGTCTTGCCCCCAGGATATCGAAAGGGGCTTCGTTGTGGCACTGACGCTACGTTTACTACATTCATCACGAGAGAACTCCACACATGCCGTTAAGGGAACTATAACGCCAACAGTGGTTGGCCGCAATCACATTTTGCGGTTGACCGATCACTTTTTTTGTGCGGTATTGTGATGGGAAAGATGGCAACCATATAGGAACAATGTAGAAATGTCTAACTCCTGCCCGGCAAGTATGTGCAATCCAATATAGAGGTAGCATAAAGAATGAAACCCTCACCCTTCATCACCCATCTCGCCAAGGAACTCAAGAAGTACAAGTCGCGCAAGTATCGCATCAACGCCCAACGGTTCTTCAAAGAAAAGCTCGATCAACCCTGGATGCTCAAGGGTGCGATTTTCAAACAGTTGGCCAACGATGCATGGCAGGGGATCAAAGGTCGTCCCAAGAAGGAGGTTTTTGAGCTGTGCGAGGAGTTGCTTGAGAGCGACCTCGAGGCGCATGTCGGTTTCGCCTTCGACTTCGCCTATCGTTGCCGCAAGGATTTCACGAAGTCCGATTTCGCACGGTTTGAACGGTGGGGCAAGACGTACTTCACCAATTGGGGCAATGTCGACAACCTCTGCTGCCGTGCGTTGGGGCATCTGATCTACATGTACCCGGAACTGATCCCAAGGACCAGGAAGTGGGCGCGCTCCAAGAACATGTGGATGCGTCGCGCCTCGGCGGTATGCTTGATCGTATCCCTTCGGAAGGGTCAGGCGCTGCCGGATGCTTTCAAAGTTGCTGATATCCTCATGATGGATGAGGAAGACCTGGTGCAGAAGGGGTACGGCTGGATGCTCAAGGAGGCGACCCACGAGTTCCGCGACGAAGTTTACGAGTACGTGCTGAAACATCGCGCTGTCATGCCGCGGACGGCGCTACGTTACGCGATCGAGAAACTCCCCAAAGAGATGCGCAAGGAGGCGATGAAGAAGTAGTGGTGTCGTTGTGGGATTGTCAGGTCCACAAGGGACCTGACCGTCGAGTGGTGGATATTCAATCATCCTTCGACTCCGCTCAGGATGAGGTTGTGCCGCTCAGGATGGGGTTGTGGAACCTGTTTAGGATATCGCCCTTTTCGCAATATCAGGATGACACGGTCAAGCCGCCCATAAATGGGTTTCATGCGCTACGCGCGCCACAAAACGTAGGTCAGGATCACAGCCCCTGTTCGCGCCAGCGCTTGAGCACCAACTCGGCGAACTCGCCGACGGCAGCGATGACTTTGTCGCGATACTGCCGGGACTTTTCCGCATCGTATTCCGGCAGCCCTTCGCCCTCTTTGTACAGCAGGATTGAACCGGGGACGGGGTAGACATCGGCGCCGGGGCGGAAAAACCATGCTTGCTTAGGATCGTAGGCTTCTTTGTCGACCAGCGTCTCATCGATGGCCTGAACCATCGCGCTTTCGTCGGTGCCGGCATGACCGCCGACGTGCCCGAAGAACTCCTCAGTCATCTCAGCGCACAACTCCCACCAGTGGATGACACAGATATTGAGGCCGTGGTCGCGGTGCCAATCATGCGCCACGGTCTTTAGCACGCTGTTGTTGCCGCCGTGACCATTCATGATGATCACGTTTTTGAAGCCGCTGTGTCCGAACGATTCGACAATATCTCCAAGGCACTGTGCAAATGTGTCCGGCCGCAGAGTGACGCAGCCGGAGTATCGGTGCAGGGATTTCGTGATCCCGAACGGCAGGGTCGGGGCGATCAGGGCGTTGATACGCTCCGCGATTCCGTGCGCGATATTCTCTGGAATGTAGTTGTCGGTACCGAGGCAGTCACTGCCATGAGCCTCAACTGTGCCCACCGGCAGGATGACGGTGTCGATCTGACTGGGAACAAGGTCGCGGACTTTCAGCCAACTGAGTTTCTGCAGTTCGCGTTCCATCTAATTTCCCAGCTTAGCCAGCAGCCGCTCCATGACTTTTTCAGTTTCGACGGCTGTCGTATCGTCCCCTTCGTAACGGTACTGATTGATGTCGCGCACCATCATTTCAAGTTCATCGGTGGTTTCAACCGCGTACCAGATTTCCTGCTCCGCCCAGGCCAGACCTTCACGATCAAGGGCATCAACCACCTCGGAATAGATTGACGGCGACTTCCAGTCGAAATCGCTGAGATTGATGTGTGCCGCACCGGACATGCCGATAATATAGTAACGACCCTCCGGCGTCGGTCCAAACACAGCATCCGACTTCTCAAGCATGTGCAAGGACGCCTTGAGCGTAGCGGGGCGAATGGTGGGTGTGCGACTACCGATGACGAGGACACTCTTATATCCGGCCTGAAAGCATTCGGCGAACACTTGTTCGATTCGGATTCCCCAGCGTTCTTTGGCTTGTTCGTGCAGACTGAAGCGCTTACTGAAAGCCGTTGCCCGCTTCCCATTCAGCTTCTTCGCCAGGTAGTCGTTGATGATCTGAACAAACCGCTTGCGATCGGGATCATCGATATAGTACAACCGTGTGTCGGATGAGTCGAGATCAAGAGCGTGTGTAATGGTGTCGGAAATAAATGCTTGATGCAGAAAACGCAGATCGTCGCCCTGAATGGAGCCAAGGTCCATACAGGATCCATCCTCAAACGGTTCCTGCACGCAGACAGCGATAACGGATGAGTTCTTACGGCTTGGTGACATGTTCCTTCTATCAAACAGTGTTCATCAAATCGGCGTCAATATAAAGTCGCCCCCAGGCGGAGTCAAGAAGGCCTCGGTAAAAAAGTGACGAATGACGAAGAATCGGGATCGAAAGAACGTTGTCACTTCACCCGACGCATTTCGGCTATTATGTCGTCCGGGGGGATCACGCCTTGTCGGATCATTCGCACCTGGCCGTTTGAGTCGAGCAGCAGGGTTGTGGGCAATGAGTATTGCTTGAGCCCGAAGTGTTCCATGAAGTTCCTGGTGATTTCGGAGTCGGCCTTTTCCAATTGTACTCGTATCGCCATGAAGCGCTCCGCCTCGCGGATAACGTTGGGATGACCGAACGTCTTTTTCTCCAGCACGCGACAGTTGGCGCACCAGGTTGCCCAGGTGTCGATCAACACCGGTTTGCCCTCGGCCTTGGCGCGCGCGAGTCCATCGTCCAGCCCGGATACCCAGGTGATACCGTGCTCAGTTTGCTCGGAAGTTCCCTGAGAGACTGTCGGAAGCCATTGGGAAGCGGGGGGCAGGATCAACCCCTCCCGGAGGACGGTCCCTATGAGCAGATAGGCGCCAATGAGAAAAGCGACGAAACCGAGGAATTTCTTCAGGCGCGCGAACATGCCCGACTCGGCGGTGAGACGATCCAGTCCGCCTCCAAAGACACCAAAAGCCAGCAGGACCAGACTGGTCAGGATAGCTAAGATGACCGGCGATATGATCGTTCGAAGGAAGAACAGCGCCATCAACAAAAGGACGAAGCCGAAAAACTTCTTGACGGATTCCATCCATTCGCCGGCGTGAGGCAGCGAGTTGATAGCTGATGAAAACGTACCGATGATGAGAAACAGCGTGCCCAGCCCCAGGGCAAAAACGAACAACACCAAAAATCCGACAATCGGCGAGCCGTGCGTTGCGATGTACAAGAGGATGCCGGCGACAAACGGTCCCACGCACGGCGACACCACCAGCGCAGCCACCACACCCAGGACGATGGCCCCACCGATCCCACCCCCCCCCTTGGTAGTCCCCAGTTTCTGTCTCAGGAACATCGGTACCTGCAACTCGTACAGCCCGAACATAGATAACGAGAACACTACAAAAACCACCGCGATCCCGATTACGACGGGTGTGCTGGCCAGCCAGGCGCCGAAAACACCGCCCACCAACGATACGATCAACCCCATGATGCCATACACGACTGCCATGGATCCCACATAGAAGAGAGACATGATGAAACCGCGCCCAAGCGAGCGCTGCTGTCCGGCGAAAATGCTGACCGTGATAGGGATCATCGGATAGGTACAGGGGGAGAACGACAGAAGCAGTCCGGTCACGAAAGCCAGTCCCAGGGTGAGGAAGTATCCCCAAAACCCGTAGCGGTCGACCAGCCGCTGGAGATCGTTTTCCGGTTCAACCACGCCGGCGGCATCCACCGGAGACTCCTCTGTCTGTTCACCACCGGCGAAAATGTCGGCGTGGGTCGGTGGTCCCAGTTGACCGACAGTTATCTCGAGGGTTGCCTCAAGGGTTTCGGGTGCGCGGCATGTTGAATCATCGCAGGCCTGATAGGTGAAACTGAGCGGCAACTGGCGCCTGCCATCGTCCATATCCACATCCAGCGTCACGGCAAACATCACCACCACGCGATCACTGTAAACAGACATCTTCTCATCTAACAGCGCGGCGTCATGGCCCGCCGGATACTTGATGTCGTGAGGCGTTACACCGCTGATGGTGTCACACGAAAGCTGTACCGGGATCAGCCAATCCTGGTACGGCTGAGCCGAATTAATGTGCCAACCTGGTTTTATGTCCGCGATCAGTGCCGCCTGATAGGTTTCGCCGGCCTCAATGCTCTCGAATGAAAGAGCCGTTGCTATCTCAACCAGTTGTTCTTCTTCGATCTGTTGAAAGCCTGAAAACTCTACTTCAGCTTGTGTAGTGCTGTAAAGCAGGTAAAGCGAAAGAAGTGCCGATGCCGCGACCATTCGGAGGCGCAGCCCGTTGCAGCTTTTCATGATTTGCATTCCCCGAATGACATCCTATGATGGGGTCAATGTCGTTCCAATGTTGATTCTATTTGAGTGCAGGGGCATCCTGGTCCATCAAGCCTGCCCTTGCTTTTTCCGTGCCGCCTGAGCCATGATTTCGGTCTTCAGCAGAGCGAGCAACTTCTCCCCGTCGATTTTTGCCGCGATTTTCTCTGCAATCCTCTCGGCGAGGGTATTGACGAATTCTTTCGTAAACCACTCGATTCGGTCCGGTGCAATCTTCTCAAGCGAATTCTCCCAGTCGTGGTCAGCGTCGGTCGACGAGGCCGACTGTTGATCCGCTTCGACCAGGATGCTCTCCGGCTCGGAGTCGTGAATCTTCTCGACTTCCTTCTTGAACTCGTCGATGAATTTCTCGACTGCTTGCCCAGGACTCGGCGGCTGCGATCCGACCGGCGAATCGGGCGGCGGTGTGATCGGATCTACGAAAGACGACGGTTCGGCTGTCGTCAGTTCCGGCTGCTGCGAGGCCGAAGAAGTGTCGGCCGGCGGTTGCGACTTGGCCTCTTGCTGCATTTCATTGATGAACCATTCATAATCGTGGGTCCGATCAGCGACGCCGGGTCCCGGCTGATCCGGATTGGACATTCCGTACTGATCGGAGGCGTTTAGGATGTCGAGCTTACCGGATGCGGCTGGGTCCGGACGCGCACTGTGGCTATTCTTAGCCGGCGCGATATCGGCGGACTCATCGTGGATCATAATACTCTCAATCCGAGAGGAATCGGTCAGGTCGGTATCGGTATTATCGACATGGTTATAACCGACCATCTTCTCAGAGACCTTCACTTTGCCGGTCCGACCGGTCCGTGTCTTGTCCATCACCTCCGAATCGGTAACCTCGATACGGTCCAGACCCAGGGCGGCATCAAGGGTGGCATCCTCCAGGCCAATGCCTTCCAGAGGGTTGGTGGTCTCAGTCGACGGCGATCGTGGAGCAGCAGGCGGAGCCTGCGACGGACCGGTATAGGCATTAACCCGGTCAACGAACTCTTTGGGGTCGAAAGGAAGGTCGATCACAACGTCCGACGGAAACGGCAACCGTGGCTGACCAGGCTCTGCGAACAACAACATTGGTGTCGATGCAAAGCGATGGTCGGCGCTGACCCGTTCGTAGAACAGCGAACCACTGGGATCAGCGAGCGTCCCACCCACAATCAACAGATTGGGGCGAGTGTGATTGAGAACTTCCATCGCCTTTTGAGCAGTGCCAACAGATATCACCTCGAGACCGTTCTGTCTGAGAACGGTGGTGGCGACACCGCGAATGGTATCCGATGCTTCGGCCAGGAGAATTCGTTTGGGCATAATACCACTCAGTCCTTGATTTGCTTGTCGGCCAGTTTCGAGGATGCCTCCTCAAGAAATTTCCGGTCGGCCTTGCTGATATTATCAATGCCGACTTCGTTGATCTTGTCGAGGATAGTATCCACTCGTTTCATTATATCCTGCGCCTGATGACGGTTTTTCTCGAGCTTGGCGCTCTGACGTTGATAGCGATAATCCTTGATCTTTCTGCCCAGACGCATCCATCGCCAGTCCAGTTTGAGATAGGCCAGTCCGAACAAAGCGCCGCCCAGGTGCGCCCAGTGGGCAACGTTGCCGCCGGAAAAGAGAAATCCCAAAAGCATCATGCCGGGGATAGCATATTTGACCTTCAGCGGGAAGAGGAAGTAAATGTACAAGAGACGGTTGGGAAACATTATCCAGTAAGCCATCAGCATGCCGTAGATTGCCGCCGACGCTCCGATCACCGGGAAGGGTTGCCCGGGGTTAATCGTCATGGTCAGGAGCGCTCCGGCCAGCCCCGCCAGCAGGTAGAAGCGACCGAAATTCCTGCTACCCCAGGTCCGTTCGATCTCGGTTCCAAACATCCAAAGCACAAACATATTGAAAAATATGTGACCGAACCCGCCGTGCAGAAACATATAGGTCAACGGCTGGTAAAAAAGGTTCGGGAATTCGCTGAAAAACCGGGCCGGGGTCAGACCAAGCGCGGTGGTCAGTGGCGGGTGAAGATACTGAATGAGATAGAGAACGCCGTTGGATATCAGCATCAGCTTGATAAACGGCGAGATACCTCCGGGGCCAAACCGAAAACCACCGGCGCGTGGCTGATTATTGAACTGAAATGGCCTCATCATGCTATTTATCGGTTGTTACGGACAAACCATTCACCGGCCATCATCGCCGTTTTGGCTGTCTTGTCCACTTTTCTTATCTCCCTCCGGGAGATTCTGCGGGCCGACGCCTCATCCTCCGGCTCCATATCGGGGCAGCACTACTTTCACCAGCAGCACGCCCAGGGCCAAAATCACAATCCAGGAAACCAACTCGTGCCAAACCATTAACACTTCTCCTGACCGGCATGTTACCGATCTATTATACGCAAAACCATCATAATCTAAAACGGATTTTTGGGCCAAAGGCTCCCGCACCTACCGAGATTCTGGCATAGTATGCCAGGAAATGATCGGCAGATGTCCACATCTGCCGGAGCCTGGGTCTTGTAGGTCAGCCCTCAGTCCTGCAGTTAGGTTCCTTGCGAACCTGACGAATTCTTGCTCCAGGAAGCTTCCAAGAACTACCGGGTGGTGGTTATTCCTTTGCTGTGGGCGGCAGACGTCCTCGGCTGCCCCTTGATTACCTTGGATACGTCCTTCAAACGGGCAGACCGGGAGGTCTGCCCGGGCCGCGCACGATATCATGGGTTTTTGGAAGGTCCCTCTACCACGGATGTCGAAACCCGTCCTTCGACTACGCTCAGGACGACCCTTCGGGTCAGGGGTTTCGACCTACAAGATTAAGCCAACACCTTTTGCAAACGGTCGGTCAATTGCCCCTTGGGCACGGCGCCCACAATCTGGTCAACCACTTCGCCGTTTCGGAAAATTAACAGAGAGGGGATAGACATGATATTGTACTTGCCAGCCGTCTGGTTATTGGAATCAACATCTAACTTGGTGACTTTCAGTTTGTCGCCGTATTCGCTCGCAATTTCCTCAAGGACCGGCGCAATCATCTTGCACGGGCCGCACCAGGTAGCCCAGAAGTCGACGATAACGGGGATATCTGACTGAAGTACTTCGGCCTCAAAACTGTCGTCGGTAATCACAATGGGTTTGCTCATCGGTTCCTCCAATATCGGTCAAAAACTCGTTTCTTCTTTTCCCTTCAACGTCGGTTGCCCGGCAAGGTTCCTGGTGGGTGGCGCCCTCAAACTACTCGTGCCCGCTGAGTCTTCAGACTCAGCGGATTCATGGCCGAGTCTGAAGACTCGGCCACCACAAGAAACCTGCCACCCGTTGCGGCAGATGTGGACATCTGCCGGGCACAGAGTAGCCGAGCTTACATATTGGATTCCAATATACGCGCTAATGATTCAAGGGAAAGGACTTTATCTCTGCGTCCAGACCACGCCCAGTGCGGGGTGGAAGTGTGGCGTGCATAATTGTGGGGTCGGGCGGGGTCGCCCGACCCCTGTGATCGAACTGGGAGACTGTCAGGCGAGTTGCCTGACAGCACCTGAAAAAGTCGTTTGTGAAGGGTGCGGGCAAACCGGCTGAAAGTATAGTGAAAGACATTGGTACCCCACCTAAAGCGCAGCGACAGGTGGGATCCCCAAGCGCGATGCAAACAATCCCACCCGACGCTGACGCTCTGGGTGGGGTACCGAACCGGTCACAACGTGCAAGGGCGTCTAATTGTAGTCATTGCGAGGAGCGAAGACACTCGTGTCGTAGCGAACGCGGCAATCTCATCCTTTGTGCCCGCTGAGTCTTCAGACTCAGCGTGGCAGGCGTAGCCTGTCTTTCTTGTGGCCGAGTCTGAAGACTCGTCCACCACAAGAAGCCTGCCACCTGTTCGCGGCAGATGTGGACATCTGCCGGGCACAATGAACATCAGGTCTTCAAAAATCGTGCTATTTTTTCAAAATACCCAAAGGAAGTACTGTTTTTCCATAGACCTCATTAAGCACCTGCGCCGTGGCGGCATATATGGCTGAGCAGCCGCACAGGATTCCCTCATAACCAGCGATACGGGTTATGAAAACATTGCCGGTTACGTGACCAAGAGATAGAAGCCAAAACAGGATTGTTAAAGAGGCGAACACAACCTGAGTAGCACGGTTAAGTTTCAAAGTCCCAATAAACATGATAAAGGTAAACAAACCCCACAAGAACAGATAGGCAACCATAGCTCCATTTGACGGTTCGTCAGCCCACCCCATCCTGGGTAGAACTATGAGCGCAACGAGGGTCAGCCAGAAGAACCCAAAAGATGTAAATGCGACCGTGCCGAAGGTATTGTTCTTCTTCCATTCCATCATACCAGCAATAATCTGTGCAATGCCCCCGTAAAATATCCCCATCCCGAGTATCATAGCATCAAGTCCGAATAAACCGGCATTGTGAAGATTCAGAAGCACAGTTGTTATTCCGAAGCCGAAAAGCCCCAGAGGTGCTGGATTCGCAGTGTTATCTTTGATACAAGTAACTGTTTCCATGGTCTGACCTGCTACCTTCTTTCGCATTGTTATATTGGCCTACAAAACAACGGCCAACATATTGATAAATTCGTTTTCTTTCCGGGAGAGAGTCCTCCTGAAAAGCTTTCACAGATGCGAATAAAACGGCTGTCTTATCACAGTCAAGGGATTTCGGACTTTCCCCAAAAAAGTTATGAGTTGAAGAGGGACACTTGGTATTTGTGGCCGGTGTACGTTTTCGTGCGGCGGCCTCACACCCGCTGCGTCGCCCGCTTGGCCAACCCCTGTGAGAAGGATTTGACCTGCTCGGCGAAGGCCTCAAGGCGCGTGTCCTCCCCTGAGTCGCGCAGACCCTCGTAGCTGATGTTCAGCCAAGGAATAGAATCGTAGTCTTCGGAAATTTTCTTGGACAGCGAACTGACCACCGTGCCCGGCATACAGTTGAACGGCATCGCATTCACAATCCCGCCCGCACCCTCAAGCGCCATCTCGATAGCTTTGCCGACCGACAGCAGCGCCTCGCCCTTGTAGTCACGCGGCAGATAGACCGAGGCCAGATCAAGCGTCTTGGTAGTAGTGTACTCGTGGCCGAGATCGAGCTTTTGGGAGGCGGCTTTGATCAGTTTGTGTTCCTGCCGCTGCTGCATGTATATTTGAAGGCTGCCTTTCAGCAGGCCCCTGTAGTCACGCTTCAGCCAGGCATCGCGGCGGAAATCGAGCGAGGTGTACATCGGCCACTCGCAGAATGAGGCCAGCCAAACCTCGAGCCCAAGTTTCTCAAGCTTCTCGATCAGGAAATTATTCGAGAATCGGTTGTTGCGAAGGTATATCTCTCCCACCACGCCGACTATCGGACGGTGTTCCTGCGAAGTCTTGATCCGGCTGAATTCGGTGGCCGCCTCCACCAGCACTTTATCGAGCGGCTCGTCATTGAGGATGGCCTGATCCATCCGGCCGATATAGTGGTAATACAGTTTCTCTGCTTTACCACGGGTCGATTCGTAAGGACGGGTCCGGTACAGCATTTTGGCCACGCAATCCACGAACACCGCGCCACTCCAGGCGAGTTTCCGAAACGGTGTGTTCTCCAGTCCAAACTGGCTGTACCCATCCCGCGAATTAGGGGAGAAGATCGGCACGTCTTTGTAACCCAGATCGTCCAGCACGATTCGATGGTACTGGCTGTACAAACCGAAGCGACAGGGTCCGTCGGCGCCCGGCATGAAGAAAACCGCGCGCGACTGGTCGACCTCGCCGGATTTGAGTTTCTTGATCATGTCGCCGGTGGTGACCAGACAGGGGAAACACTCTTTGCCGGAGGTGAATTTTTTGCCGTACTCGACCGTCAAGTCATCCGGCTCGTCGAGCACCTCGGCCGTCAAACCACATCGTTCCATCGCCGACCGCACGGGATAGGCGTGGTCGCACATGTTGGGGATGTAGATCGTCTTCTCAAACGGACGGAACTCATCTTTGGCGATGTTGAACGTCGTCACCGGTGGGCTGAATTCGTAGAAGCGCAAGGAATCAATAAACGCCTCGCATCGTGTGATCATGCCGGCGTCGGCTGAATGTTCGTCCAGTTCCAGCAGCAAGTATGGTTTGCCGGACATCTGTTTGCGGAAGAAGTGCGTAATGAACGAATCCGGGCCGCAACCGAAAGACGTGATGTAAATCGCGAACAGATTGGGATGTTTGCGAATCCGGTCAGCCGCCCCGAGGATGGTCCGACCGTAGCGCCAGTACATGTCCGGGATTTCCTCGTCGCCGTTCGCCGGCAGGAAATCAAGCGGCAGCGCCTTAAGGCCGAGGTTACGGACCTTGTCCGGTAACTCCAGTGACAGTCGGGGATCGTAACCGTTGTACGGACGGCTGATAATCACCAGCACTTTCTCGTCCGGGGTAAGTTCCCTGAGGACTTTTTCACCCTCAGCATGAAGTTCCTGCTTGTACGCTTTGTAAGCCCGCCGGCCGCATTCCACAGCGCGGCTCAGTTGGCGATTGGACAGCTTGAATTCACTGGCCACCTGTTTGAGGCCATGCTTGAGGTTGGCCACATCCGGACTCAGACGAATAGCCGGCGTGATCAGTTTTACTCCCTCAGCCTCAAAGTCAAAGGCCGGCCTGATTGATGAACCAATTGCCTGGACGTAGGGACAGATGTACGCGCCGTCCTTGGATTCGTCGATTTCTTCGGCCACTTTTATCAGGGACGGCAGGAAGATGCAATCGACGTCCTTTTTCAGCAAATTGGCCACATGGCCAAAGACGATTTTAACGGGAAAGCAGGTCTCGGCGCTGAACAGTTCAAGAGCATCCTCGACGATAGCCTGATTGGAGACATCGGAGTTGACGACGCGATAGCCAAGCGACTCGAAGAAAGCCAGCCAGAACGGATAGTACTCCATGAAATGAAGCACCCTCGGTATGCCGATCCGCCCACGAGGCTTGGCCGGTTTCTTGAACTTCAGATAGCGGCGGTACTGGAGCTTCTGACGGATTTTGACATAGTCCGGCGGCAGGTCCTCTTTGGATTTCTGGGTAACATCGTACTTTTCGCAGCGACTACCGTAATACAACGGCTCCTCACCCTCCAACTCCACCTTATGGATCTCACATTGGTTGGAGCAGTCCTCACAGGTGAAACCGCTGACGGTGTACTTTCTCTTATGCAAATCGAAACCGCGAAAAGTAGTCTGGAAACCGGGCTGGTCAAGTTTTTCCATGGCCAGGATAGCTGCTCCGATGGCCCCGGTGACATCGTGGTGGGGAGGCACGGTGATAGTCTTGCCGATCAGTTTCTCAAAGGCTGCCACCACTGCTTTATTCCAGGCCACCCCCCCCTGGAAAAAGATGTTATCGCCGATGCGCCGGTCCCCCACCACTTTGGTGAGGTAGTTGCTCACGATTGAATACGCCAACCCTGCGATCAAATCGTCTTTGCAGGCGCCGGTGCGCTGATGCGCCACCAGATCGGATTCCATGAACACCGTGCAGCGTTCGCCGCAGCCGACCGGACACTGTGCCTTCAGAGCCCTCTCGCCGAATTCATGCTCGATCCTTATGGCCAGTTTTTCCGCTTGTTCCTGCAGGAACGATCCGGTACCGGCGGCGCAGGCTTTGTTCATCTCGAAATCGATCACGGTCCGCTTGTTGATCGAAATATACTTGGAGTCCTGGCCACCGATTTCAAAGATAGTGTCGACGTCGGGATTGATGGCGACAGCCGCCGTGGCCTGAGCAGTGATTTCGTTGCGGACGACATCACCGCCGACGAAATCGCTGGTCAGGTAACGCCCGGAACCGGTGGTCCCGACGGCCAGGATGTTAACACGATCGCCTACCTCTTCGCCGATTTCGGCCAGTCCGCGGCGGACCGCCTCAATCGGACGGCCCTCGGTCATAAGGTAGCGCCGGGCGATGACGCGCTGGTCTTTGTCGATCAGCACTAAGTTCGTTGAGAGTGAGCCGACATCGATGCCCAGGAAGACATCCAGGTTGTCAATATCCTGCGGTCTGGCCGCCAGTGTGATGTCGTAGTGTTTGGTGTCGGGGAAATTGAACGAAAGCGCCTCACGCCCGGAGTCCGGCACCTGACGGTACTTAAGGTAGGCGTCGATCTTCGCCGGATCGAAATTCTCGACTATGGTTTTCTTTTGTTGGGCCAATAGTGCCGCCCCCAGAGCGCAGATCGTGTTGAAGTGTTCGGGGACGATCAGTTCGCCCGGCTCGAGTTCGAGAATCTCAGTGAAGGCACGCACCATCCCAGGGTTGGCGGCCACGCCGCCTTCGAAGGCGATTGGCTTAATGAATTTCTTACCGCGAGCGATCGAACTCTTGAAATTCCGCGCGACGGCAAAACAGAGACCGGCCACGATGTCATAGTCGGGCGTGGCCACCTGCTGCAAGTGGATCATGTCGGTTTTGGCGAATACCGAACAGCGCCCGGCGATGCGCGGCGGATTCTTCGATTTCAGCGCCAGTTGACCGAACTCTTCCTCAATGCTGATCTTCAGCCGCCCGGCCTGTTGATCCAAAAATGAGCCGGTCCCGGCGGCGCACTGTGCGTTCATGGCAAAATCGACAACCAAGTGTCGTTCGCTGTCGAGAAGCAGCAGCTTGGAATCCTCGCCGCCCATCTCGATAACGGTCTTTGCTTCGGGGATGATCCGGTAGTTACCGGCAGCGAGGGCGCCGATCTCACCAAAGAAACGACCACCCAACACTTTCTGGGCGGTCTTGCCGCCGATCCCGCTGGCGCCCAGACAGAATGACTGTGCAGTGAGATGACCAAACTGCTCATCCAGCAGTTCTCTGAGCGTCTCGAATGGATTACCCTGAAAACGACGATAAGCCGAGGTTACGATTTTGTCGTTCTCGACCAGAACCAACTTCACCGACACCGAACCGATGTCGATCCCTAAAGACCTGCTGCGTGCATCCATGCGCACAAATCAACACCTGTCCTATATGGAATGCAAGTGATTTATACTATTCTTACGCCAACTTTCTAAATCCGTTTGTCTTTGACCGGCAATGCCGTATATTCAGCGCTCAAAGGAGTGTAATGCGGCTGGTAGTACAGAGAACAACAGGTGCCGAGGTTTTAATCGACGGCAAAACGCATAGCGCGACATCAAAAGGATTGCTGGTGCTGTTCGGGACAAAACGTGGCGACCAGGAGGCATCGTGCTCTTGGCTGGCCGACAAGCTGGTCAATTTGCGCATCTTTGACGACGACGACGGCAAGATGAATCTCTCAGCGGTTGATGTCGGCGGTGAGATCATGATCGTCTCACAGTTCACCCTGTACGCCGATACGCGCAAAGGGAGACGGCCCTCCTACAACGATGCCCAGGAACCAAAAGAGGCCGAACGGCTGTACGAATGTTTCATCGAACAGGTAAGACGATCCGGGTTGAAGGTGCAAAGCGGCGTGTTTGGCGCTCGGATGGATGTTCGTTTCGTGAATCAGGGACCGGTCACGATCATCATTGACCATGATGTATAAGCGCCTCCTGCTCCTGGCCGAGCGCTACCGGTTGGTGCTTGGCTCCCGCTCACCACGGCGGGACAGGCTACTGTCTGAAACCGGTGTTTCCTTCGATCAGATCATACCCGGAATTGATGAACATTGTCGACCTGACGAGAAACCGTACGATTTCGCCGAGCGGATTGCAGGGGAGAAGGCAATCTGGGTGTCCCATCGTACCGATAAAGAACGCGTCGTCATCGGTTGTGACACTATTGTGGTGCTCGATAATAAACTGCTGGGTAAACCTGTCGACGAGCCGGATGCTATGCGCATTCTGACGGCACTGTCGGGTCGGCAGCACACGGTCTGTACAGGGGTGGTGCTGGTTCGACGTGGAGAGGTAGTCGCCTCCGGCTACGAGTTGACCGATGTATTCTTTAATGACGTCGGCAGCGAGCAGATTCGAACGTATATCGACAGCGGCGAACCGATGGACAAGGCGGGAGCGTACGGTATTCAGGGGATGGGGGGCTTTTTAGTTGACAGAATCGAGGGTCGTCTGGATAATGTGATCGGTTTACCACGTCTTTTGCTGGATGAGCTGGCGGGACGAGTATTGAAGTTGTAACGGCAGGAACGCGCGTACGACCATGACGGAACTATACGTGAAGATTGGAAAGCTGCTCCAGATGGAACGGACGCGGCAGGATGTAAAGCTGGACGATCTGGCTGCGGAGTTGAAAATCTCTCCGGCTCATCTTGAGGCGATCGAGAATGGTGACAGTACCAGCCTGCCGTCGGAGCTTTACTTCAAACTGTTTGCCAAGTCCTACGCCGAAGCGTTGGGGATCGACTACGAGGCCACCGTCGAGGCAATCGAACAGGATTTGACATCATCCGAGCAGCCTGCCGCCGCTACGGCGGACGATCCTGAGTCTGAATCCGTATCCGGCGAAGCTGCTGAGGAATGGGCCGAAAGTGCGACTACGAATGGCTCACGGCGGCAAGTCTCCCGATTGGTCTACCTGCTGGCTGCGGTGGTGGTCCTGTTTGTAATCGTAGTGGCCGTGAACGAACTGTTCCTCAAGGAATCTGAAACAGAGGCGGTAGTTGACTCCACCGAGGCGGCCGACGTGGAACCACTGACGATCACACCGTCCGTGAGCGATGAGTTGGCCGGTTACGACTGGAATGTCCCGGTCTACGCGGAGCCGGTTGCCCTGACGTTGGTCCTTGTCGCTCGGACGGAAAGCTGGGCCACGGTGCTCTCGGACGGTGATACCGCCGTTTACCGCACCCTGACGCCGGGTCGACGATACGAAGTGACGGCCAGGTACAGAATGAGAGTCTCGGTGGGGGTGCCTTCGTCCGTATCGATTGAACTCAACGGACAACCGGTCAATCTTCGCAACCCGGAATCAGGTCGCATCGCCGGCATCGAAATCGATCAGATCAACCTCGATCGATTTCTTGCCCGACCGTTAACGACCTTCCGCAGCACGAGGCAGCCATCGGTAAGTGCAACACCACCGTCGCTGACTAACCAGCCGATGCCTGCAAGTGAAGACACCACCGATAGGACGATGGCCACCGAGGAACCATCGTTGTCCGATGATGAACCGCAGGATAGTATTTGAGATAGGCGGGTGAGTATGAGTTTCAGATCACTGGTCGGCCGTATCAAACTGAACCAACTGAAGAACCGCATGGAACCGCAGCAGTTGGCTTTTCCATCATCATTGGTCAAGCCAAAACATATCCTGGTCTGTCTGCCGGGCGGCTTGAGAGAACTCACTCTTCTGAAACAGTTCCTGCCGACCATCAAGGAAATGTTCAAGGCGACCGAGATCACTCTGCTGTCGCAACCCGGCGTCAGAGTCAACGACATTTACCCCCGCCGGGGGTTTCATATACTCTCGCCGTCAGTCGACCAGATGACCTGGACAGGCCTGCCCAAGGGGAGCTATATCAAGATGCTAAAGGAATACGAGTTTGACCTGGTGCTCGATCTTAATCTGGAACCATCGCCGTTTACTTCGGCGATTCTGCTGAGTTTTCCCGCGGCGGTGCGGGTGGGTCGCGGAAACCAACTGGGGGAACCGTTCTACAACCTTGAGATCAAAACCAGATATCTGCGCGACGAGCGAAACATCTATCGTTCCATGCTGAAAACCCTTTCAATCATAAAGTCTGCCGGCGACCCGTCCTCGGTCGGGAGCGCCAACTGATCAATTCGGAGGCACTGTGTATCTAAAGCGGCTCGACATCCTCGGTTTCAAATCATTCGCAAATAAAACGGCATTGCATTTCTCTACCGGCATAACGGCCATCGTCGGACCAAACGGTTGCGGCAAGACCAACATACTCGATGCTATGCGCTGGGTACTTGGTGAGCAGCGCGTCAGCCTCCTGCGCGGAAACAAGATGGAGGAGGTCATTTTCAACGGTACGCGCGATGTGAAATCGCTCGGCATGTCTGAGGTGACCTTGTCTCTGATCAACAACCGTGGTGTTCTGCCAACCGAATACAACGAAGTGCAGGTGACGCGGCGGCTGTTTCGCTCTGGTGAGTCGGAGTACTTGCTGAACAAGGTTCCCTGCCGACTTCGTGATATCCATGACTTGTTCTACGACACGGGGATGGGCGCTCATTCGTACTCCGTTATTCAGCAGGATATGATCGATGCCGTCATTTCCGACAGGGCCGAGGAACGTCGTTTCCTCTTTGAAGAAGCGGCCGGCATCACCAAGTACAAACAGCGTAAGAAGGCGGCGTTGCGCAAGCTCGAGGCTACTGAGGGCGATATGCTGCGCCTGAATGATATCTACTCCGAGGTGCAAACGCAGGTTCGTTCGCTGAACCGACAGCAAAAGAAGGCACAGCGATATCAGAATCTGCTTAATGAAATCAAGGACTGGGAACTGTACTTGAGCGGCGTTCGTCTGGCCAATGCTCAAACGGAAAAGCAGCAGTTGCGAGATGAATTAGGCACGCTGACCGACCGCCGCATGGAGCGAGAGGCGCTGGTCAATCGCGTCTCGTCTCAACTGGAGAACGACCGCAAGGAACAAATCGACCTCGAACAGGACCTCAGTTCCATCAGCAACGAAGTGTTCGACGTTTCCGAGAAAGCTCATGGTCTCGAACGCGAGATATCCGTTCTGGTGGAGAAGCGGGCCAATGCCCGCTCACTAATCGAGCGCAATCACAACGATATCCAGGCTCTCAAGGCGCGCACTGAGATCCTTACCGAGCAGACTCAACAGAGTCATCAGGACTTGATCGACCAGAAAACGGAGCATGAGAATCGTGCCGAACGATTGACCGAGGCTGAGAGTGCACAGGCTGTCGCCGACCGGGAACTGCTTCAGGCGCGCGCGGTCAAAGAGGATGACAACAAGAAGCTGATTGACCTGGAGGGCAAGCTCTCCTCCGGGAAGACGGCAGACGACAACCTGCGTCGACAAGAACAGGAGATCGGCGAGATGGTGGCCGACCTGCAGCAACAAGTCTCACAGCAGCAGGCCCATCGTTCCCAGTTGCAGGCCCGCCTGGTCGAGGAACAACAAGCTCTGGCCGACCTCAAGGCCGACAAGGATGTCACTGAGGAGTCTGAAGCGGCGGTGTCGGAACGTATCGAACAGTTGATCGAGAAGGGGGAGGAGCTTTCGCTTGAGTTGTCCAATTTGGGCGCATCGTTGGAGGCCTGTCAGGCACGACGCAATTTGCTCGAGGACATGATTCTGCACTATGAAGGTTACGCTACCGGCGTGGTGGAGGTCATGGAGATCAAAGACCGTTTTTCAGGCATTCACGGCACGGTCGCCGAGAAGTTTGTGCCGGCGGAAGGGCTTGAGGCGGCTATGGAGGCCGCCCTGGGTGAAATGGCCGGGTTCATCGTCTGCGACAATCGTCCGCACGCCGAACAGATCATCGAGTATCTCAAGACCGAGGGCAAGGGCAAGGTCGGCATCCTGGTGCCCGACACCGGTACTATCAACCCGCTGGTGAAGCGGCCGGAAATCGAGTCGGAGAGTTTCCTCGGCTGGCTGGACCGCTCCGTTACAACGGATGACGAACTCAGACCGCTGATGCAGGCCGTGCTCTCACGCACCGCCGTGTTCAAAGCCGGCGCCGACCCGAAAGAGATACTTGAACGACTGCCGTACGGGTTCAGCGCCGTTTCCACCGACGGTGTGCGTTACAGCCGAAACATCATTGCCGGCGGGGCTGAGGAAAAGTTTCCGTTGTTCCGCCGCGAGGAAAAGTTGGCTGAGCAGGACCGCATGATTGCCGCGATTACTGAAAAGCAGGAGCTTGCACAGAAAAGCAAAGATCGCAACAATGCCGAGATAGCTGCCGCTCGCGCCGAGTCGACGCAATTGGCCGACAAGTTAGACAGCCTTACCGAAGAGCTTAACAAGGCCGGGCAGAAGACCAGCGAGACCGAGTACCGGTTGGGCACGATTGGGGATGAGCTCGCTCGGCTGGAAAAAGAACGCCGCAACCAGTCGGACAAACTCGAGAGGATTCGTAGTCAGCAGTACACGCTGGGCATCGACTTCGACCAACTGGCCGACCAGAAGCAGACGCTGGTCGGGAGCATGTCCAAAGCCGGCAACGATCTTGAATCTCTGGAAGCGAAAGTAACGGTTCTTCTCGATCAGGTGTCGAAGCTGCAAGTCGAGATGGTCGAATCGCGCAGCCGCACCGAACAGATCGAAAGCAAGATATCCCACCTGACCGAGTTGAAGCTTGAAATCGAGAATACGACCGGCGCTAAGCAGAACGAGATAGAGCGCGCCGATCTGGACATCACGAATGCTGATGAAAGAGTATCCGAACTTGAGCAGACTCTTAAAACAGTGTTCCGCAGTCGCACCGAGGCCACCGAACGTCAGAACCGGCTGCGAGGCATTCAGGCCGATGTCATGGCCCGCGTCACGCAGCGCGAGGAACAACTGAAGGAAGTCCGCACCGATAAGGACTCGTTGAGCGAGCAAATACACCAGATCGAAATGCGTATCAACACCTTTGACTCCGAGATAGGTGCTGTCCGGCAGCGCATTCGTGATGAGTACGAACTTGACATCGAAACTGTCGAAATAGTGCGACCCGACGACAAGCGTACCGATGAGGAAGCACGCGCCTACCTCGCCGACCGGAAAGAGCGGTTTAAGAACTTCGGCGCCGTCAATCTGCTGGCGCTGGAAGAGTACCGCAAGGCGTGTGAGAGAGAGTCGTTCCTCTCCGAGCAGCTTAATGATCTGACCACAGCCAAGGATGACCTTAAGACAACTATCTCGAAGATCAACCAGACCGCCAAGCAGCTCTTTCTGGAGACGTTCGAGAGAGCCCGCGGCAATTTCAAGAGACTTTTTGTGGATCTCTTCACCGGGGGCGAGGCCGATATCTACCTTGAGTATCCATCCGAACCGCTGGAATCGGATATCATGATTATCGCCAGGCCGCGCGGTAAGAAGCTGCTGTCGATCACTATGATGTCCGGCGGTGAGCGCGCCCTGACCGCGATTGCGCTGCTGTTCAGCCTCTATCAGGTCAAACCCTCGCCGTTCTGCATCCTTGATGAGATCGATGCACCCCTTGATGATGCCAACTGTCGGCGTTTTCTGAATATCATTCACAAGTTCTCTCTGCAAACCCAGTTTGTCATCATCACGCATAATAAAATCACTATGGAGACGGCCGAAAACCTCTACGGCGTGACCATGGAGCAGGCGGGTATCTCACAACTTGTGGCCGTCAAGTTCAACGATGTCGCCGAGGATGCGCAGACCGGTCATCTGGTTATCAATGTTGCTGAACCTTCAGGTGAGGCGGTGGCGCCCCGGCCTGATCTAACGCTGACACACGAAGTCGACACCGTGTTGCCGGACAACGTCGCCGAACGGATGGACCCTGACCTCAGCATGGCCGACGACAAGAAGACCGACGACTGATCGGTACCGCAGTATGTTCAATGCTTTTCAGAAGCTGAAGGATTCCCTCAGTCGCACCAAGGACAATATCCTCGGAAAGATTTCGGAGGTCGTTCTTCGGCGGCGCATTGATGATGATCTGCTCGAGGAGATCGAGGAGATCCTGATCGAGGCCGATGTCGGGGTGCCCGCGACCATGAGACTGATCGAAAGCGTCAAGAAGAGAGCGCGCGAGCGGAAATTGTCTGAGGGGAGCGAAGTTGTGGGGCTGTTGAAAGAAGAGATTGCCGCCATCCTGACGCAGAGTCAGGCGGTCGGTTCCGCCGATTCTTCCGGGCCGGTCATCTGGTTGATCGTCGGTGTCAACGGCGTCGGCAAAACTACCACGATCGGCAAACTGGCTACGTTGTTTGCCGCTGAAGGCAAGAATACGATGATTGCCGCCTGCGACACATTCCGGGCGGCGGCGATTGAACAGATAGCTATCTGGGCGGAACGCAGCAACGTCGAAATGGTTCGCTCTCAGAGTGGCTCCGACCCTGCAGCCGTGGCTTTTGATGCCGCCAAAGCGGCGAAGGCCAGAGGCGTCGATATACTTTTGGTTGATACGGCCGGCCGTTTGCACACCAAGGCAAATCTGATGGAAGAGTTGAAAAAGATCCGTCGAGTCGTCAACAAGGCGGCGCCGGATGCGCTGGTTTGCAGCAAGTTGATTATCGATGGTTCCACCGGTCAGAATGCTCTGTCACAGGTCAAGGTGTTCACCGAGGCGGTCGGGTGTGATGGGATCATCGTGACCAAGCTGGACGGCACGGCCAAGGGTGGCGTCATGATCGCCGTCTCCGAGGAACTGGGTGTCCCGGTGGAGTTCATCGGACTGGGAGAGGGGATCGACGACCTGCAACGGTTTGACCCGGAGAAGTTTGCTGAGGCGCTGTTCGCATGAAAACACTAACGGTCGAGACGCAAGTGCGGCGGCAGATGATCGATGTTACGGCGCGGGTGCAGGAGATTGTCACTGAGAGCAATCGCCCCTCAGGCCTCGTCGTCTGTTTCGTCCCGCACACAACTGCCGCCATAACCATCAATGAAAACGCCGACCCGGATGTTGCTCGCGACATTCTGTACAAGCTGGGCAAAGAGATTCCGCCGGACGACGGTTACCATCACCTCGAAGGTAACTCGGACGCCCATATCCAGGCGTCACTTTTGGGCGCTTCGCAGCAGATACTGTTTGAGAATCGTCGCCTGGTGCTGGGACGCTGGCAGGCTGTTTACTTCTGCGAATTCGACGGGCCTCGACAGCGCCGCCTGATTGTCGAGGTTATGCCGTTTGCTTAAGGTCCACCTTATCTGTGTGGGGAAAGATAAGGATGCATGGATCACCGACGGGTGTGCTCATTTCAAAAAGTTGCTTTCGCGGTATGCTGAGGTTTCCTGGCGCGTCCTGCCTGCGGAGAAGTCCGGTTCCGGGTTGTCGGCTTCCGAAGTGAAGAAGCGAGAAGCGATCCGCATACTGAAAGCTCTCGACAAGGGGTTCCATATCGCTTTGGCGGACAAGGGTACTGACCTGGATTCGCACGGACTGGCCCGACAACTGGAAAACTGGCAGACGCGCTGCGGCGGTTGTATTGAGTTTATCATTGGTGGGGCTTACGGTCTTGATGAGTCTGTCCTGAATCGCGCGGATTTGGTACTGTCGTTGTCGCCGCTTACTTTTTCGCACCAATTGGTGCGGCTGGTTCTGCTGGAGCAGCTCTACCGCGCCTTCTCTATTCTGCACAACACCGACTATCACAAATAGAAACGTCCGGCCGTGTGCGACCGGACGTTACAGGGAAAAAGATACGAGGTGGAGATTTATTTCAGCAGAACCATTTTCTTGGTATCGGTGAAGCTGCCGGCATCGAGGCGATAGAAGTAAACGCCTGATGCAGCCGTGCCGCCACGGGAATCGAGACCGTCCCAGGTTATCGTCTGATGACCGGCCGGGGCGTGCCCGCTGAAGGAGCGCACCAGCTTACCGGTGACATTGTAGATGTGAAGCGTCCAGTCGGCCGTCTGCGGCGTGGAGAAGCTGATTGAGGTCGCCGGGTTGAACGGATTCGGGTAGTTTTGCGACAGTGAGAACTCGGTCGGCAACTCGCCGCCCTTGTTGACACATCGGTAGGGCCTGCCCTGGTAGTCGACGATCTCCTTGCGCTTCAGAATCGGCGCCGTGTCACCGCTATACGTAATCTCAACCAAACGGTGCTCGCCGGGTTCGATTAGGTCCGTTCCGAGATTCCAGATGAGGATCCGCAGTTCGCCGTCAACAACAGCGTGCATGAGATTCATATCTTCGGCGGCAGTTGCCAATTGAGGTATGTCGATTGTCGTCGCGTCGTTCACGTCGAAGACGAACAGAGCCGCGCCGATTTCGCCGACCGCATCAGTGGATACACTAAGGTGACCGTCGCTGTATTCGGTCGTGACAAACAACTCCTCCGGATAAGGGCTCAACTTGGGAATCGGGTCGGCATCGCCAATGATGACCCGGATTAAGAGCACCAGGTCGGCTACGCTGAGGGTGACACCGTCGGCGTTGACGTCGGTGGCGGCAATCTGACCGGCCACATTCACCACGAACACGCTTAGGCCCTTGACGAAGTAGTTGGAGAAGACTACCGCGTCGGCGATCTCGTAAGCCACGCCGTTGAGGTTGACGTCACCGCGATCGTCCAGCGAATCGGGATGGGTGACGCAGATGCCGCCGTTGATATACTCGATACAGCGGATCGGGTCGATCTTGCCGCCGCCGAAACAGTCATCACGGGTACCCATGCCGAAGGGACGAGACGACTCCGGGTAGTTGATGTCGTCGTTTTCATCCCAGATCATCGAACCCTCGAAGTTGAGAATACGTACATCCACGAACAGATCGTAACCGGAGGTGTCGGAGAAAGCATTGTCGGCGCAGGAATACCATGCAAAGTTGATCGGCAGGAACTGATCGCCAAGGTTCTGGTCATTGGCCACCTGGAATTGCATCTCGACCAGGACACCGTTCGGGAACAAAGTCTCGTGCGGAGGGTGATTGGGACCGTTGTTTATGTCGGCGATTCCGACCAGACGAACCAGACCGGAAGGGCAGGAGGCGCCGCAGTCAGCGGCGCCGATGCGGTACTCGAAGTACTCCCAGCCATCCACCGCAGAACCTTCGATGCCGGCATAAGTGAACGCCATTACCGAGGCGTCGTAGGCCAGCAGGATGTCAAAGCCGCCCAGCCACTCGCGCGTCTCGATGTTCAGGTCAACGGTCTTAAGAAGACCGACCGGGGTGCAACTGCCGCCGTCGATCGACACCCGCACGCAGACGTCGCAGTCCTCAAGTTCCTGAATGTCGACGAAGAAAGACCCGACAGTGATGTTGCAGCCGTCGTCCACTTCGAAGCAGAACTCGTACAGTCCGAAGGCGTCCGGCAGGAAGCAGACCCGACCGCTGTCGTCGGTAATCAACTCGAACCCATCAGGGCCGCAGGTTTGTGTCAGGGTCACGCTGTCTTCAAGATCGGTGGCGTAGATGCCGTCGACGCAGACCAGGGTCGTGTCGTCGCTACAGCGTTCAAATACCAGCGTTTCTTCCGGCAGGAACAACTGAGGCGCCTGATCACCGGTGACGTTGATTGTCGTCACACAGGTGTCGGCATCGCAGCGCCCGGTTGCAATCAGGGTGATATCATAGGAACCGGGCTGGTCGATTATCACGCAAACTTCGCCATCGGCATAGGATCCTTCGGGTTCCACGGTGATTATCGGATCAGTTCCGGTCACTGTCACCGGATAGCACAACTCAACCGGATCGGTCAGGCAGAGCAGGGTGTCAATGATGCCGGGGCAGGTGATGACAGGGGGCTGGGGCACCTGAATATCGAGATCAAACTCGCAGGTGTCAACGCCGCACTGGGCTTCGGCTGTCACCATAATGTTATACAGTCCGGTCTCATCGATATAAACACACAGCTCGCCGGTGGCGGGGTCGTATGAACCGTTCGGCAAAACCGTTACGACCGCATCGCCTGGACTGATCGGCATCGTGATGCAAATGGAATCCGCTGTACACAGAGTGTCGTATACCGTCGTGGGAGGACAAATGATCAAGGGTGACCCACCCGGCAAAATAGTAACAACCGTCGTGTCGCAGGCTGTTTCACCACAGGCGTCACGCACGGACACTACGACAGTGTGAATACCGAAGTCGGTCGGGATGAAACATACTTCATCTTCAACGATCTGACCGTGCGAAGATGACACCTCTATTATGTTATCATCAACATCACTATAGGTGATAGGGATACAGACCTCGTATGGCTCGCACACGGTCAAACTGGTGTCCGGGCCGGAAACAATCTCCGGAGGGCTGTTGAAGTCCGCGGTAACCGTAAAGCTGCAAGTGTCGGAGTTGCAGATCGACGTAGCGATCATCGTGATCTCAAGTGACCCGGCCTCGAGCACCGGTACACAAACCTGATTCTCGCTCAGGTACGCCGGTTCCGTCACACTTACCATTCCTACGGATGCTGAGACTGTATAGTCCAGACACAGGGTGTCGGGACCACAGACCAGCAGAGCGGTGTCGGCGGGGCAGGTGATTACCGCCTCGTCCGGAATGGTAACCTCAACATACACCACGCAGGTATCACTGTTGCACTCGGCATTGCCGATCACCGTGATCATGTAGATACCGGCAGTGTCCGCCGGGAAGCAGAGTTCGCCCTCGCCGTAAGTGCCGATTGACGAAGTGACGGTGAAGTTATTGCCAATGATTTCAAGTGGTACGCAGACTTCGGTCGGACCGCAGATCGGTTCGGCTTGTAAGGTATCCTGCGGACAGTTGATCTGCACGAATTCACCGATGTTAACCGTGACACAAGCATCCAGCGTGTCGGCCAGACCGCATACATCGATAGCTATAACCTCGACGCAGTAAAACCCGGAGCTTTCGGCGGTGAAACATATTTCGCCGGTCGCTTCGTCGTAGTAGCCGATGTCGGTCAGTACCTCAACCAGATTGTCTTCGGCGTCACCAAATACTATAGGTACGCAGATGTTGGGCTGGCAGGTGGTGATAACAGAGTCGGCCCAATCGTAGATGATAAACGGCGCAGTATTGAATTCAATCGTGACCGCCATAGTGTCGCTGTCCTCTTCGCCGCATTCATCGACAGCCGTCACGATCAGGTTGTAAACGCCGGCTGTGTCAGCGGTGAAGCAGACGCGGCCGTGCAGCGGATCGTACAAGCCGCCGGTGACCATGACATCAGCGATATTTCCGTCCGGATCGTACACACCCACCGGCACGCAGACCTCCGACGGATCGCAGAACATGATGCTGCTGTCGGGTGGCAGGAGAACGAGGGGATCGTGGTTGCACTCGATTGTCACTGTGAAACTGCAACTGAAGCTGCCGCAAGGGGTGACAACCTCGAGGGTGACTTGGTTGGTATTACCACACTCGGAGATGAAACAGACAGATTGCAGTTCATCATCGAACCAGGTGTTGATGCCGGTCACGTTGACGGTTGCTATCTCAGGGATGCCGCCGATCGGCAGGCAAAAAGTGTCACCGACACAAGTGAAGATAGTCGTGTCGTTCGGACAGACAAGCTCTATCCCCTGGTCGGTCAGGATTGTCACATAAGCGGTGTCGGTATCGACCATGTTGCAACTGTCGGTAACCGTCACGATAATCTCGAAAGTGCCACTGTCGTAAGGTGTGAAACAGACCTGCCCGTCGCTGTACGAACCGCGGTTGACATCAATACTCTGGATATTGTCATCCGGATCGGAGATGTCTATCGGCAGGCATATCGCCTGCGGATAGCACAGGTATACCGTTGTGTCGGGCATTCCTGTCGCGACCGGCGGGCTGTTGATGTCCACGCTTATGTTGATGGTGTCGGCGGCCGTCAGGTCGCACGTATCAACCACTGTCACGATCATGGTGTAATTGCCCGGTCCGTCAGGCATGAAGCAGACTTGCGAGGTAACCTCATTGTAGATACCCAGGCTGGTTGTTAATGACTGGTAAACGCTGATCGTGTTGACATCGACGCAGATTTCGCCCAGTTCACACAAGTCGAGATCGAGATCGTCACCAAGATCGACAAATGGCGGCGCGCCGGAGGTCACAGTGACTGTCACCGTATCCGCCGCCGTTGCACCGCACTCGTCGGTGGCTTCGACGATCAACTCGTAGGCGCCGTCATGGTCAACCTCGAAACAGACCTTGCCGGTCTGCGGATCGTAACTGCCGAGATTCGGAGTTACGCTAAGCAGGTTGCCGTCCTCGTCACCAACGGTAACGTCGACACAAACTTCGGTGAGGCCGCACAAACCGACCTCGAAATCGGCGCCAAGATCAACATACGGCGGTTCGTTCAGGTCAACCGTGACCACCGTTGTGTCACTTGCAGTAGCGCCGCAGGAATCGGCCGCAGTGACGATTATCATGTAGCTGCCGGCAGTGTCGGCGTTGAAGCAGACCTGCCCGGCGTCGCTGTCATATGTCCCATTATTGACTGTGACAGTGAGAACATCCATGTCGGCATCCGTGACGGCGACATCAAAGCAGATTTCCGACGGTTCGCAAAGGAACGCTGCAAAGTCATCTGCCGTGGTGACACTTGGCGCGTGGTTGCCCTCGATTGTCACCGGCACGATGCAGGTGTCGGAGTGGTCACAACTGTCCACGACCTCAATGACGATGTCAAACTGGTCATTGCCGACGGCATCGAAGCAAACCGATCCCGCGTCGTAGATTGCATTCTGCGAGAGGATGTTCACCGTCAGGTCCGGATCGCCGGGGTCGAAGTCAAAACAGAGTGTCTGCGGTTCACATATCGAGAACAACTGAGGTTCCGGACACTCAACGACCGGGGGGCGGTCGAGCAGTATGGTAATCCTGATCGTATCCGGATCGCACGGCGGACACTCGGGGCATGCTTCGCTGTAAATCTTGGTGCCGGTACAAGGATCGGTAACACAATATTCAAATATGTATGTGGCTGAGTCGACGTCGTCCGGCATGAAGCAGGTCTGTCCGGAACTGTCGGTCAACATCGTAAACCCGCCCGGACCGGATTCCTGGGTGATGCTAAGAATATCGCCGTCAGCATCGGTTGCGACAACGTCGAAACAGATCTCCTGAATGTTGCACAGATAGATGGTAGAGTCAAACGTCAGGAGAATCGGCGGACTGTTTATTGCTATCGTGTCGTAGACAAAACCGGTATCGCCGGCGCAAGTGTCATAGGCCGCCACTTCAAAGGTGTAGACACCGGATGTATCCGGGAAGTAACTGATCAATCCCGTCTGGGTATCGACAGTGCCGACGCCGGACAGCATGATGAAGGTCATCGGGTCGCCATCGGCGTCAAAAGCAGTAACGCCAACCTCGCGGAGTTGGTCGGGTTCACACAAGGTCGCTGAGGTAAACCGATCATAGACAATCGGCGGTGTATTGATCTCGATGGTCACTGTGAATTCGGCGTCACAGTAGGCGCCGCAACTATCGAAGCAGCGGACAGTGATAGTACCGCCGACGCTCTTGTCCGGAGTATAGCACCAGTAACCGTCAACGATTTCACCCACACCGGAGAAGACCTCACAACGATCGAAATTGCCGTTAGGGTCGGTAGCCGACACCGGTAGACAGATTTCTTCAGGTTCGCAAAGGACGATAGTGGTATCATTCGGCGGGTTGCAGATGGGCGGGTCGTTGAGATCAACGGTCACGATAGTCTCACAAGAACTCTCGGCGCCGCAAGCGTCGAGAGCTGTCAGGACGATGACGTTAGGTCCTTCAATCGGCGTGAAGCAGACAGTGCCGTTAGCCATATTGACCTGAGCGCCGTTGACTGTTACGATAACAGACTCCAGCGCACCCTCCGGGTCGGACGCCGCAAAGCCACCGATGCAAACGTCACTCATGTCGCAGGTCCAGAGGGTGGTGTCACCGGGGCAGGTGACTATCGGCGGCTGATTGATTTCAAAGGTAACGGTGAATGTCTGGTCGCAGTAGGCACCGCATGAATCGCTGGCGCGAACTGTGACCGTGACTGTTTCGGCGCCTACTGGCGTGTAGCACCACTGGTCGCCGTTGATAGCGCCGGGACCGGAGATCAGTTCCCATCCGTAGAGGTTGCCGTCCGGGTCATCGGCTACGAGTGGCAGGCAGAGTTCCTGCGGGCCGCAGTTGAAGAGGGTGGTGTCGGTTGGCATCAGGCAAACCGGCTCGCTGTTGAGAATAACCTCGATGACGGCATCGCACCAACTGGTATCACCGCAATCATCAACGGCATAGAGAATCATCGAGTTGGCGCCTTCGGTCGGCGCGAAGCAGACGCTGTTTTCGATGACCGGGTAGTCGCCGCCGTTGACGGTGACCCATATAGTGTCAAGATTCCCGTCCTCATCTATCGCGCCAAAACCCTCGACACAGATTTCATCATCCAGGTTGCATACGAAAACCGGTTCGAGGAGATCGACACAGGTAACCGCCGGTGGTGCGTTCAGGTCGAACGTTACGGTGAAGCTGCTTTCACAGGTAGCGCCGCATTCATCGGTGCACTGGATTGTGACGGTGATAGTCTCATCGCCGGACGGAGTGTAAGTCCAGAGTCCATTGATGAGTTGTCCCGGACCGCTGACGACTGAACAACCGGTCAGGTTGCCGTCGATGTCGTCGGCACTAATCGGCAAGCTTACTTCGGCCAAATCACATTGGAAAATCGTAGTGTCGTTCGGTGTGTTGCAGGTCGGCGGAGTATTCGGCAGAATCGGGACAACCGACTGACACTGGTCCTGAGCGCCGCAGCTATCAATTGCTGTCACCACAATGATATTGTCACCGGCCATCGGCGTGAAACAAATCTGTCCTTGATCCCATGTGACCGGCACTCCGTTGGCGGTAACAGTAACGCTGGCCAGATTTCCGTTGGCATCAGAGACCAGGAAGTTATCCAGGCAAATCTCGGAGAGATCGCAGACCAATACAGGATCAGGGAAGTCGGGACAGGCGACTGTCGGCGGCTGGTTCATCTCCAGCGTTACGGTGAATGTCTGGTCGCAGTATGCGCCGCACGAATCCAGAGCGCGCACGGTGACAGCTAATTGTTCCGCCTTATCTCCGCCATAGCACCACTGGTCACCGTTAAGGTAGCCGGGACCGGAGATGAGATCCCATCGGTCAAAGTTTCCATCGCCATCGCCGGCCGTCAGCGGAAGGCAGATTTCGATCAAGTCGCACAGGAATAGTGTAGTGTCGTTCGGACCTTCGCAGACCGGCTCTGAGTTGAGGGTAACATCAATAACTGCACTGCAGATGCTCATGGCGCCGCAACTGTCGGTCGCCAATAGCTGAACTTCATTGAAACCCTCTATCGGCGGGAAGCAGATGGAACCATCACTAAGTGGAGTCGACTCGCCATTGGCTATGGCAATTACGGACTCAAGATTGCCGTCCTCGTCAGTAGCTGCGAAACCGCTGAGGCTGAGGCAGAGTTCTTCAAGGTTGCACACCAGAATCGGATCGAAGGTGTCAGGACAGGTTACCACGGGATGTGCGTTTAAATCAAAGTCGACCGTAAAGCTGCTCTCGCAGGTTGCGCCACAGTCGTCGGTGCACTGTATTGTGACAGTAACAGTCTCATCACCGTCCGGAATATAGAACCAATTGCCGTCCACAATCTCGCCGGGACCGCTCGTGATCGTGCAACCGATCAGGTTGTCGTCAACGTCCACGCCCGACACCGGCAACGAGATGCCCACCGCACCACAGTAGAAGATACTCGTGTCGTTGGGGACATCACAGACAGGAGCCTCGTTGAAGAGCACGGTCACGAATATCTCATCGGCATCCTCACCGCCGCAGTCATCAACCGCCGTCACCACGACCTGATACGTACCGGCGGTGTCGGCGGTGAAGCAGACTTGTCCGGTGGCGGCGTTATAGATGCCACCGTCGACTTGGATGTTTGATATATTGTTATTAGCGTCGCTGATGCCGACCGGCAGGCAAATAGCGCTCGGACTACACAGCATCATAGTCGTATCCGGCGGCAACAGCACCAGCGGGTCAACGTTACATTCGACCGTCACCGTGAACTCACAGGTGTAAGTGCTGCATGGCGTGTGCACCATGATCTGGATGTTGTTCTGATTGGAACACTCAGTGTAAAAACAGACCGAATGCGTGGCGTCGTCGTACCAGGTGTTGAGTCCCAGGACGTCAACAGTGATATCATCCGACCGGGGAATGCCGCTCAACGGGAGACAGATGGTATCCTGCACGCAGACAGACAGGGTAGTGTCATTAGGACATTCGATGACGATATCCTGGTCGGTCATAACGGTGAGGTTGATAGTAGTCGAAGCGGACTCTCCGCATTCATCAGTGGCCGTCACGACTATTTGGTAGTTGCCCGCGGCGTAGGGTGTGAAACAGACCAGTCCGTTATCGTAGTAACCCTGACTGGTAGTAATTTCGACAATATTCTGGTCGGCATCATTGATATCAACCGGCAGACAGATTGCCTGCGGGAAGCACAGGTAGAAGGAAGTATCAGCGACCGCGCTCACTGTCGGCGCCTGGTTGATCGACACCGTGATATCCATCGTGTCCGCAGCCACCAGACCACAGGTGTCGGTGACCTCGACGATCAAGTTGTACAGCCCGTCACCTTCGGGTGTAAAACAGACCTGGCCGGTCTGAACGTCGTAAGCGCCGAGATTAGTTGTCAGCGATCCGTACTCGGCGATAGTAGTAACGTCCACGCAAATCGATTCCCCCCCGCAAAGAAGGGTATCGAAATCGTTCGGCAGAATCACAAACGGATCCACACCGGGATCGGCGGTGATTGTTACCGTATCTACTGCCGTGACGCCACAGGCATCAACGGCCTCGACAATCAGATCGTAGGAGCCGGGCTCCTGAATGGTCATGCAGACCTGACCCTCGGCAACGTGCCCCAGGTTGGTAGTAACGTCGACGATGTTGTCATCGACATCAATCAAATCAAGAGCGATGCAGATATCGCGTGGATAGCAGGGATAGATGGTCGTGTCAACACCCAGCGAAACTTGTGGAGACTGATTGAATGTCACCGTCACGGCGACCGTGTCAGACGCTGTCTGCCCGCAGGTGTCGGTCACTTCGACGATCATGTCATAGACGCCGTCCATCTCAGGAGTAAAACAGACCTGTCCGACATCAGCGTTATAGATTCCAAGGTTGGTGGTGAGATTGGCGAAGGCATCGATAGTAAGCACGTCGATGCATATCTCAGTTGGCTCACACAAGAATCGCTCAAAGTCGGGGCCGAGCTCGACAAACACTGTCGGTCCCGGGTCGGCGGTGATGTTCATAGTTGCAACCGAGGTCTCGCCGCAATTGTCAATAACCGTAACTTCCAACGGGTAATCGCCCGGCTGGTTGATTGTGATGCAAACCTGACCGTTGGCATAAGCACCGATACTCGGTGTAATACTCACGATGTTGTCGTCAACGTCGGCTACCGTCACCGGCACGCAGACTTCCTTCGGATAGCAGGGATAAACCGTCGTGTCCGGCGGGAGATCGACTGTCGGATCACTGTTCATAGTAATCTCAAAGGTAGCGGTGCATTGGTCGCTCTGACCTGTGCTGTCGGTTACCGTTACATTGATGTAATAGTATCCGGTAGTGTCGGGGGTGAGGCAAAGCTCTCCGGTAACCGGATCGATAGTGCACGGCAACTCACCGGGAATCGTGAACAATAGATCGCCGGCGCCGTCATAGACTACGGTCGTCGGTAAGCAAACCGTCTCACCGGCGCAGACAAAAAACTGACCGGTCGAACATTCGATCTCAACAGGATCCCAGATTATGTCGAACCTGGTGCAGTCGATCGAGGCGAGAATCTTGACGCGATTATCAGGGTTGCAAGCCGAGTTGGGCGGGTCATCCGGTCCCGGCTGATCTTCTCCGGCGTACTTGACGCCGATAGTGAACAGTCCGACCTCGGTCGCTGTC
The DNA here is from genome assembly GCA_030605565.1 of bacterium. GTDB lineage: Bacteria > Zixibacteria > MSB-5A5 > GN15 > FEB-12 > JAJRTA01. The sequence goes on from JAUWIB010000089.1 coordinate 46,700, forward strand.
AGGGTGGCCGTGGCCACGCCGTTCTCGTCGGTGACAGCAGTTGCTGTCGGGTCACCCTCTATCGGTATCCCACATTCTTCCTGGTGGAGGTAGAACCCGATCAGCCGATCCGGCATTGGGGCGTAAACTCCATCGCAACAGTCCTGCTCCAGCAGAACCGTCACCTCGTATGGCACCTCGGTCATGATCGTAGCCGGCATTGATATGATGGTCAAACGACTATCGATTTCGGTCAGAGGCGCACTGGCCTCAACATCGTAGCCAGAGGCGGTGACGATAATCGGCAGCCAGGCGTGAAACTCGTCTTCGACTACCCATAGCGCCTTGATGGCGCCATCGGCAGTAGCCTGGACGTCGAACTGTGCCAGTTCAACGTTGCTGCCCGACTGATTCTGGTGCAACACCAGTATCGAAACCGTCTCATCGGAGGCAAAACCACTCCCCTCAATGAATACGGTATCTCCCTGGGCACGACCTGCCGACTGCAAGTCCAGTCGCGGTGATTCATCACCGACGACAGGCAGTGGCGACTCCGATCCGGCTGGGTTGGTATCTCCGGCAGCAAAAACCGGCAAGGCACAAAAGACCAGGCCGATAGCTATAAACAGTAATCTCTGACACCTCGATCTTATCATCAGGTCCTCCAAAAAATTCATCAAGTCGCAGGAGTACGACCTTGTCCGCGGAGCGATGTTGCGGGTAGATGAACACCTCGTATCTGTTCAGAGGGCGAGTGACCCCCGCTAAGCGCAACATTTACATCTGCTAAGCTCCTACACCGTTTGGGTGACATGTTGTAGTAAGCTAATGTAGTAAGCAAGCTTAGTTTTTCAAGCATCATAATATAGCCTATCTGGCTGAAAAGTCAACCACGCAATAGTCTCACGGCCTATGACGCAAGAATCGGGCCGAGCCGGTAATCCGTTAAAATGCCGACGGTTACAAGGCTTATCTGAACAGGTTTGCAGCCGTCTGCCTTTTGTATGAAAACAACTTGCAGGTTTATGCCGATTGGCTGCTCCGGAACTGGAATATCCGAAGGATTTGGGAGCTGATTGACCGATTGGCCCGGAGGCGGGAATCTGCCGGCTGGGTGGGCTTGGTGGTTCGGTACTCGGCAGTCCCCGTAAGTGGAAACCCCTAGTCCGAAGGACCGCCCTGAGCGGAGTCGAAGCGCGGGTTGCGACAGTCTTGTAGGTCAGGTTCCTTGGAACCTGACGCCAAGAAGTAGCTTGCTACCTTGCCTCTCGGGATCACAAGAATCTTGACCTGCGAGGCTGACGAACACGAAAACGGTGGTTTCTCAACGCGCCCGTTCGCGGAAATGACATGGCGTGAACCATACGCAAGAAAAACGGGAGCGACGCGAGACGTCGCTCCCTCAACCATGGGCAGTTGTCAAACCCCGACGGGTTACTGGCCGCCCAGGATGATCGGCAGGCCGTCTTTGCTGTCACCGATAATAATTATCTTCGTGTTGGGTGATTCGGCAATCTTGATGGTGGCCTCGATCCCTTTCCACTTCAACAGCGAGGGGGTGATACCGGTGGCGACGATTTTCTGGAAGTCGGCGATACCTTTCGCCTCGACCCGTTTGCGGTCGGCTTCCAGTTTCTCCTTCTCGATCTCGAACATCTTGCGCTGGGCTTCCTGGTCGGCGGTCAGTTTGAAGTTGATCGCCTCGGAAATCTTGGCCGGCAACTGGACGTCGCGGATCAGCACATTTTCGATTTCGAGGAACTTGTCTGACATGGCCTCCTGCATTTCCGTGACTATCGCAGCGGCCATCTCATCACGTTTGGTGGAGTAGATCTCTTCAGGTTTGTAGCGACCGGCCACAGCACGAGCTACCGTGCGGATCGACGGCGCGATAGCCACATTGTAGTAGTTTGGGCCGATTGTAACCTGAAGCGAGTCAATATGCTGGGCCAGCGGTCTATACAGAATAGACACTTCCATGCGAATAGTGGCGCCATCGGACGACAGCACGACCAAGCCCTCTTTGTTCTCCTGAAGCTGGGTTTTGTACACGAATATGCTGTTCCACGGCAGGTGCCAATTGAACCCCTCCTGGTAGATCTTACCGAGTTCTGTTCCCCCGGCGAACTTGTAGTAGAAAACCCCGCGGTGCCCCGAGGGTACCTGGGTACCACAGCCGATCTGGCCGAGTGCAAACGCTGCAACCAGGATCAGTGGCAACAGGATGCGGTGAGTTTTTGACATAGAACCTCCTTGTTATTTTGTTGTTCTTCGATACTGTCTTATTCTCATTGCTACAAGTACCCGGCGGTTTTATTGATATTCAACAAAAATCGGAGACTGACTTTCCACGGCAGATGTGGACATCTGCCGGGCACGGAGCCCACAAGTTGCCGGGTTTGCAGCCGCTACTGTGTATGATACGGCACACACCAGATACCGCCGGGGCGGTCGACAAACTGAAATTCAAAGAAACAGATGATATCCCAGGTGCAATCGGTGGCTGCCGGAGTTTGGATGGTGTCCACATAGTGGGCGGAGTCCGGTCGATGCATCAGACGATAAACCGGGCCATCTTCGGTCTCGGCGGAGATAAACTGGTACACCGAATTGGCATAGGGTTCTGTCTCCTCATCAACAAACAGATGGTCACCTTTATGAACCCGACCGATCTCATCCAGTAACAAATAGCCCCGTTCGCTCTCGCCGACCATGGTATCGAGTGTGACCGAATCCAGGCGATCATCATCTCCGTACCAACTTCTCGTCACGTACATCAGATACCGAAAATCCTGAAAGTGCAGCCCATCGCCTCGAAACATCTCGCCGCCGGAGGGTGTGATTTCCATGTAAGCCTCGCGCGGTGTGCCGCCGTTGTAGCCGTGCATATGCCAGCCGCGATACGGCCTATCTTCGGAACTGAACCTCAGGAAATAGGCAAACCTGTCCAGCACTCGCTGCTGATACTTGATCGAGGTGTCAGCCTCCTCGACCCGCTGGATACGAACATAAAAGACGTCACGCACCTGCACTTCGGCGTCGTCGACTATCCCAAACGGTTCACCGTGGTCTTTCTCCACCGTGTCCGCTGTGGTGGTAACATGAAAATGGCGAGTGGTGGAATCAAGCAGGTCACGGAAAACGGCGTCAGGATCAGTCGGTTTGGTGTACTGAAAGTCTCTGATCAGGCCTTCCGTCCGAAACAGTTCTCTTCCCTCGGTTGTTTCCTGGATATACCGGATCAATTCGTCGAAGTCATAGGTGTCATAGACGGTCGGCTTGCTGCCGCAACTCGTCTGAAGCAGAGCGACCACTGCGAAGCCGAGGACAGTAAGAAGAGAAGCCGCACTGACAACGCGCCGGCTGTTGGTAAGCGTGTTTTTTTTCATAACTGATTTCTGATGACGTCGAACGCGAATCACTTGCGCCGACGTTTCTTTTTCATCTCATCCTTTATACGTGCGATCTCGTCGCGAAGCAGAACGGCTGTCTCGAAATCGAGGTTGTCCGCCGCTTTCTTCATCGCCTTCATCATGAATCCCATCTGATCCTCCCGGCTCATCTGCGCGAAGTTGGACGGCTTGTCGAAAGTTTCCTCCTCCACCGTCCTGGTGTCGGCAAACTGGGTGGAGCGCAGGATCTCGTCGCGTGTCTTGAAGATAGTCTCCGGATTGATATTATGTTCCTGGTTATAGGCAAGCTGTTTCTTGCGGCGCCGGTCGGTCTCGTCGATAGCCTTGCGCATGGAATCGGTGATCCTGTCAGCGTAGAAAATGACCTCGCCGTTCTTGTTGCGCGCCGCCCGGCCCGCCGTCTGAATCAGCGCACGCGCCGAACGAAGGAAACCTTCCTTGTCGGCGTCGAGAATCGCCACCAGCGACACCTCCGGCAGATCGAGACCCTCACGCAGCAAGTTCACGCCGATCAACACGTCGAACGCAGCCAGACGCAGGTCCCGAATGATCTCGGTGCGGTCTATGGAAGCGATCTCGCTATGCAGGTATCGCACGCGCACCCCGGCTTTGCTGACATAATCGGTCAGTTCCTCGGACATGCGCTTGGTCAGCGTGGTCACCAACACCCGTTCACCTTTGGCCCGGCGCAGCTTGATCTGCTCCAGAAGATCGTCGACCTGTGTCCCCAGCGGCTTGACAGTGACAATCGGGTCCAACAGCCCGGTCGGTCGGATCACCTGTTCGACGATGACGCCTTCACATTTCTCCAGTTCATAATCGGCGGGCGTGGCTGAGACGAAAATGCGGTGCTTGATCAGGTTCTCGAACTCCTCGAAATACAGCGGCCGATTGTCCAAAGCCGATGGCAACCGGAACCCATGCGCCACCAGCACTTCCTTGCGGCTGCGGTCACCATGATACATCCCTCTGACTTGTGGGATAGTCTGATGTGACTCGTCGATTATGGTTAGGAAGTCATCGCCGAGAAAATCGATCAGCGTAAACGGCCGCTCACCCTCCTTCCGATTGGTGAGATGCCGCGAGTAGTTTTCGATCCCCGTGCAATAGCCTAATTCACGCAGCATCTCCAGGTCGTACTTCGTTCGCATCTCCAGCCGCTGTGCTTCCAGAAGCGAGTTGTTGGCGCGAAATTCCTCAAGACGCACGGCCAGTTCTTCTTCGATCAATTTGATCGCAACGTTGAGTTGTGGTCGACTGGTGATAAAGTGTTTCGCAGGGTAGACCGCCAGCTTTCTGCGGTCGGACAGGATTTCGCCGGTCAACGGATTGATCTCACTGATGCGCTCGATCTCGTCACCGAAGAACTCAATGCGGTACGCGTTCTCGTGGTAGGCGGGGATCAACTCGATAGTGTCGCCGCGCACCCTGAAATTGCCGCGACTGAAATCGATATCGTTGCGATTGTAATGAATGTCGATCAGTTTACGAATCACCTCGTCACGGTCCCGTTCCTCACCGACATCCAGAAGCATGAACTGCCGCTTGTATTCCTCCGGCGAGCCGAGACCATAGATGCACGAAACGGAGGCCACGATAATGACGTCGTCGCGATCCAGCAGCGAGGCCGTGGCGCGCAGGCGCAACCTGTCGATATCTTCGTTGACCGCCGTGTCCTTCTCGATAAAGGTGTCGGTGGTCGGGAGGTATGCTTCCGGCTGATAGTAGTCGTAGTAGCTGATGAAAAACTCGACGGCGTTGTTGGGGAAGAAGGCCTTGAGTTCACCGAACAATTGCGCCGCCAGGGTCTTGTTGTGCGACAGCACCAGCGCCTTGCGGCCCCACCGCTGGATGACGTTGGCAATGGTGAACGTTTTGCCGGAACCGGTGACACCCAGCAGCGTCTGATGTTTGCGGTCAGAGCGCAGTCCCTCGACCAATTCGGCAATCGCCTGCGGCTGGTCCCCTTTTGGGGCGAAGGTCGATTGCAACTGGAAGACACCGGGAGCGTCGGTTTCTTTAGGCGCTTCGGGTCGTTGGTTTATTTGATCAGTCAGACTCATCCACCTCTTAAAACGTGTAACCTTTTAATATATCCAAAAGTTTCCCAACAGCAATGACAAACAGGCAGGCAAGCCTGTTCTTCGCGCTCCGCGCGTCAAGTACATCTCACTGAACGGTAAACTTCACCTTCGCGGCAAACCTCACGCTGAGCGGAGTCGAAGGATAAGCTATGTCCGGTAGATCGAAACCCCGATCCGAAGGACTGCCGGCGGGTTTCGACAAAGAGTCACGCATACACTTTTCCGTCATTCTAGCGAAAGCCGTAATCCAGTTCTGTAGAAGGGACGCACAGCAAGCTATATAGCACACGGTTCTGCCACCTTGTGTGTTGCGGAGGTTGTTCTGTCAGGAGTCGGAGGGCGACCTGCTATCGTGCGCGGCAGATGTCCACATCTGCCGCGTGGATTGAGACAGCCACCCGATGGCGGATCAGACGCCCGTGCGTGTTCTATACAATCACGAAGGCACTACCGGCCTGGATGCCTCCTCTTTCCGTTCGCGGTAGAGTTGACCGATTTCGGCCCCTATGATAAACACGATGGCCGTGTAGTATATCCAAAATCCGACGGCCAGAAAGAGCGCGTAGGCGCCATAGATTCGCTTGAGGGTCACGAAGTGCGACACATAATAACCAAACGCCTGCTGAGCCACTTGCCACAACAGAGCGGCCGAGAGGGCGCTCACCAGGATCATCTTGAAGTGGGGTCGCTGATGGGGAACGGCCAAATAAACTATCATAAAGCTGGTAAAGATCAGCAGGAACGAAAGCAGGTGCAGGACCAAACCCTCGGGGAGCCACTGGACGAGAGTGTTCACGGTCTCGTGTTTGAAAGTAAATCGTTCCATGAGTCGAATGGCGGGGATGATGGCGGTGGACAAAAGGAAATAAATCAGAACCAGGACAATCAGTCCCAAATCGCGCAGTTTGCTGAGCAGGATCGATTCGTGCGGGGTAATATTGTACACTCTGTTGAGAGTCGTGCGCATGCTGCTGAAAAGGGAGGTGGCGGCCAGGAGCAAGCCGGTGACACCGATCACACCGGCCAGACGCTGGTGTCCGACAAACTCGTCGACACGAGCAAACACCATTTCTTTAACCGCCTCGGCATAGTCGGCATACGGAATGGCGTGTTCGATAAAGGTGGCGATCTGATCCTGAAGCGTCGGCTGCTGCAGCACCATGCCCAATGCGGAGAATACAATCAGCACCAGCGGAATACTGCATACTACCAGCGAGAAGGCCAGCCCGCTGGCCATAAGAAAAATATGATGCTCGTCAACGCGGTTGTACAGGCCGCCCAGATAGTGTGACAAGAAGGCTCTGGTACCTCGCCACCACACCCTCAGATGCGCAAGAGTTCGTAGTCGAGATACCATCACAGGTTGTTGCCTTTGCCGACCATCACTGAGTTCACATACTCAGCTTTTGGGATTGCGCCTGATTTGTCAAGAAGTTTGTTCGGTAATATACATTCTATTGCATTGCAGAGTGGAATACACTCATCATCTAACTTGCCACAAACGGAATAATGACTAAATTAGGCGCATGTGTCTGTGCAAACGAACCGCTGTTGTCTTGTGTCTCGTTCTGACCGGTCTGAGTTTATCGGCCGCCGAGCCGCAGCCTGTCCAGCGAGAGCACTTCACCTTCTATTTCGATAATCCTCGGTATATCGACGCCGCTGACTCGGTGCTGACCCAGACCCGGCGCCGTCTGGCCGAACTACTGGACGACAGCCTCAGTTACAGACCTTCGATCTACCTGGTGGAGGATATTAAGCAGTTCAAGAAGTTGATCCGGGGACGTTTCCCCGACTGGGGTGCGGCGGCGGCTTTTTCCCAGCGGCAGTTGATCGCTATCAAGTCTCCGGACAAGTTCAATCTCGGCAAGTCTCTTGATGAATTGTTGGCCCACGAATACACGCACCTGGTAGTGAGTCATAAGACCGGATTTCACGAGGCGCCGCGTTGGTTCCATGAGGGGATGGCTATGTTTGTTTCCATGGAGTGGAGATTCTCTGATAATCTGGCCATGAACCGGGCGGCGATCTTCGGGGATTTCCTGTCGTTTCGCGATATTGAAAACATGAATCGTTTCGGCGAGGGCAAAGCCCATGTGGCCTACGCGCAGTCATACCTGGCGGTCAAGTACATCTATGACAACTACGGCCGGAAATCACTGGCGGTACTACTTGACGAACTCTCGCAAGGGAAGAACCTCAGAGCCGCCATGCTGGCTTCCACCGGCGCTACGATGCCGGAATTTGAAAACGAGTTCCACGAATACCTGACCAAACGTTTTAACATAATGACGCTCTTTATGGACACCATGTTCTTCTGGCTGGGGCTGGCGATGATAGTTATCATCGCGACATTCCTTCGCTATCGCAAGCGCCGTAAGTACTATAAGCAGTGGGAAGAGGAGGAGAAGCTCCACTCGACCGACTTCGACTACGGTGACCCCGACAACCCGGAACAGACCGATGATGATGAACCATGGCGAAGCTAAGCCATGAAATCGAATATCTGTTTACGCTGCTTGGCGTCAGACTTGCTCAGGCGATGCCGCCTGGTCTGGCCGACTCGTTCGGCGCTACGTTAGGATCGCTGGTGCACTTTGCGCTGGCTTCCCGACGACGGATTACGAATGACAACCTCGTGCGCGCGCTGGGTGAAAGCCTGTCCGATACTGAACGCACGTTGATCGTGAAGAATGTGTTTCGGAACACCGGACGAACCTTGATCGAGTTTGCGCGTATTGGTCGGACTATTAAGGGCGGGCTGGAAGAGATCATCGTCGGGGATGGACTGGATCACTTGAAAGAAGTGCATGACAAAGGTAAGGGGGGGATCGTTGTGACGGCTCATTTCGGCAGTTTTGAACTGTTCGGCGCCTGGGTCGGAACGCGTGGCTATCCCATGGACTTCCTGACCGGCGTGCAGCACAATCAGAAAGTAAACAATCTCCTGAACGGTTTTCGTCGGGAGATCGGGGTCGGCCTGGTTTCGATCGATCGGACACTGAGACCGGTTTTCAAGGCCCTTCGGGCCAACCGCCTTATTGGGTTGATCGCTGACCAGCACGCGCCGTCCGGGGTGGTGGTCGATTTCTTCGGACGTCCGGCGGCCACGCCAAAAGGGCCGGCGGCCTTTGCTGTCAAGGCAAAGGCGCCGATTCTGCCGTTTGTCATGCGACGCGAGCGGTACAATCGCCATGTGGTCATGGCCGGTGATCCCATCTACCCGCCCGCGAGTGGAGACAGCGAACGCGATATCCTCACTATGACAGCCGCTTATACTCGTTTCTTCGAGGACTGTATCCGCGAGTATCCGGACCAATGGCTCTGGACGCACCGTCGCTGGAAAGTCGACTGAGTCCGTTGCGCCCAAGCGCAACTTTGCGTACCTTCGAGAGTACATAGTTATGTCGGTCGGGTGCGATTGCTGCCATCAGCAGCCTGAATGTCGACAGAACAAAACCGATTTTTTGGCGAGGATTTGGATGAAGAAATATGTCTATATCGGTATCGTTATCGTGGTCGTGCTGGGTGGGTACTATGGTGTTAACGCCATCTTTTCTACCGGCGTCGACATTCCCACGACTTTCGTTACGCACGGCGAATTCGTCATAGCCCAAAATGCCAACGGTACGGTCGACGCCAAACGCGCCTACACGCTCAGCGCCCCGCGCATCCGCGGCTTGCAGATAACCTGGCTGGCCCCGGAAGGTTCCACCGTGGCCGAGGGTGACCCGGTGATAAAATTCGACGCTTCCCAACAGACAGCCAAGGTGACCGATCACCGGTCCGAATTCAAGATCAAGAAATCGGCTCTGGAACGGGCCAAGAAGGAATACACTATTCAGGAAAAGCAACTCCGACTCAATCTGGAGAAAGCACGCCGCAATTACGATGAGAAGAAGCATGACGCACCCCGTATCGCCCGTGAAGCGGAGATGGAAAAGGAACTGGCCGAACTTAATTTCGATGCTAAGCTTGACCAGTTAAAAGGTGATGTCGAGAAAGCCGAAGTGGAAGTGCAACGGGCGCAGGACAACCTTGATCAGGCCCAGAAGGAACTTGACCAGTTGACAATCACCGCGCCTATTCCGGGTTTGGTTGTCTACCTTGAGATTTGGAAGGGAAGCGGCATGAGCAAGGTTCAGGAAGGAGACTCCCCCTGGCCCGGGATGGGGTTGGTCAAACTGCCGGACCTTACCGAGATGATCGTCAACAGCATGGTGTCGGAGGTCGACGCCTTTAAGGTCGATTCCGGCCAGGAAGTGGTGGTGACACTCGACGCTTTGCCGGACAAGAAATACGCAGGCCTGGTATCGAAGAAAGGCACTCTGGCGCACAAGAAAGAGTTCGGCTCCAAGATCAATGTTTTCGATGTTGAAATAGCCATCCTCGATCACGACGAGAATCTGAAGCCGGGGATGTCGGCCTCTTGTGACGTTATTATTGAGCGGATTCCAGATGTGGTATCGGTGTCGCTGGAGGCAGTCTTTGAGGAAGAGGGACAGACGGTAGTCTATCTTGGCAACAAGAAGAAACGGGAAGTCGAGGTAGGACGTCGTAACGATGTGGCCATTGAGATTCTCTCCGGGCTGGAAGGCGGCGATGAGGTCTGTCTGCTGAACCCGACTTTGGATAAGCAGGGATTGCCCGGCGACAAAGCGACCGAGCCGGAACTGAACAAGGGTCGCATGTCGAAGCCGCCGGCTGGCGGTCGTCGCGGACGAAAAGGGAATTGAGGCTGGGTGAACCGCTCTGATGAAGTACTCGCGCGTTTCCCAAATATCGTTTGACTCTCTCCGAGAGCACAAAATGCGGACGTCGCTCACTATGTTAGGCGTGATTTTCGGCGTGGGGGCGGTGATCGCCATGCTCTCAATCGGTGAGGGAGCCAAGCGGGAGGCGCTGGAGCAGATATCGATCCTTGGCATCAACAATATCATCATCAATGCCAAGGCGCCGGATCAGGAACTCAGTTCCGACCAGGGGCTGGCCCGCTCGCAAGGTCTGTCGTTAGCTGATGGAGAAAACATCGCGTCCTTTACCGAGTTGGTCGACAATGTCGTGCCGCAACGGTTCGAAGCAGCCCAGAAGGTTTACTACGGGTCGGAGGAGGCGCCGGTGAGGGTGGTGTCGACGTACCCCATCTTTGTGGAATCGTCATCTATCGAGGTTGAGTACGGTCGGTTCATAACTGATTCCGATATCGATTGTTTTGCCCAGGTGTGTGTGCTGGGGGCCAAGGCCAAACGGGCTTTGTTCGCCTTTGAAAATCCACTGGGAAAACCTGTCAGAATCGACGACCTCAACTTCACCGTGGTTGGAGTAATGGCGGACAAATATATCGCTCGCGGTAAAGTAGAGGGGTTTGAATTGAAGAACTTCAATGAGGACGTCTACATCCCGTTTACCACTGCTGTCAAGAAACTCAATCGCCATTTCGCCGGCCAGAAGAGCTTCGGCGGCGGCGGCTTCTATGTGTCCATCAGCACTTCCGACGATCAGAAATTCAACACTCCCGAAATCGACCAGCTTACGGTAACAGTGACCGATCTTAAGCATGTTGCCACCGTCACCAAACTGGTGGCTCGACTATTGGAGCGTCGCCATGCCGGAGTGGAGGATTACGAGGTGGTGGTGCCGGAATCTTTACTGAGGCAGTCGCAAAAAACGCAGCGGATTTTCAATATCGTCATGGGGGCTATCGCCGGGATTTCACTGCTGGTCGGCGGCATCGGTATCATGAACATCATGCTGGCGACGGTGCTGGAGCGAACGCGCGAGATCGGGGTCAGGCGGGCGGTCGGCGCCACCCAAAACGATATCATGCGGCAGTTCCTGGTCGAGGCGGTGACGATCTGTATGATCGGTTGTGTCATTGGACTGGCCACCGGTCTGATACTGGCCAGGACCATATCCTACTACGCCGACTGGCCGACGGTGGTGTCGGCTTATTCGATCGTGCTGGCGGTGGGTGTGTCGACCACAGTTGGAATAGTGTTCGGTTTGTACCCGGCGCGCAAGGCAGCGAGACTGGACCCGATTGAGGCATTGAGGCATGAGTAGGGTGGGTCGGTTGGTTGGGGGAGAATCGGCGGCATCGCAGGGTTCCGTTCTGAAAGCCTGCATTTCGCGGTGCACGAGGACGTACACCGCGCACAGATAGTGTTTTGGCGGCGATGATGTTGAAAGCATATGAAGGAGCAAGGCGATATGAATCGGTTGTTTAAGTGTGTCGCATTCGGATCGATACTGGCTGGACTCGCATTCTCTGCGGTTGCCTCGCGGCAGTTGACATTAGACGAAGCTATCAATATAGCTTTGAACCGTACTGGTCGTGGCGGCATCATTAAGGGCAACCTTGAGGTGGCCGAGCAGCTGTATTTCGCGGAAAAGATCGGTTTCTACCTGCCGGAAATCTCGATCAACGGGCGGTTGCCGGCTTACTCGGTGAACGAAGACTACGATTTCGCCCAGGGCACCGACCTGAAATACTTGATCAAACGCAAGGCTCTCGATTTCGACGCCGATATTACCCTCAAGCAAAGCCTGATCACTGGTGGTGAACTGACTCTCCGGGCCAACCTGGTCGACAACGACTGGGAATATCCGGTGCTGAGATCGTCGGTGGACCCAGTAGACAGTTCCCTGAGCTACTATCTTCAGACGGTTGAAGAGCAAAGACATCGAGGCACTTTCAATTTTGTCTTCGAACAGCCGCTTTTGAAGCCGTCCGAACCGAAGTACCTGCTGAAGAATCGACGTGACGAACTTCAGATCGCTCGTCTGAAACGGTCCGATGATGCCGCCACTCTCGAAAAGGATGTGATTGAGGCCTACTTCGGTATGCTTCAAAGTCAAGTCGAAGTAGAGAAGTCAGAGGACAACCTTGACAGGAGCAGCCTTCAGTTGGGCATTGATTCGGTCAAACTCTCCGAAGGTGTATTGTCTGAGGAGCAGCTTCTGGAGTCAACTGCCGAGCGCCTCGATGCTGAATTGGAGAAATTCGAGAAAGAATCCGCTGTCGCCGAACAGAAGCGAGATTTGGCCACACTCCTGGATTTGCCGCCGGCTGATGAAATCGTGCCAATCGTGCCGGAGAATATCGTTCACCTGGACGAGTCCGCTCAACAGCGCTTTCTCACTCGTTGGGAAGAGTGCGTGCCGCTGGTCAGGGCCAGGCACGAGTATGAAAAGGAGAAGCGTACTTCTGACTACGTGGCCGGTTCACACGGTTTGACGGGCACGTTGCGCGTCAACTACGGTCTTGATCGGGGTTCGATAGATGACAACCGCTCGGGTTCTATTGCCAGTCGGGATGTTGAGACCGACAGTTGGGGTGTCTCGGTCAATCTGACCTATCCACTATGGGATGGAGGCGCATCGGGCGCTGCGGTCAAGGCGGCGAGACTGTCAGCCGAACAGGCCCGTCTGGAGTATGAAAAGAATGAAAAATCGGTGCAGGCGGAAATCGCTGCTCTGATTAACCGGCTCAACGTCAGCTATCGCAAGCTTGATGTGCTGAAGCAGAAGATAGCGATTGCCCAAACCAAACTGGATATAGCTCACGAACGTATGGATGACGGCCAGATTTCTAAGTTGACCTTTTTGGATAGTCGCGTTTCTTTTCTGGAGGCCAGGAACAATTACCTGGAGGAATTGAAAACGTACTATACGACCAGAGTGGATCTGGAAAGCAAGTATCTGAACTGATGTCTCGCACTATCATCATTCGCACCCCCAACCATCTCGGCGACTGCATTATGGCGTTGCCGATGATCAATGAAACGCGCGAGGCCTACCCCGGCTCCAATGTAACCGTCCTGGTCCCGGAACACCTGGCCGACCTGTTTGAGTCCAACCCGGCTATCGATCAGGTGCTGAAAATACCGACCGAACACGTCCACGGCTTGATTGCCGTGATGAAAATCAAGGACATCATCGCACGGCACAGGTTCGACATTGGTTACATCCTGCCACCTTCGTTCGGTTCCGCTGCCGGGTTCAAGTTAGGTGGGGTCAAAGAGCGGATTGGTTATATTGCCGATGGTCGCCGCTTGCTTCTGTCGCGCCCCCTACCGCTGTCGACGCCGCTGAGTTCTAGTCACCGTAGCGAGACGTATTTCAATCTGCTCAGGCGTGGCGCCGGAATCGATATCGAATATGTCCGTCCGAAACTGTTCATCAATGAGGATGATATCGAGGGCGTGACGGCCACGCTGGCCCGATTTGACGTTTCTGAGAGCGATGCCTATGCGGTGGTTGCTTTCCAGGCGGTGGCGGCCTCGCGACGGTGGGGTCAACAGAAATACATCCAGGCGATCAAACAGATCATTACGCGCTTCAACCTGAAAGTTATCCTGACCGGTTCAAAAGAGGAAGCAGTGTGCGGTGACGAGATCGCCGCCGCTGCCGGAACCAGAGAAGTGATCAATCTGGCCGGCAAGACCACTCTGCGCGAGACCCTGGCACTGGTCTCCCGGGCTCGGTTCTTTCTGGGCAACGACTCGGGACCGGCTCACCTGGCGGCGGCCGTTGGCGTGCCGCTGGTAGTCCTTTCCGGCGCCGATGATCCTGCCGAGACCTCTCCGATCTCCCGACGCAAGCGACTGATCTTCCTTGAGCATCTGGACTGCATCAGTTGCGTCAAGAATACCTGTCCCCTCAAGGGGGATAGTCACATGCAGTGTATGAATGAGATAAGCGTTGACAGGGTGCTCGACGAGATCGCTGAGTTGCTTGAAGATACGACGTCACTAGGGCATTAAGGGGAATCTCGTGTCAAGTGAACGAGAGATATCGTAGATCAGTCCACCGCGGCGGACTGCGCTCCTGACACGCGCGAAGCGCGAAAAGCAGGCTTGCCTGTCAGGTTCCAGGGAATCTGACCTACGAGACCTGCCGCGAAGGGAAGAAACTGCTCCAGGAATGCCTGAAGTTCAGAGCTTTCAGCGACCTGTTACGAGTGCGGGCCCGTCGGCGCAGAAACTGCGTTCTGTAAATTACTGCTTGACAAGCGCATAGTATAGTAGTATCATAAAAGCGGCAAGTTATGCGATTTTCGAACTAAATGCGCAGATTACGCGAATTCTTATGTTTCTCTGCCAAGTCGTAAAACGGGTGGAGCAAACAAAAGGAGGCAAGGCAAATGAAAAGCCCAAGAACGATAGCAGCGATTTTGTTGCTCTCGATCGCTTTTGTATGCTTTATCTCCGCTCCCGTGTTGTCCGGTGGTGGTGACCCTTGGGATGTCGATGGCGACGACTCAAACGACGGATATGGCGGCGATGATGACGGTCTCGATCCTATTCCAGTTGAAGAAGTGGATCAGATTGACGGCGGTTTCGGCCCTGATTGGCTGTCCAGCCTGGCTGTTGAGTGGACCTGTCAGTTCATCACGTATGTTCTAGGGGATGACGACAAGTTCTCTGATTCGATGCGGGTAGTGGTAGAAGAGAGCAGCGGCAATGTAGCCGCTCGATAAGTTCAGCGATCGACCGTAGGAAAAAAACAAAGCGTAGGGACACCTAAGAGACCGATGAATCTTTCCTCACCAAAGATCAGTTTTGATCATCGGCTGCTGGCGATTGAAGAGCAATTTCGCCAGAGGAAGTATCAACACTCGGCGCGCGAGTTACGCCAACTAGGCGAGCACGAGTTTGAACCGCGCGCGCATGAAGTTGGTCTGTTTCTGTTGCTGTCTGCTGACGGCAGCTTCTCTGAGGGTAACTACAAGAGAGCGGTAGAAGATGGGCTTCGGGCGGCCAAAATTCTGGCCGGATTCCCGCTGAATCGACGATATGGCAGAGTACAGTTAGTGCTTTCTAAAGCCTACCTAATGCTCGGTGATCTGAAGAATGCCGAAATGAGGGGTCGTGACGCTGTAGCGGCCTACCGAAGGGCCAACGAAATGGATGGCCAGGTGGATTCGTTCAACCAGTTGGCTGGTATCGCATACTTGCGCTGTGATTACGCTGCGGTCGTCGGGTTTCTTGAGAATGCACTGGCTATGACCGGCGACAATCCGCGCAAAGTGGCGCAGTTGACCGGTAACCTTGGTCGTACTCGCATTCGCACCGGGCAGTGGGCTCAGGCCGAACTGGACCTGAGCGGCTCGGTGAAATACAGCCATGACAACCATGAGGAGATCTCGGAGGCAATGAATCTGCTGTCGCTGGGACTTCTTCAGGTGCACCGTCGCCAGTTCGTGGTGGCCCAACGTAGTCTTGACGCGGCGTTAGAAATCGTTAACCGGCTCGACCTGAAGTATGAGCGCGTTGTCTATCTGGAGTACTCCGGTGAGTTGGCCTTCGAGAGAGGGGACATGTTCAAGGCCAAGGCGATCCTCAGCGAGGCGTATCGCCACGGTCTCACTCTTTCGTCGTCGTCGTCGCTGGTATCTCAGTCGGGACGCCAGTTGGCCGATGTAGAGTTGGCTCTCGACAATTTCGACGAAGCCATGAAATACGCCCAGATAGCGCTGGAGACAGCGCTGCAACTGGGGGAGAGACTGGAGATCGGTCTGTCGCGCGCTGTGATTGCGCGTGTTTTCACTGTCCAGGCGGATTTCGAGTCGGCCCTGGAACAAGGCCGGTTGGCGCTTGAAGTTCTCAGAGGGATTGGTGACCCGTACCAACTGGGGCGTACCCTGTTGGTGTTTTCAGATATCTGTCTGGCCGCCCAGACTGAGGAAAAGGATAAGATACGAGCGGCCCTTGATGAGGCCCACCGCATATTCAGGAGGTTGAAGCTCAACTACTGGATGAGTGAAGCTAACTTCAAGGCGGGTGTATTCGCCTGTCAGTGTGGCGAGTTGGCTGCTGGATTCCGCAAGCTCAGCCGGGCTGAGAAGGGGTTCGCATCGTTGGGCGCCAACACCAGGGTTAAAGCGGTCGCAAACTACTTGCGCACTTTATCGGAGCAGGCCGTGGCTCTGTCGATCTCGGACGACAACGAATTCAAGATTTTCGGCAACCTGATCAGCCCGGACGAGTTGACCGATCTCCAATCGTCACAGATGGAGGCGATCCTGTCGGTCTTGTTGGAGAAGACAGGTGGTGAACGAGCACTGATTTACGTGCCGGGTTCTTCAGATAATCCGGTGATTGCCTCCTTCCCGCTCGAGGGTGGGCAGGCCAAACGATTCACTGGTAGTCTTGGCGGTCTGTTGGGCGAGGAGATTGCCGTTGACCGGCCCACCTTGCTTTTGGACTGCCGCCGCGATCCCTTCATCAACGAACTATTCACGGATGTAGCTGATGTTGTGGCCAGTGTTATTGTTGTGCCTTTCAAAACCAGCGATGGCTCGGCTGGGTATCTCTATCTCGATCGATTGTCACAGGACAACTGTCTTAATCCGTTCAATCAGACACAACTGAATTTTGCGGTCGGCTTTTCCGATCTCATTGCGTTCAAATGGACCGAGATCCAGAAGAATAAGCTATTAGAGGACAACCGAAGGCTCAAGAGTCAATTGATGGAGGAAGCCGCCTTCCCGAACATCATCACCGGCAATCCCGAGATGCTGAGAATGCTGTCCCAGGTGAGGCAGGTGGTAGACTCCAACATTTCGCTTTCTATCGAGGGTGAGACCGGCTGTGGCAAAGATCTACTGGCCCGAGCCATTCACTACAATTCAATTCGGAAGAACCATCGCTTCATCACGGTTAACTGTGCCGCTCTTCCGGAGTCACTTCTGGAGTCGGAGTTGTTCGGTTATCGCAAAGGGGCGTTTACGGGCGCCGACCGTGATAAGCCAGGCTTATTCGAGGAAGCCGACGGCGGCACCTTCTTCCTTGACGAAATAGCCGACATGCCGCTCAGTATCCAGGCCAAGGTGTTGCGGATACTTGAGGAAAAAGAAATCGTTCGACTGGGTGAAACTACACCGCGTCAGGTCGATGTGCGCATCGTGTCGGCCACCAACAAGGATCTGAAAGAACAGATGAGCGCCGGTCTGTTTCGACAGGATCTGTACTATCGGTTGTCCGCGATGACTTTCAGACTGCCGCCGTTGCGCGAACGTAGAGAAGATATTCTGTTATTGGTCGAACACTTCCTCGCTCCCACGGGCAGGAGATTGTCGCCGGAAGTGGTGAAGGCATTAGTGGATTACAATTGGCCGGGTAACGTGCGTGAACTCGACAATGAAATCAAGAAGCTGGTGCTGTTGTCCGGTGATGATGAGGAAATCACCTCCCATCTCCTGTCGAGCAAGATTGGCGAACAGTCTTCTGTTGCTAACGGAGGCAATGGTGACGGCCGGGCGGCTGCGGCGCCTCCGGATGTTATTGAGTTCAACGAACGGTTTGGCCTTTACGACTACCTGGCCGACCATGAAAAGACTTTCATCCTGAAGGCTTTGATGGCCAAACGCGGCGTCAAGAAACACGCTGCCGCATTCTTGAATATCCCCGAATCGACCTTGCGTCTCAAGATCAAGCAGTACGATATCGACCTCGGCCAATTCAAACGTCCTTCCTGACAGTTAACGGCAGTCGCCCTGGGGTTGTCTCATAAGCTCGTGGTCCGCGTACGTCCTTGTGCGCCGGCCTTTGGATGCCGGCGCGGTAGACTCAGACGTCCACCGCGCACAGGGCGAGTGTCATTTCGGCGAAAGCCGGAATCCGGTAGGTCAGGATCCTTGTGATCCTGACAGGCAAGGTAGCAAGCTACTGTTGGCGTCAGGTTCCAAGGATGTAGAGGATCATGAGATCCTTGGAACCTGACCTACAAGATGTCGAAACCGCCCTTCGGCTGCGCTCAAGACAGGCTTGGTTTCGACCTATGATTCCTCCGCTCAGGGTGAGGTGTGGAGCGCAATGTTGAAGGCGGTCATGGTTCGCGGCAGTATAATCTGTTACTACCAACACACATAACGTGACTGAGTCGCAGGCAAATTTTTTTCTCAACTAACAGTTGACATTCGGTTGGATTCTGGTATAATAACGGTTGACGAGGACTTGGGTAGATCGTCCACTGGTAGCTCCCTAGCCCCCTCTACCATCGATCTACCCGCCCTCTTTTTTTTGTGCCCCCAGTTCTTCTGTCTCCCCAACCCGGCCGCATCACAGAGCCGACCGTCGTCTATGGCTGAACTCAACATAACAGCAGTGACTGTCAGACCGTGTCAGTCAAAGTTGTTCGCATCCGGCAGATGTGGGCATCTGCCGTTCACCTAGTTTTTTGTGAGGCGGGATCCTTGCGATCCTGCCGAAACGTCTGTTTTCCCACAACGCCTTAACTCGAATCGCAGGGTCACAATCCGCCTGGGCGGATCAGGACCCTGCGAAACGGCTTTATGACACAGTCTGGCAGTCGAAGGGTGGCGTACCCTGTGGGCGGATACTGCGTACCCTGACTTCACAACCGAAGTGCAACAACCTACTAAGGGTTAATCAGACTCGCATTCGGCTGAGCCGGGCTTGCGTTGTGCCCCGATCATGTGTAATATGTTGCCATGTCCAGGCTGCTCTTCTATCGTCAGTTCGCGTGTGACCCGCATTACAACATGGCCGTCGATGAGTGGTTGTTTGATCGGGCGCGCAATGCCCCGGGGTCGTTGTTCGTTCGCTTGTACAGTTGGGCTGAGGGAGCGATCACTTTCGGAGTCAATCAGGACATGGAGCGTGCCTTCGATTCTTCCCAACTGAACGGTACGCCGGTGATACGTCGCGTAACCGGCGGGCGTGCTCTCTATCATGACTGCTCTGAGCTAACCTACAGCATTGCCGTCAATCTCTCCGGGTGGCATGGTTACGAATGGGCGACGGGTAGGTCGAGTTTCTACCGCGCCGTGGCTGAGGCTCTGGCCGAATTCGTGAGAGTCATGGGCAAAGACGCAGGCTACTGTCGCCGTTCGGCTGAGAGTAATTCGTGTTCTGATTTTTTCCACAAGGCGGCCTGCTTTGCGTCGGTTTCACGTTATGAGGTGTTGGCCGAAGGCGGGAAGATTGTGGCTTCGGCGGCGCGCCGAATTGAGGATACCATCTTGCAGCACGGATCGATCAAACTTGACGGCGTGGCGCAGCATCCGGCGCTCTACTACCCGGCGGTTGACGGCCTCTCGCAATCGGTTTGTTTGCAGCCGCTTAGCGGCCCGCGTTGGGAACTGGCGTGTGATATCTTCCCCAATGTGCTTGGTCGCCATCTCGGCATTGATCTGCGGCGGGGTGAGTTCGACCTTCAGGAGTCGGCCGAGTTGGAAGGCCGAGCCAGGTTGGTTAGTGAAACAGCTCTTAGGCAGAGGATTTTATTAAACAGTTGACTACTTTCGGGAGTCTATGGGTGTGGCGCAAGACATTGCGGCAGGCAACGGTTGGCGGCAAAAACCGCTTGACTTTGCCGCCGTCGATGAGCTATTATAGTTGCTTGAAAGCGGATTCCGGTATGGACAAGATGCCCCGGGAATCCTTAGAGTTTGGAGAGTTCAGGCGGACCGGTAGGTAACGGATCAGGACTGAATCGTTCGATTCTCTCACTGCACAGGGTCGGCTTGGAATCTGATATTATTGGTTGGGAAACAAGTAGAGTCGTCTCTGCATATATCGTAGGAGGAATGGTAATGCCTTTCGGGCCCAGGAAGTTTTTGATTTCGTTCGTGGTCCTGGTGCTGGCAATAGCGATCGGGCCAGTGAACCTTTACGCAGCGGCTGTGGGACAGATTAAGGGGACTATCACTGACAAGGAAACCGGCGAGTTGATTCCCGGTGCATCGGTCATGGTTGTCGGCCTTGAGGGGGTCGGTGCAATGACCGACTTCGATGGCAAGTTTATTATCCGCCGCATGGAGCCGGGCAAGTACACCGTGCGCATCACGCACCTCAAGTACAACACTTTGGAGGTCACCGATGTCGAAGTCAAGTCTGATCTGACTGTTGAGGTGACCCAGGCGCTGGAGAAGAAGATCGCTGAGTTAGACAAAACCATCACTGTCAGAGGTGAACGGGACATTATCGAGAAATTCCAGACCTCCAACCAGGTCACCATCTCCAAAGAACAGATTATGTCTCAGCCGGTCACTTCGGTGGATGAGTTGCTGACGCAGGTGGCCGGTGTGGTCACCAACGCCTCCGGTGAGATATTCATCCGAGGTGGTCGCGCCGGTGAGGTTGCGTACATCGTTGATGGTGTGCCGATCGGCGATCCGCTGGGTGGTCTGGGAGAGATGGGCGCCAATCTTTCGTTGGTTTCCGGTTCGATTCAGGAGTTCACGGTGATTAAGGACGGGTTTGATCCGGAGTACGGCAACGCCCTTTCCGGTATCGTCAGGATCACTACGCAAACCGGATCGAGAGACAACACCCGGATTAACATGCAGTTCATCACCGATGATTTCGGCGACAAGTCCCTTAACAAGTATTCACGTAACCACGATTACGTGCGATTTTCCGTAAGCGGTCCGGACCCGATTTTCAAGAACAAGATTCTTCCGGCTTTGGGTTTGAGCTATATGGAGGATAAGGAGCTTACGTACTACTTCTACGGTGAGGTGGACAAGGATGACGGTATCCATCAATACGAATCTTACGACACGCCGATAACTCGTCGGAACTACGGATCGTTCAACCTTCTTGGGTTTGACATTCCGGAGCGTAAGAACAACAAGTACTCCTATGTGAGCAACCTCAGGTTCCGCCCCTTGCAGAATTTGAGGTTTATCCTTTCGTACAGGAACACTCAGACGCGGTGGACTCATTTCAATTGGAACTATCGTTACTCACCTAACACTGCACCGGTGCAGTCGAATCGCTGGGAGATATTGTCGCTGGAGGTTTCGCAGTCTGTCTCCCGTAACATTAGCTACGAGGCGGTTCTGTCCTATTCGAAGAACAGCGTGACCCGTAAGCCGGGTGATCCCAACAATCCGGGGCATGGACTGGACCCCGATGAATTCCGTCTGAACTCGGAGTGGGAGGACTTTGATGATCGTAACCACAATGGTGTTTATGATGCCCCGGAGCCGATCATCAACCTGTTCCCGGACACGGCTATCTACGGATTCGATTTCACCGGTCCCGCCTATACTTTCGGTGAGGAGTCGCTCTGGGAAATCAACCAGCAGGGCGGTTTCGCCTTTCCATCTGATTTCCGTTTCAATGACAACGGTATTATCGACAACCTTGAGGGTGAGCCGTTTATCGACCTGAATGGGAACGGTGTTTGGGACCAGGGAGATTTCCTCAGGGATAAGAACGGTAATGGGTTGCTCGACGATGATCGTATCAGCTACATCAACAACCGTCTGCCCGAGCCGTACATTGATGGTGATTCGATCGTAGGTGAGGATTTCAACGATATTAACGGCAACAACATCTATGATCCCGGCATCGACCTGTTTATCATGTCGGTCGGTGATGATAACCAGGACCTCAACGACAATGGTAAGCACGACGGTCCGCTGGATCGCTGGGAGCCGCGTATTCCGTACATCGACCGGAACGGCGACGGTATCTACAACCCTCCTAATGAGCGTTACGATCAAGGCGAACCGTTTACCGATGTGAACGGCAACGGTCGCTATGATTACGGTGGTTCTTCGAATTTCCTGAACCCGGGCAATTACGACGAGACAGCAATGTGGCACTATCACAACACGAACACCTATCGGTTGGAGGCCAAGGTGTTCTGGCAGTTGGGCTCTCACGAGCTCAAGGGTGGTGTTGCGATGCAGGCCAACGAATACGACTACGAAGAAATCGAAAAGCCATACTATCCTTACAGTGGACGCGACGACGGTGGGCCGTACCCGGGGCGCGGCTCTTTCCGGGATATGTTCCATTATGAGCCGTACCAGGGTACGGTGTACTTCCGCGATAAGCTGGAGTACGGATCGATGATCGCGTCGCTGGGTTTCCGGTGGGATTTCTTCCTGCAGGATCGCTATGGTTTGGTGGAAGTGGCCAAGCAGGATGATCTGGGCTCCGGTGTGATCTTGGGTGACCGTCAAAAGTTCTCACCGCGTATTGGTTTCTCCTATCCGATCTCCGACAAGGCCAAAATCCACTTCAACTACGGGCACTTCTTCCAGCTTCCTTTACTTGAGCGGATGTACCGTCGGAATACTTCCTCGGTGGCTCAGAACGTTGTGATCGGTAACTATAACCTCGATTATCAAAAGACCATTCAGTATTCGTTTGGTGTCAAGTACGCGATGTCTGAGAACTATTCGCTGGATGCCCAGGGCTATTTCAAGGACGAATTTGATAAGATTAACTCTGCGCAGGTTCGGGTTGGTGGTTTGACGCGTCAGCAGTATCAGAACAGTGACTATGGCCGCAGCCGTGGCTTTGAATTCACTCTCGAAAAGCGAGGCGGCGGTTATGTCAATGGTCAGTTGAGTTACACCTATGCTTTTGCTTTCGGCAAGGCGTCGCAGACTAACCAGAACTACATGAGCGACTTCGAACTCTCACGTGAGCCTCTCTCCGAGTCGGCGCTCAATAACGATATTCGGCACCGTATTAGTGGCAATATTCAGGTGTTTGTACCCAGGACGGTCAAACCCCGCCTGTTCGGTTTGCCCATCCCCAACGGCTGGACGCTGGCTCTCAATTGTATAATCGAGAGTGGGCGTCCTTTTACTCCTGACCGGTCGTACCCGAACCTGACGTTGACAACCGGTGAGGACATCCAAACCAACTCGATGCGCAAGCCGGGTATTTTCAATATCGACGTCCGTTTCGCCAAGGATTTCGAGTTCATCGGGATCGATTACAGTGTGATTATGTGGGTAGAGAATATCTTTGACAGCCGCAATGTCAATACAGTTTACAACAAAACTGGTCGACCTGATACCCGGCAGAATCAGAGTCAGGTCATCAAGGGAGGCACGCCCTACGACCTAAACCCATACAACTGGGATTACGGTCGGCAGATCCGCCTGGGACTTGAGGTGAACCTGTAAGCAGCTCAATGTGAAGAATAGATATGAATGACACAATAGATGAGGATGAAATGCTTCTGAAACACAATAGATCGCTGCCACTGAGACCGCCCAGGTATTTAAGAACAGCGCTTCTCGGACTGGTATTGCTTTGTATTGGCGTCGCCTGGATGCCTCACAACGCCTTGGCTCAGGCCAAAGTAGGCACTACCGGCGCCCAGTTCCTGGAGCTTGGCGTCTCGGCGCGGGCGATGGGTATGGCGGAGGCCTTTACAGCGGTCACGGACGACATCATGGCGGTATACTACAACCCGGCCGGTCTTACCTCGCTCTATGGCCGTGAGGTGGCATTCACTTACATCGACATGCCGGCCGATGTCGGCTACGGTTTCGGTGCTATTGGTCTGCCGCTGGAATCAATCGGCGGTGTCCTGGGGATAAGCGCGTACGGCTTGTCCTCCGGTGAAATGATCGAACGCACTTGGAGCAAGGGCCAACAAGAGGGTACCGGGCGGACTTTCGGATGGAACGACTTCGCTATGGGTGTCAGCTATGGCCGGTATCTGACCGACCGGTTTTCGGTGGGTTTCACGGTCAAGTTTGTCGGTCAATTCGTTCACGACTACAGCGCCAGCGGTTGGTGTGCTGATGTCGGCACTATGTACGACACCGGCCACCGCGGCTTCAGAATCGCTATGATGATCAGTAATTTCGGGCCGGATATGACTATGATCAGCCAGTCCTATCCGTTACCGATCAACTTCAGGTTTGGTGGTTGCATCAACCTGGTTGAACAGGCGGATCACCTGGTGACCTTCGCGGCCGAGGGCTCCCACCCCTCGGACAACCTCGAGAAGTACAACACCGGTCTGGAATATACCTTTCGGGACCGTTTCTCACTGCGCGCGGGGCGCCGCTTCAACTATGACGAAGACGGCTTCACGGCCGGCGGCGGTCTTGCCTTGCCGTTTGGAGAAGAGAGTGAGATTCGTATCGATTACGCCTTCCAGGATTTCGGAATCCTGACGCAGGTTCACCGTTTCAGTATGGCCTTTGCGTTTTAGACAGAGAGTACCAGATAATTATGAGGAATCAAATCAACAAAGCAAGAATAGCAGCAGTGCTGCTGGCGTTGGCCGCAGTGCTCATAGTGTCGGTAGTACTCACTGTCGGGTGTACAAAACGATTGGACGGCGAGGTTACCGCAAACGAGAAACCAGTCGTCTACTTTGTCAATATCCCACCCGAAGGACACAGGTTTTCACGTAACCCGGAGGTTCACTGGGTCGGCACCGACCGCGACGGGTTGATCGCCTATTTCCGTTACCATGTGGTTACGGCGGGTGGTTTGGGTGGACTAGACCCGATGGATTACATCTCGACGGTTCCAAACAGTGCTTGGATCAGGCTTGATGTCGACCCGAAGGGGCCGGACCCGATGACGTCGAATATCGTCTCAATGTCGGCTGATCTCACTGATCCGGTACTAACGTACGTGGATCAATACGTCTTCCTGCAGGCGTATGATGAGGAAGGGCTCGGTTCCGATATCATTTACCGGCTGTTCTCTCGCAACGACCATCCGCCGACCTCATTTGTCTCCGGTTTCTGGCCCACTGATACACCGTTTGTGAATTCGATAAATCCGGGTGGGATTATCACTGGTGTCAAGTTGCGCTGGCAAGGCGATGATCCGATTGACTACCCTAGTGATCCGCCACCGTTTGAATTCGACTGGCGACTCTACGGTCCGTACTTCACTGAGGAAATGCAGGTCATCCGAGATTCCTTTATGACGTGTGTTTATGTCACTAACGACGGGAGTATATATCGAGTTGGTGACACGGTGATCCGGTGCGATACTTTCTTTGTTGATGGCGGTCTCGAAGAGGAATGTGATACTCTGATCGTGATTGATTCCACTTTCGATACGCCTTTTGGCGCTACGGAACCGTACATGAGAGTCGACGATCCGGACTTCCTTGCCTCACCGTATAACAAAATCCAGCAATCCGAAGGCTGGGTCAGCAACGAGGCTGATACCTTGTGGAACGTATTTGAGGGCTTTCACTCCGATACGACGGTTCAGATGTCGTTCGTGTTCTGGCTTAGATCACGTGACGATGCTCTGGTTCCCGACTTGGTGCCGTACTTTTTGGAATTCCCCGTCATCAATCCCCGCTACGAGCGCGATATTGTCGTCCTTGACTTTAGCAAAATTTTGCCGGCAGGCTTGAATGATCCCATCAAGCGTGACACCGTCAAGGCCTACTGGAAGACAACCATCGACGCCTGGGCGGCCAACACCGGTCGAGAAATCGTCTTTGATACCAACGCCATCACCGAGGGTTATCTGGCAGACATAGGAGTCAGCGCCGACTTTATCTGTATGACTAACAGTCGTCTGGACCCAGGGGCGCCGATCTCTGAACTCTTGAAACACAAAGTGATAATCCTCTATGATGATGTGCTGGGTGTCCCACTGGACCCTCAGTGGACTACAATCTACAAAGCCATAGATGCCGGCATCAACATTTGGGTGACCGGACGCACTTTAATTATCTCTGGAGGCACAGCACAGGGGCCGACGGGTACCGTACCACCGTTCAATTACAGGCGCTACTTCGGCGTCGACTCCATAGGTCACACCGGATGGGCCAGTTACGTGCCGGGACTCGGTGGGAATCCACCACTCGGCCTTTATCAGGATTTCATCGGAACGTTTTCCACTAAACCGGGTGAGTGGCCTGATCTGGCAATCGATACGGGGTATTTGCACACTCGTTACAAGTGGGACCTGTATGGCCAGATCTCCTACTGGAACGAGGATTGCCCGAGTCTGCCGGAAGTTGATTGGTGCGTACGGTCGTTCGGTACCGAAATCCTCTATAAGTACAAGTCCTGCTACGGGGCATCACATCCTATGGGTGGGAATCATATTTTACACGGTCGCCCGGTAGCGCATCGGTTGGCCACCAGTCTGTTCAAGACGGTGCATTTCAAGTTTACGCCGCTATCGATCGACTCAGCCACAATGCAGGTGGTGGTCGATTCGGTACTGGAATGGTTGTATGATCCGACGCTCGGTGGAGGTAACGGTCAGGTATCTGAAAACCGTTATCCGGATGCTGCGGTGAAAGTATCGCTTTCTGAGGCGCGCCGCAACTACGATGCGCGGTGCGAGGAATACGAGAAGAGGCGGCAGGAGGCGATAATTATCGATTGAGATAGTAATCGTCGTAGAACGTCGCCATAAGTTTGGCACATACCACGGGACCGAGTTACTCGGTCCCGTTTTTATTGATTGAGTCGAGGGGTAAGCTGTCTTATCAACTCATTAGTGGGGAAACGTCGGGCGGCTATGATCATCACCGAATCCGCCGACTCTATCTGTCCGGTGTACCGGTAACCACCGGCCAGGTTTACCCAGGCCTCAACCAGATTCGAGTCGGCTGCAATTGCCTGCCGGTTGTGGCTGATTGCCAGATGATACTTTCCGGACAGGCCGGCCAACAGACCGAGGTGATAATGGGTGCGAGCTGTCTCGTGGCGTCGCCTCAAAAAGTGGTTGGGGAAATTTCGGTCAAAGGCGCCGTCGTCAGTCTCGATCGGCGGAGGCCGCGAATGTAACGCTCGTTGCAGCAGTGATTCGGCCTGGGCAGTGTCGCCGCGTCGAAGCAAGAGCAGGGCGGCATCGTTCAGCAGGTAGAGATCATTGTCGGTGCGCTCTGTGGCTTGTTCCACCCGGGTGACGAAGCTACCGGTCGCTATGCTGTCGATTCCGGCCAGGGCGCGCAGGTAGATCATGTTGGCGGTGACATCCCAGTCGGCCAGGGCCAGGGCCTTCTCGGCCTGGACAGCAGCTTCAGGGTAGCGACCGTTGATCAGGTGCAGCGAGGCCAGGTTGCTGTGTGTCTTGGGTCGATCGGGGTGCAGTTGGCGTTCTTGCTCGAGACAGAAAAGCGCTGAATCGGCTATCCCAAGCCGCAGATAACAAGCGCCGATGTTCAGGTTGGTCTCTGCCGGTGGAGGATCATACATCCGAGCGGCCTGAAAGTAGCCGAGCGCACTCCGGAAGTCCCCTTTTGCGTAATAATGGATCCCTTTGGAAACGAAGTCCTGCGCCGGCGAACCGGGTGGAAGTTTCACCATCGGATACCACGAGAACGCCCAGACTGCAACAATGGCCAGCATCATGCCGGCGCCTCGCTTGATATCGGTGGCGAACAAATCCAGAACCGTCATCGCCCCCACGGCGGCCAGCACCGTCATGAAGGGCAGTACCGGTACGCGAAAGCGGCTGCTGAAAAAGAACAAGGCCATCGTCATCAGGTAGGTAAGTATCAACCCTATCAGCAGCCGCACACGGCTGCCTCCGTGACGCCATCCGACTAGAGCGCCCACTACAGCGAAGGCCAGTATGATCGAAAACGAGACGGGGTTGAGTCGCAGCAACGGCATGGCGGCGGAGAATAGTCCCAGGTCACGGTTGTTGGACACTTCACGGTCGCCGATGCTGAGATACAGTTTCTTGAGATACAGTTTCACAAATGTACCGGGGTTCCGCACTATCCATTGGAATGCCTGCGATGTCCAATAATCCGAAACTTCGCCAGGTTTGAGACGTCGCGCCGATGCCTCCTCGGCTGCTCGTACCACCTGTTTGAGACGCCAGTTGTGACCCATCGGTTCCGGCATTCGGGCTGAGACGCCGTCGGCGATTTCATTATTGCCGATATAGAAATTGATCCCTCCCTGCGATGCTATCAAGACCGGATCATCCGCTACGTAGAGGTTGCGCACGAAGACAGGACCAATCACCAAAGCCAAACCGACGACGAACATCACCAGCCGCTTCAGGCGGACGACGGCATCACCGGACAAGAGCAGCAACCATGCAAATACCAGTCCAGCCCATACTAAGGCGGTCGGTCGCGTGATAGCGGCGACGCCGGTTACCAGTCCGGCCAAAAGGAGAGTGCCCAGTTTTCGATTGTCCCGCCAGCGCCAGACGGTTAGCAATGATATCTGCAAAAGCAACGTGAACAGCACGTCCAAAAGCAACTCGGCTTCAAAATAGAGGAAGACGGGGTTGATGCTCTGAACAGCCGCGGCCACAAGGCCGACTTGGTGCGAGAATGCTTGTCGGCCAATGCGGTAAGTACAGTATATCGAAGCCAGTCCCACTACCAGGCCGAACAATCGGGCCGCCCACAACGAGGCGCCGAAGAAAGTGTAAACCAGGCCCAGGACATAGATGTAGAAAGGCGCCCGGAAGTACGTCGTGTCTCCAAGAATGTTCCCGCCGGCCAGAGTTTCCGCCCAATGATGGTGGTAGTAGTTATCGACGGTCAACTGGTCCCACTGTGGCAGGTCGGAGTAATTTAGCAGGTAGAGAACCCGGATCACCGTGGCGAATATCAGCAGGGCGGGCAGGAACCAGCGGCCTGCCACCGGCATGTCGGACCGTGAACTCATTTGCTCAATATAGACATTAGGTTTGTGGGGGGCGTGTAAAACTTTGCGATAAGAATCCGCCAAAACGGCAATCCATATCACATTATGCAAAAGCCGACCTCAGGGAGCCCATCCCCGTTCGGGCGTCGGTCGCGTCGACCCCTCCATAATTCCTTGTGATTCAGTCTGTTGACGCCTGGCGGTGATGGCCGGTTGCATTCGGTTGCGCGGGTCTGATCCGCCTGTATGCTCGATAGGTGCGGCACAACCTTTGCTCAAAGGGGGTAGGATCAGGTCAAGGAGACAGGATGAACATGAGACACTCATTAATAGCAATAGTCACCGCCGCCCTTCTGAGCACAATCTTCGGTAGCGTGGCTAACGCCGATGTGTTGGCCCCGGGTTTACAGAACAGGCTCAATCCGGTCGTACAGACAGCCTCCGACAGTCCGATTTCGGTCGTGGTGTTCATCAATGCTGAACCGCCGGTCTCGCTCGGTCTGCTCAAGGCTGCCCCGTCGCTGAGGCGTGATCAGAGAATCAAACTGTTGTTAGGCGAGTTGCTTCACCGGTCGCTGAAGTCGTGCGACCAGGTAGCTCAGTATCTGAATGAGAATTCATCCGCGCCGGTAACCCGCCATTGGATAGTACCGGCTTTTACAGCCACCCTAACAGTCCAGGCAATTCACGAACTCGCAGACCTTCCCGGAGTGAAGTTAGTAGTAGAGAATCTTGCCCTGGAGTATGTTGTCCCCGTAAATGAAACTCCGGCGCCGTCCCTGGTCGCTTCTGTGTCCAGCGAACTGGCCTTGTTGAAGGTCCCCTACTTGTGGCAACGGGGATTGAAAGGTTCCGGGCGGTTGGTTTGTTCGTTCGATACCGGTGTCGAGAGCGATCACCCGGCCCTGACAACCAAATGGCGTGGTAACCATGCGCCGTTGTCATCGGTATGGTTTTCCAGGGTGGCCCCCGACGAGTTGCCATACGATGCCGCCGGGCACGGCACCCACACGATGGGGCTGATGGTCGGTGCTGTCGAAGCCGACAGTTTCGGAGTCGCTCCCGAGGCGGAGTGGATTACGGCTGGTGTCATCGACCAGGGCAGGCCGCTTCAAACCACCCTGTCCGATATTATTGAGGCCTTTCAGTGGGCGCTCAATCCCGATGGCGACACCGCCACCACCGATGACGTACCTGATGTAATTCTGAATAGCTGGGGGTTGCCCAAGGGACTCTTCAACCCCTGCGATGAAACCTTCACCGGCGTAATCGATGTCGTTGAGGCAGCCGGGATCGTCACGATCTTTGCCGCCGGCAATGAAGGACCGGACCCGATGTCGCTGCGCAGCCCGGCTGACCAGGCGACAACGCCCATAAACGCACTGGCGGTCGGAGCCGTTGATATTAACAAACAGGTTGCGAATTTCTCCAGTCGCGGGCCGTCATCGTGTGATCAAAGTGAGATTAAACCGGAAGTTATGGCTCCCGGAGTCAGCGTTCGGTCGTCACAGAGAGACGGCGGATACTCGTACATGAGCGGCACCTCGATGGCTGCTCCGTACGTCGCCGGGCTGGTGGCTCTGATGCGTCAGTATAACCCGGACGCGACGGTCGAACAAATCAAGTACGCTCTGCTGCAAGCCACCGAGGATCTTGGGCCGGTCGGTGAGGACAACACGTACGGCCACGGGCTGGTCGATGCCTCCCGGTTGCTGAGTTATCTGCCGCTGCCGGCAGCCACCGATTTCCAAATAGCCGGTACTCAGATCACCGACGATGGATTGGCCTGGCCAGGGGAGACCTTTGGCCTGCAAGTGATATTGAATAATCCGGCCGGCAACGTGGTCGATGTGGTTGCCGAACTCGAGAACGATGATGTCGGCGTCACTATCAATACGGCTGAGGCAGCCTTCTTTTTCGGCAATGGCGGCGCCACGGCCATCAACGCCATCCCCTATGAAATCAGTTTCGATCCCAGTCTGTTCCACGGACAAAACATCAGTTTCCGCCTCCGCCTCCGACTCCCGGAGGGCGGGGTTTTCGACAGCTTAGCTCTGGTGGTCACCGTCGGTGTTGCTCCTCTCGGTCTCATTGCTGAGCACAATAGCTCGCGGATCAGTTTCTCAGTCTCCGATTTCGCTCAATTCGGATTCGGGACATCCTCCATCTACGCCGCCGGTGGACAGGGGTTTCGGATCGATGACTCCGACAACCTGCTCTATGAGGCCGGCATAATAGTAGGTCGAAACAGCCTGCAGCTATCCAGTTCGATCCGGGATGCCCAGGGGAATTTCCGTTCCTCCGATTACGAGCCGACCCTGAGCCTCAGTACGCCCATCGTCGACGGTGATGGTAGTACGCGTCGAGTGGCAGGGTATGTCGACAGCCGCTCGGAGATACCTATCCCCATCGAACTGACGCAGGAGACAATCAGCTACACCGACGACGGCGGCATCCTGATTGTCAAATTCCAGATGCGCAACATTACGCCGGGGTGGTTGACCGGTCTGCATTTCGGTTTCCTGATGGATTTCGATTTCAACCCGGCCGGCGACGGCGTTATCTACGATGAAGCGGCGTCGATGCTCTACCAGACCGGCGGCGAGGGACCTATGGTCGGACTGGTGTCGCTGAAGAACCTGAATTCGTTTGCGGCTATCGATAACGGTGCGGCCAAGAAAGGATTCTCCCGCGCAGAAAAATACGAACTGATCGCCAACACCGGAATCCATGTCGATCCCGCCCTGACCGGGGATCTGATGATGCTTATCAGTT
The DNA here is from genome assembly GCA_030605565.1 of bacterium. Classification (GTDB taxonomy): domain Bacteria; phylum Zixibacteria; class MSB-5A5; order GN15; family FEB-12; genus JAJRTA01. The sequence goes on from JAUWIB010000089.1 coordinate 78,289, forward strand.
CGGGATCATTCGCGATAGAGGCCTGGGATTCCAGTGAAGTGGCTTTCGCTATCGTCGTTGGTGATGATGAGATCGAGTTGTACGAAAATGCTCAGCGCGCCCGTGAGCGCTTTGATTTGGCAACATCGGTCGATGACGACCAGCTTGCCACCTTGCCCGGGACGGCCCAACTACATCAGAATTACCCAAACCCATTCAACCCGACCACCACGATTTCATTCAGTCTTTCCAGAACTACGGACGTCTCTTTGACAGTGTATAACGCTCTCGGTCAAAAGGTCAAACAACTCGCCGGCGCTCGACTGCCGGCCGGCACTCACGCCTGTGAATGGGACGGCAGCAGCGATCGCGGCGGCAGTGTGGCCAGCGGCGTATACTTCTATCGGCTGCAAGCCGGAGAAACATCGCATTCGAGGAAAATGCTGCTTTTGAAATAGATCGCTTCACATTATAATTGTTCAAATGGAAAGTTGATCCAGGTGTTTAAGAATATGAAAGACTTGCAAAGGTTGTTGACGATGGAAAAATCAAAACTCGGAATATCGCTGACCGTTCTGCTGATTGGCTTCGTGGTCCTAACCTCGCAGGTATCCGCCGTGGCGCCCCATCCCGATCTGGTTGAAAAATGGAAGGCCGAGGGAGTGCTCGAAGAAAAGCTGGCGCCCCTTCGTGCTTTCAAAGCGGCCGGCGGCAACAGCCCCGAGCTACACACTCCTATCAGCAAGGACCGATTCGGCAAGGCGCTGGCTCTGGGTGATGAATGGATCGATACGGCCTATACCATTGTCATCCTGGTTCAGTTTACGGACAATCAGATGGACAGCGGCTCGGTGGCTACGCAGACGTATCAGTTCGACTCGGTTCTGTTCTCGGACGATTACCACAACCCCACCGGCTCCATGACCGACTTCTACCTGGAGAATTCCTACGGTAATTTCATTGTCACTGGGGACATCTTCGGTCCGTACACAATGCCGTGGACCTACCAGTGGTATGTGAACGATGACTACGGCACGTCACGGGGAAGGCTGTTGGCGGCGGACGCTGTTATGGCAGTGGCAGACTCCGTACCAAACTGGCGTAAATACGACGCCAACGGTGACGGCTATTGCGATGGCCTGATAATCATCCACGCCGGTCCGGGAGCGGAAGAGGGCGGAATAGCAGATAGGATCTGGTCGCATAAGGGGAACATCAGCCCCATGATTACGCATGATGGTGTCAAGATCTCGGCCTACACTATGAATCCCGAGGAGTTTGGGGGGGATACTTCCCCTATCGGAGTGTTCTGTCATGAGTTCGGCCATGTTATGGGTCTGCCCGACCTTTACGATATCTATTACGCCGTCGGTTCAAACGGTCTCGGTGACTGGTCTATAATGGCCTCCGGCAGTTACAACGGCAATGCTCGAACACCCTCACACTTCACGGCGTGGAGCAAGGCGGAGATGGAGTTCCTTACGTATCAGGAGATCGATGAGAATGTCAGAAACGCTGAGTTTCCATGTTCGGAGCTCAATCCGGTCGCCTATCGCCTCCAAAATGACCATTCGAGTTGCTATGAGTTTTGGGTGGTCGAGAATCGGCAGCAGGTTGGATTCGATGTCGGTTTGCCTTCATCGGGACTATGCATTTATCATGTGGACAGACATGCGCCGGGACCAAGCAACTGTGATCCCAACTGGTACCACGTGGCTCTTGAGCAGGCGGATGGTAAGAACGATTTGGCTTTTGGCGGCAGCTACGGGGACGCTGGCGATGTTTGGCCCGGTTCCACCGGCGCTCGTGAGTTCCACGACCTGACCGTTCCAAACACGCACACTAATATCCCCGGACCTTTTAACAATGATGCTACCACTCGCATCGGCATTTGGAATATCTCCGACTCCGACTCCATTATGACCGCCGACCTCGACGAAGACTGGTCGCGGCCATGGCCGCTTCTGGCCGACCATGACTCCATCATCTTCGACGATTCTCCGCCGGGTGGGGATGGTGACGGCATACTCGAACCGGGAGAGACGATCAAACTCTACTGTACCATGAAGAACGTGATGCGGACTTCCTTCAATGCCACTGTCAGCTTCTCGGGTGACAACCCCGCCGTGACTTTCATCACCAACCAGGTGTTGTTGGCTTCGGTATTTGACGAAACTGAGCAGAGCAATCTGACTGCGATCGAGTTCACCCTGGCGTCCAGCTTCGTGCCGGCTATCGATTCACTCTATCTGACCGTCACCTGTGATTCCATACCTTCCATACCGTACGATAGCGTACTGTCACGAACCTTTGGTCTTGAGCTCAGACTGGGACCGCCGCAGGTCTTGATTGTCGATGACGATCGTGGCATGGACTACGAACAGGTCTATATCGATGCGATGCACGCTGAAAGGATCCCGTATGCGGTTTGGCACAAACAGACCGAAAGCTCTCCAACCGGCGACGAACTGAAGAAGTACCGCATGGTTTTCTGGCACACCGGTGAGTTGGCCGAGGACGTCTTCACTGCCGCTGATGTAGCTGCGATGAAGGAGTACCTTGATGCCGGCGGTAACCTGTTGCTGTCGTCGAACTCGGGCGCCAAGTCGCTCAACGATCTGGACGTCGGTTTTATGAACGACTACCTCGGCGCCAACTTGGCCGGGGATACGTTGTGGTACGTATTCCAAGGTGTCGCAGGCAGTCAATTGGGGGATGGGACCAGGTATCGCTATGGTACAGTCCCGCCCGATGTCCATATTGACTATGTGAACCTCGTAGGTTCCGGCCAAAGTGCGTTCAAGATCGGGAACAGTACCAAGATATGCGGCGTGACGAAGCAAGAGGCGACTTACAACTCCATCTTCCTTACCTTCCCCATTGAGTACCTGTCCGATGCGTTCACTTCCAATGGATACAACACCAAGCAGGAGTTGTTCTCGCGGGTGCTGGATGTGTTCGGCGGCATTCCGCTGGACGTTGACGATGGTCGTCCGCACGCAGCGTTGCCGATGAACTTCGATTTGCACCAGAACTATCCCAATCCGTTCAATCCGTCAACTACCATCTCGTATACCTTACGCCCAACCTCCAACGAACTGCCGCGAACAACTTTGTCGATTTTCAATCTGCTTGGTCAGCAAGTTGTAACGCTGGTGGATAAAGTCCAACTTCCCGGTACCTACAATGTCCAGTGGGATGGCCGGAGCCACTCGGGACAGCCGGTTGCAACCGGAATCTACTTCTATAAACTCAGCCGGGGTGAGGACTCCCAATCCAGGAAGATGATTCTGTTGAAATAGCCACTTCGCCACAAATCAATCCTTGATAGCCGCCGACTCTCGGCGGCTATTTCATTGTGGTACAGCGAATTAAGACAGTAAAAAGAAATATCGACTTTATTTCGGGAATAGCTTGACTTTTTGAGCCAAACTGCCGTTAATTGAAAATGAAAGTCGTTTTCAATTGGCGACCGGAAGTAATGATGAAAGAACTGCTCAGAACCAAAGGCTTCAAAAGCACCCCGCAGCGGGAGTTGATTTTCGACTGCTTCTTCTCGCTGGGTAAACATGTTTCGGTTGATGAGTTGTACCAGAAAGTGCGTGAACTGGACCCGTCAGTCGGCCATAGCACGGTGTGGCGCAACCTGAAATTGATTTGTCAACTGGGTCTGGCTGAGGAAGTCAATATCGGTGACGGTATAACTCGATACGATCGCACTACGCCGAAGCCGCATGGTCACTTTTTCTGCCGAAACTGCAAGAAGCTTCTGGAGTTTGATGTGGGTAGTGTGATGGGCGCCCTGGTAGAGGCGGCTCACGAGTTCGAGTTTGAACCTGACGGCTACAAAATCGAGGTTCAAGGCTACTGTTCGGATTGCCGTCAGGATGATCGCACGAATGACGTCGCTACCCGCTCTGCCAATGACGAGCGCAAAGCATAGAATAATGATGAGGAATTACGAGGTGACCTGGTATGACCTATCTTGACCGAATGCAACCTGGCCAGAGAGGAAAGGTGGTCGGATTTGTTGATGACAGTCCGGTAGCGCGAAGGCTGGTGGAGTTGGGTGTAGTACCGGGAGAGCTTTTGGAATACCTTCGGAACGCACCGTTGCGCGATCCTCTGGAAATAAGAGTCGGCGCCAGTTTCTTGTCGTTGCGTCGCGCTGAGGCGTCGCTGGTCGCGATCGAAGTGGACGAATAAATCGGTTCCGACATCGATGCGGTATCCCGCTAAAAGTAGTTCAAAATCACGTGTTGGAATGATCGCCATCTGCGGCAATCCCAACAGCGGCAAGACAACGATATTTAATGCCATAACGGGGCTGAACCAAAAGGTCGGCAATTATCCGGGCGTCACGGTTGAGAAGGTGTCGGGTCGGTTTTCGCTGGGCAGGCAGGACCTTCGCCGGTTTGATCTGGTCGATGTGCCGGGGACGTACTCGCTGGCCGCGTTTTCACCCGATGAGTATATCGCCGCTTCGATGCTCTATGGCGGCGTGAGGGGCGGTGAGAATCCCGATGTTCTGATCTGTGTAATAGACGCCACCAATCTCCGTCGGGGGTTGTATCTTCTTTTGCAGGTGTTACAGATCGGACGACCGGTAGTGGTAGCGCTCAATATGATTGACCTGGCCGAGAGACACGGTATCAAGATCGATGTCCCGGCACTCTCCGAAGCTCTCGGCGGATTACCTGTCGTGCCGGTCGTCGGCAACAGAGGACGGGGAATCGATGAGTTGAAGCGTGAGGCGATCCGGTTGACCGAGAGCCCGATCCATCCCGAGCCACGCCGGTACGATGATGCTACCGAGGGACTGATCGAGCGTCTGGCTCAATTCCTCAGCGACGGTTACCGCACGCGTGCTGAATACCTTCGGGTCATCTACGATTCAGACGGTCCCGCCGAGCAGCAGTACCTGGATGACGCTGCCGGACAAGGTCGCGCCGATGATGCTCGGCGAATCCTCGGCGAGGGTCGGGCGGCTATCAAAGAGCGATTCGGTTCGCTGCCTCTGGCTGAAACCAGACACCTTACAGATCGTGCCTCTGAGATCTTTGGCGGCGTTGTTGGAGGGGAGTCGGGCGACCGTAAGAGTCTGTCCGAGCGCGTCGACCGGTGGCTCCTGCATCCGGTGCTGGGTCCGCTCATTCTGGTCGTGACAATGACGTTCGTGTTCCAGTCGATTTTCAATTGGGCCGAGCCGTTCATGGGGTTGATCGATTCCACTTTCGGCTCGCTGGCTGTCTATATCAAAAGCACATTGCCAGATGGCCCACTACGATCCTTGTTGGCTGATGGTGTGGTTGGTGGCGTCGGGTCGGTGTTGATATTTCTGCCTCAGATAATCATTCTGTTTCTGTTTATTGCTCTGCTGGAGGATTCCGGTTACATGTCGCGGGCAGCCTTTCTGGTTGATCGCATGTTTCGCTGGTGCGGTCTGTCGGGGAAGAGTTTCATCCCGATGTTGTCGTCGTTCGCCTGTGCCGTGCCGGGGATCATGGCTACGCGCACGATAGAAGATCGAAAGCTCCGACTGATCACGATTATGGTGGCGCCGTTGATGACCTGTTCGGCCCGCCTGCCGGTGTACGCTATCATGATTGCCGCTTTTGTTCCCAGCGTAACTTATTTCGGTCTCTTCAACTTGCAGGGGCTGGTCCTGACTATGTTATACCTGCTTGGTCTCATAGTCGCGGTCATTGTGTCCTTTGTGCTCCAGAAGACGCTGTTGAAAACCCAGCGTGGGACGTTCATGATGGAGATGCCGTCGTACAAGGTGCCTACCCTCAGTTCGGTAGTTATCCGGGTCTTTCACCGGGCCAGGTTGTTTACAATCCGGGCAGGCACGGTGATTTTCGCGATTACGATTATTGTCTGGGCGCTCAGCTACTATCCACATTCAAGCGAGGTCGGCGACGATTACGCTCAGCGAGTAACCGGTCTGAACGATGCGTACATGGCGGCGCTGGCCGACGGCGAAGGCAGACTGGCCGCGTCGGTTTCCGGTTACGACGCCGGTCAGCATTTGGCTGTGTCTGAGTACCAGACGGCCCTCGGTAAGATATCCACAGTAGCTGCTCTGGACCGGTTCTCTCAGAACGAGACGAACCGGTCGAACATAGATGCATCGACCATTCAGTTAATGCACGATCTGCGTCGGCTGAATCTGCAGCATGGGCAATCACTGGCTGAGTTGGACGACGATCTGGCCGGCACTTACATGCGCGATTCTTACCTGGCGAGTATGGGACGTACCGTCGAGCCGTTATTCACGCCGCTGGGTTGGGATTGGCGCATCTCAATGGCCGTGCTGGCCTCGTTCCCGGCGCGTGAGGTAATTATCGCTACCTTGGGAACTATCTACAATCTTGGCTCCGACCTTGATGAGGAATCGTCCACCCTGATCGACAAGATGCGGCGAGCGGTGTGGGAGTCGGGACCGAAAACGGGTCAACCGGTCTTTAGCGTGGCCGTGGCCATGTCAATCATGGTCTTCTTTGCTCTGTGTTGTCAGTGTGGGGCTACTTTGGTGACTATCCGACAAGAGGCCGGGCGCTGGTTCTATGCGGCCTTCGTATTTGTATACATGACGACGATAGCCTACCTGTCCTCGTTGGCAGTCTATCAACTGTTCAGTCGTGTGGGGTCTTGATGAGTATATTGTGGCAGCAGATAATCATCGGTCTGATGCTTGGCGCCGCCGTCGGGTACCTGATTTGGCGGGCTGTTCGCCGTCGGCGTCGTGAGGCCAAGTGTGCCGGTTGTCAATTGCGACAGAACACTTTTCTTGATCGGCCCGATACTAAACGTCTCTAAGCTGTTTGACTCGGTGCCGACGCGCGGTTATATTTCCTTCCAGACGAGATTTGCTGAACTATGTTTATAAACGCACCGGTACTCCTGGGGCAGTATCGCCCCTTAGACTCTTATCTGCATCGGCTGGATGCCCGATCCAAGCTGATGCCGATCATGTTGGTTCTTACGCTGGCGCTGCTCACCGATTCCATTCTGTTCTATGCCGTGATAATGACGACCCTGCTTGCGGCGCTGCTGGCAAGCGGGATCGCACTGCGCAGCCTCGTCCGCAACTTCAGACCGATACTGGTGTTGGTGTTCATTACGATGGCCTACCATCTGGTATTCTCCGGACGGGATTCGGTGGTACTGGTGGATCTTTTGGGGTGGGAGATTACCGCCGAAGCAATCCATCTGGCTGCCTTCTACTCGATGCGATTGGTGCTGTTTGTGTCAATAGCGTTTTTGATGACTCTCACCAACTCACCGTCGGAGTTGGCCGAAGCGTTCAGCTCACTCCTGCGGCCGCTGGCAAAGCTTCGTTTGCCGGTGTCCGAGCTATCGATGATCCTGTTCATTGCGATTCGCTTCATCCCAATTCTGTACGAGGAATTCACCGCCGTGAAACGAGCGCAGATAATTCGCGGGGTCGACTTCGCCGGTTCGCTGTTCAGCCGCATGAAAAAAACCACCTTCATCATCATTCCAGTGTTCGTGGCCGCGATTCAGCGGGCCGACGAAATCGCACAGGCTATGCAAGCCCGCGGATATCGCAGTGACCGTACCCGAACTTGCTACCTGAGGTCGCACTTCGGTTACCGGGAATGGTTGTTCAGCCTTGGCGCCGGACTGTTTGTGATCATGATTTTCGGGGTGACCAGATAAGATGGCTGAGCGTAACATCAAACTGACCATTGAGTACGACGGCGCCGCCTACGCCGGCTGGCAGATGCAGTCCGACACGCGCACGGTGCAGGGGGAAATCACCGAGGCCGTCAGGAAGATAACCGGATGCGACGTCAACCTGATCGGCGCCGGGCGTACCGATGCCGGGGTGCATGCGCTGGGCCAGGTGGCTAATTTTGTCATCGACCATCACTTGCCGCCGCCAAAGTACCGCGAGGCGCTCAACCACTATCTCGATGAGGACATTGTCATACTGCAGGCTGAGGAGGTGGCGCCGGATTTCCACGCTCGGTTCTCCGCCCGTCATAAGAGGTACCGTTATCTGATCGGACGTCAAAGATCGGCGATCAATCGTCACTTGCGCTGGGTCCGGGAACGCCCATTGGACACCACGCGGCTAAGAAGCGCGGCTGAGGTTGTCATGGGTGAGCATGACTTCAGTCCCTTCTGTGTGACGGGCTCGCTCAAGAAAGACAATCTCTGCACCATTGAGTATTCACGTTGGTTTGATCTGGGGACTATGTTGGTCTACGAAATCCGCGGCAACCGCTTTCTGCACCACATGGTGCGGGGGCTGGTGGGAGCGATGGTGAACCTGGCGACGATAGAGCCGGATAGAAACAAGCATAACTTGACTTTGGAGTCCTTCGGGGATATCATAAAAAACGCTACTGCCGAACGTGTTGTGTTCACTGCTCCGGCCACCGGGTTGTACCTTGTTTCGGTCGGATATGACGAAGGAAAGGCCTGATGAAATTCTTTATTGATACCGCCAATCTCGACGAAATCAAATCCGCCGCCGCTATGGGAGTGCTCGACGGCGTTACCACCAACCCCTCGCTGGCCGCCAAAGAGACAATGCCATACCGCGAACTGCTGGCCGAAATCTGCAAGATCGTATCGGGACCGGTGTCGGCTGAAGTGCTGGCCACCGAGCATGACGGCATGTTGAAAGAAGCCGAAGAACTGGCCGCCATCGCGGACAATATAGTAGTGAAAATCCCGACTATCCTCGAAGGGCTCAAAGCCATCAAGAGTCTCACCGAACGCGGCATTAACACCAACGCCACGCTGGTTTTTTCGCCGTCGCAGGCGTTACTGGTAGCGAAGGCTGGGGCAATGTTTGTCTCGCCGTTCATCGGTCGCCTGGACGATATCTCTTCGGACGGCATGGAGTTGATCAGCCGCATTCTCACGATTTATCGCAACTACGATTTCGAGACCGAGGTGCTGGTAGCCTCATCGCGTCACCCCATGCATGTCGTGGAATCCGCTCTGATGGGTGCGGATATCGTAACGATGCCCTACGACGTGATTGCCAAGCTCATCAAGCATCCGTTGACCGATATCGGTTTGGCGAAATTCCTCGCCGATTACAAGAAGGCGGCCAAGGGCTGATGATAGAAAGATACACACTGCCGGAAATGGGGGCGCTGTGGGGTGATGAGGCCAAGTTTCGCTCCTGGCTGGAGGTCGAGATCGAAGCCGCCCGCGCTATGGCTAAGCATAAACTGATTCCGGCCAAAGCGGTCAAGGTTATCGAGAAAAAGGCGGATTTCGATATCGATCGTATCAACGAGATTGAAGCGGAAGTTGATCACGACGTCATAGCTTTTCTGACATCGGTTTCCGAGTTCGTCGGGGAGGAGGCGAAGTATCTCCATTTCGGCATGACCTCGTCCGACATGCTCGATACCGCACTGGCGCTGACGCTCAAACGGGCCTCGGCTATTATCGACAAGAAGCTCGTCACCGCGATTAAGCAGATCAGATCGCTGGCGCTTAAGCATAAGAAGACCCTGTGCATGGGACGAACCCACGGTGTGCTCGCCGAGCCGACCACCGCTGGGCTGAAATTCGCCGTTTGGTATACCGAACTGAGCCGGCGGCGGGCGATGTTTAAGAGAGCCACCGAAGGTATCTCGGTCGGCATGATTTCGGGTGCGGTAGGGAATTTCGCTAACCTCGACCCCATGATTGAAACGGAAGTGTGTCGTCGACTCAAGCTGCGCCCGGCTGAGGTGTCGACTCAGGTGATTCAGCGAGATCGCCATGCCGAGTACCTGACATCGCTGGCCTTGGTAGCTACATCCATGGAGAAATTCGCAACTGAGATTCGCAACTTGCAGCGCACCGAGATAGGTGAGATGGCTGAGGGGTTCACCAAAGGCCAGAAAGGTTCATCGGCCATGCCGCACAAAAAGAACCCGATCACGGCTGAGCGAATCACCGGCATAGCGCGTCTGTTGCGCGGCTATTCGCTGGCGGCCATGGAGAACGTACCGCTATGGCATGAGCGGGATATCGCGCACTCCTCAGTGGAGCGGGTTATCCTGCCGGATGCGACGACTGTCCTTGACTATGGGCTGCAAAAGTTTATCGGCCTCCTGAGCGGGTTAGTCGTAGACCGTAAGAGGATGCTGGAGAATATTTATTATAAAGGCGGCGTGGTCTTCTCACAGCGGTTGCTGCTTAAGCTGACCGGCCCGGTTGGCTCGCGCGATCAAGCCTATCGCATGGTTCAACACCATGCCATGGCCGCGGTGGCCGGGCGAGGACTGTTTCAAGAAAACGTCTCGAGTGATCCGGACATTGGAAAATACTTGAGTAAACGCGAGATCGACGAATGTTTCGACCTGGCGTACTACATGCGCCATGTCGATGCCGTTTTCAAGCGAGTGTTTGGAAAATGATCGCACGCGAAGGTCTGGTATTCATATTCATCGGGCTGGTCGGCACGCTAGGGCTGGCGCTGTTGTCGACCTGGTGGGATAGCCGCATAGTGGCGGCTCTGGCTGCCCTGGCCGCTCTGCTGACGGTGTTCACCATCTTTTTCTTTCGTGATCCTGAGCGCAGTTTTGACGATCAGCCCGGCATGCTGATCTCCCCGGCTGATGGCCGTGTCCTTGGCGTTGAGAAGATCGGTCACCACGATTTCATCGGTGGCGATGCTGTGAAGGTGTCGATTTTCATGTCGATCCTCGACGTACACGTCAACCGCATACCGGCTGACGGTACGGTGGAATATGTGAAGTACAACCCCGGCAAGTTCTTCAAGGCATTTCTTGATAAGGCATCGGATGAAAACGAAAACACCGAGATCGGGATTATTACATCCTCCGGACATCGTCTGGTCGTGAAGCAGATTGCGGGAATAATCGCGCGTCGCATTGTGTGTCATTTGAAGCAAGGTGACACTGTTGAGGCCGGAGCGCGTTTCGGGATGATCCGGTTCGGCTCGCGCGCCGAGCTTTACGTCTCGGCCGATTCTGATATTCGCGTGACCACGGGCGACCATGTTAAAGGGGGGGCGACTGTGATCGGTTTCCTGCCGGGAGCAGTCGACCAAGCCGGCTCTTTCGATTCCAAACAGGCAAAGAATGTCGAACTATAGAGGTATCTTTCCCGGCACCTTTACCATGGGCAACGTCGTCTGTGGTTTTCTGGCCATTCTGTCCGCTTTCGAGGGCAATATCACTACCGCCTGCTGGCTGATAATTCTGGCGGCGTTCCTGGATGCCCTTGACGGCAAGGTGGCGCGGTTGAGCGGCGGCTCTTCCCAGTTTGGGGTGGAGCTTGATTCCCTGGCCGATTTTCTGTCATTCGGGGTGGCGCCGGCTGTGGTGGTTTATGCCATCAAGTTGAGTGATCTGGGTAAATGGGGATGGTTGGTCTCTGTCGTCTATATTATGGCGGCATCATATCGTCTGGCTCGGTTCAATCTGTTGGCCGAGACGGAGGAGAAGAAGGATTTCGTCGGTTTACCGGTGCCGGCCGCGGCCGTGGCGATGGTGTCTTACATTATCTTCTGCGATGAGATTTGGGGTGAGCTCCATTTTGACCGGATTCTGGTATCGATGATTATCCTGTTTGCGTTTCTCATGGTCTCGCAAGTACGGTACGACTCGCTCCCGGATAATTTCACTAATCCGGAAAACCGCACTAAGTTGGTGGTGCTCCTGGTTGCGGCGGCGGCGATACTTTTCCGGCCCAGACTGTTGTTGTTTCCATTTTGCGGCAGCTATATATTGTTCGGCGTAGTCAGGGAGTTCTTCCGGCTGTTCGGCCGCAGTGTCGGTCGCGTGGCCGGTCGGCAGCACTTGAGGCGTCGAAGCGACAGGAAAGGTTTGGATGAGTGACAACAAGAAAGTAGTTGTTTACGTAAGACTCAAAGACGGTGTTCTGGACCCTCAGGGTGTTACGATCCACAAGGCGCTGATCCAGATGGGATATACCGATTTCGTTTCAGTGCGTTCCGGCCGGTTCTTTGAGTTGGAGATTGATGACAGCGGCGGTGATATCGATCGTAAGATCGATGAAGTCTGTTCGAAGCTGTTGGCTAATCCGGTTATCGAGAAGTACGTAGTGGAGAAAGCTTAGTGAAAGTCGGCGTGGTCACATTCCCCGGTTCTAACTGCGACTACGATTCGTACACGGCCGTAAAGCATATTCTTAAAGAGGAAGTCGAGTTTCTGTGGCACAAATCAACCGACCTGGTCGGCTCTGATCTGGTCATTCTGCCCGGTGGGTTTGCCTATGGCGACTACCTCAGGGCCGGCGCCATCGCGCGTTTTTCGCCGATAATGGAGGAGGTTGTCAAGTTCGCTTATTCCGGCGGGATGGTTATCGGTATCTGCAATGGCTTCCAGGTGCTGACCGAGTGCGGCTTGCTTCCGGGCGCCCTTATGCGCAATCATCATCTTCGTTTCAGTTGTAAGTTTGTCTACCTGCGGGTAGAGGACAATACGGGGCGGTTCACCAACGCTTGTCGCAAACACGAGGTTCTTAAGATTCCGATCGCGCACGGAGAAGGGAACTACTTCTACCATGACGATGAGGTCCGCGAACTGGAGGAGAATGGGCAGGTGGTTTTTCGTTACGTCGACCGGACGGGTGAGGTCACTGACGAGGCCAACCCCAACGGGTCATTGAACAATATCGCCGGGATAGTCAATCGCGAGGGCAACGTTTTGGGAATGATGCCGCATCCTGAGCGAGCAGTGGAAAGTATCATCGGTTCGGTGGATGGGCTCAAGGTGTTCGAGTCGGTAAGGGCTGCCTGTGTTCAGGTGGCCGGGGCAGGTGGTAAATGAAGAAGCGCGAAGTCACGTTTATTGTAATTGCCCTCATTCTGGGGTCGGTTTTTGGAGGGTTGGTCGGTGATATTATCGGGACGTTTCTGCCGCCGGGCGCCGCCAAGACGCTTTTCACCAAATCGATTGAGATCGGATGCGATACCTTTAAGGTTGATTTTTACGCCATTTCCGTTACCTTTGGATTGACCTTGAAGATTAACTTCATGTCGGTGCTGGTAGTGCTGCTGGTCATTGTTTATTTCCGATGGTGGTACTTATAGCCTGCCTGACGGTTTGAGAGGTGTTCCATGTTTGGCTTGGGTTGGCCGGAATTATTGCTGATATTTGTGGCGGTACTTTTGTTGTTTGGCGCCAAGAGGCTGCCCGAAATCGCATCGGGGCTGGGCAAGGGGATTCGTGAGTTTAAAAAGTCGGTCAAGGAGACGACGGACGAATTGAAGGGCTCTCTCGACGACGCGCCGAGCAGCACACCGACCACAAAAGTCGATCCGCCGCCGAGTTCCGACAGCAACAAGAAATCCGAGTGACAGTTTACCAGGTGTTGCTGCTCCATGAGTGCTAACTTCGACAAAAGCGATGCCGACAAGATCGGCGCCGTACTCGCCGCTGAGGCGGTCAGTTTCGAGACCGATCATTACCGCATCAAGCTGGTCAACGAAGAGGACCGGCGATCTCTGGTGTTACAGGTATATCCCGAGGTGACGCTCGGCAAGTCGCGCGGCATGCTGGTGGTCGTGTACACCGGCAACTCACACCTGCAATTGCACAACTGTACCGGGTATGTAGTCTCCGATGAACTGGGCGAGGTGACGTTCGTTTCTGAGAAGCCCGAGCAGTTGTCCGGACTGGTTGTGGAGCGTGGGGCGTCATGTTCACTCTATGGCGGCATGAGCCGCGAGTTGATCTCATCCGATTTTACCCAGCTCGGCGTTGAGGCGATGCTCTCCGGTGTCGCCATGTCGCTGGTGGAGGATATCCTGTCTACGGACGAGGATTCGTCCGAGTAGGCCTTCTTGTACTTCCTCAGCATTCCTACTTAAGGCGGGGTTAGTCCGGTAGGTCGAAACCCCTGATCCGAAGGATCGCCGCAGGCGGGTTTCGACAATTGACAAACACACCCTTCGACTCCGCTCAGGGTGACACTCTGTGAAGGGTGCTCCACCAACGATGATGGGTGTCCAGCGATGAAAAGAGGCCGCTGCGATCTGCTCGCAACGACCCTACTTGTAACTGACTCGTTGTGTTGTCTTAATTCTTGCCGGCAAACGCTTCCACGAAATCCTTCAAGTCATACATGATATCAGTGGCCTTCTGGTACCGTTCAGCCGGGTCCTTCTTGAGGCACCGATCGATGATGCGGTCGAACAACAACGGCACCTGCGGATTGATATTCGACGGTTTCTGCGGTTCCTGGTGTAGGATGGAGTAAATCAGCGACGTTATGTTCTCACCCTTGAACGGGCGCCGTCCTAACAGCAGTTCGTACATCACTACGCCGAGACTGAACAGATCAGCCCGTTGGTCGGGCGCCTGTCCCTTGAGTTGTTCCGGCGACATGTAATTGGGCGTGCCCATTGCGATGCCGGTCTTGGTCATGGAACTTGATTCCACACGGGCGATGCCGTAATCCATCACCTTGGCGCGGTAGTCTTTCAGAATCATGATGTTGGCCGGTTTGATGTCTCGATGCACAATACCCTGCTGGTGAGCGTATTCAAGAGCGGAGCAGATCTGCATGATGATTTCGGCGATGATCCGGTAGTTGAACTTCGTCTTCTTCTTGATCATATCCTCAAGAGTACGCCCCTCGAGGTATTCCATCGCGATGTACTGAAGGTGGCCCTCACTCCCTACATCATAGATAGTAACGATGTTGGGATGCGAGAGTTTACCGGCCGCCTGTGCTTCCCGGTGGAGTCGTTCTTTAAGTTCGGCCATCTCCTCCGGGTCGGTGACGAAGTCGAGCCGGATCGTCTTGAGCGCCACCGGTCGGTTGATAGCCGGATCGACACCGCGGTATACTGTGCCCATGGCGCCCTTGCCGAGGATACCGGTGATCTGATAACGACCGAGGTTCTTGAGTTCGCTTTGCTGCGGAAGTAGCGCGGATTCTAACGGTGCGTCGAATATCCCGGAATCATCAGGCGACACCGGAGCCTCACCAGCGCTGGACGATGACGTCGCTGGCGCCTTCTCGGAACCTGACTCAGTCGGCTCGGGCGAGATGATTTCCGGACCAGCGTCGGCGTCCAATGAGATGTCGCCGTCTATGGTGCGCTCCAGGGAATCGTGTGCCGACGGCTGGACACCATCGGCTGACGTGACTGTCGTCTGGTCGGCCGAGTTATCGATATCGATAGCTTGGTGATCAGTGACACCCGGAAGGCTGTCATCCATACTGAGGACAGCAGTCTCTTGACTATTCGGATCATTGCTGCCGGCCACGATTTCACGAACGGGGATCGGTGTAACCGGTGCTGGTTGACCCCTGGCGGGTCTGGAGGTGGCTTTAGTTCTTGGTCCGAAAGCTTTAGCACCACTTGTTTCGGCAGTGCCGGCCAGCAAGCTGGACTCAAGCATGGCGGCGGCAAACATGAACAGGATCAACTCCAGGCCGAAATAGACTGTCGTTGGTGCTACATTGAAGGAACTAATCATGAAGTAGTTGACATTGCCCACCAGTACCAAACCGCCGACCAGGATGACGATGCGATACAACAGTGAAACCTGGGGCAGAACGAAAGCGCAAATTGCGCCCAGGAAAAACAGGAGAATCATATTCAAGCCGGTACGTTCATCCTTTACGTCCAGCAGGTTCTCATTGATGATGTTCTCAATCACGCCGGCCGTAACGAGGTACTTGGGTGTGGCTTCTTCGATCGGCGTACGGAAAGCCTCAGTTATGGACGGATCGTCCACCGCCACCAGAACGACCTTGTTCTTGAGCGCACTGAAATCAAAGCCGTCCTCCAGAACCTCCGCGGCCGAATACCGCTTGAAGGTGGCGGCGGAATAGTGTCGGATAAAACCGGCGCTCGTGTTATTGATCGGGATTACACATTGACTACCGACATGGATCACTTCTTTCTCGATGACCTTGACGTCGTCAGTCGATACTCCCAGAAAGATTGCAGCCGCAAGTAGCGACATTGATGGGTAGTAGTAGCCTTCATAGTTCATTACCAACGGTTGATGTCTCAGCACTCGATCTTCATCCGGCATCGTGTAATTGAAGCCAAGGTAAGGGTCGTGTTCCAGTAGTTTCTCAGCCGGTAAGAACACTTTTCTGACCTGGAGGCTGGCGTCCTCATCCATCAAACCCAACGGATTGTCGACGGCCAGGGAGTAATTGAACAGGTGATCCGGGTTATTGGTCTTGCTGCTGCGATAGGTGGCCAGGGCGATGTCGTATGGTAAGATGACGTTCTCCATCCACGAAAGCTGCCCGGCAAAAACGGCGGTAAAGCCTGCGGAATCCTGATAGGCGTTTTCGCTGAGATCGAAGTCGGCCAGGATGACTTTCGGTTCGCCGGAGGCCGCAGCGGCGAGCAGATCGGCGGCCAAGTCGCGATTCCACGGCCAGGACCCGTACTTATCCTGAGTTCGGCCGTCGATGGCCACAATGACAACATTGGGCCGGTTGCCCTCGGGGGTGGTCATGGCGACAAACTGATCGGTCATCGTTTGCTGCAGGCTTTGCAGCGGACCGAAATCGTTAACGTACAGGATCACCACAAAAACGGAGATCAGAAGAAAAAGCACGTATGAAGAATACTTGCTCATGTTCTACCCTTCTCAGATTCCTGCCGACAGACGGCTAATCAATGTTTCCGGCAGACTGGCTTTACTCATCTTGCGTTGAGCGGTCGCAATGTCATACTCGACACGATGAAATTCTACGTCTCGCTCGTCGGACTCATAGACGACGTAGCAGGCACGCGGGTCATTGTCACGCGGCTGTCCGACCGAGCCCACGTTGATCAAATAGCGGCCTTCCGGATCGGCGACGAAAGTGTGCCCGGTCCGCACGTGGGGCAGGCTGTCCGGCCTTTCCCTCAGGATCATGGGAATATGTGAATGTCCAAAGAAACCGAGATCCTGCTTCATCTGCCCGAATCCACGGATGGCGTCTTCAGCGGCAAAGACGTAGTGCCATCGGTCCGGCTCGAACGGTGAAGCGTGTACCAGGTACATATCATCGAGGGCGCGGTCAAGATTGAAATCGGCCATAATGGCTACAGCGTCTTCAGTGAGTGTCTGCTGTGTCCATTCAGCAGCAGCCTTGGCAGCCTCGTTGAATTGTTCCACTGACTGCAGACCAAGCGCCGCATACTCGTGGTTGCCGATGAGCTTGGTGTCACAGGTCTGCTGGATCAGTTTCAAACAGGCCTCGGGATCGGCCCCGTAGCCGACCACGTCACCTAGACAGTGGATGCTGTCAACCCTCTGTTTCTCCAAATCACTCAGAACGGCAATGAGTGCTTCCAGGTTGGCGTGGATATCGGAGATCAACCCATACTTCATCAGTTCTTGCCTTCGACGAATTTGAAAGTGGTCTTGCCGACCGTGATCAGATCACCGTTCTTTAGAACACACTGGCTCGTTACGTCGCCATTGACTTTGACCTTACCTGATTTGCCGAGGTTAACCAGCGAGAAGATCTGGTCCTCCTGGACGATCTTGGCCTGAATGCCCGACAGCCAAAAGCCCTTGGCCCTTATATGCACGAACTTGGCTTTACCGATGGTTGAAACTTCACGATCCAGGCGGTGCTCGGCAAAGTCGGCGTTCTCCATACCGAGCAGGACAGAACCGCCGTACTTCTCGACGATTTGTCGTTCCATCCGGTCGGTTTCCAGCAGCTTCTTCTGTTGCTTGGTGTTGAGCACCATAGTGCCGTCGAAGTTGGCTGCCTCGCCACCCTCGTTCGTGGTCTCGGTATTGTAGACCAGTGAGTACTTGCCGATCGTGATGACGTCCTGATCGCGTAGCACCTCTTCGGATACCTTGCGACTATTCACGAAAGTGCCGTTGAGCGACTCGTTGTCGATGAGGACGGCGGCCTTGTCGTTAAACTCGATCATGGCGTGTTTGCGCGAGACACCGCGGTTTTCCAGAACAATATCGTTTTCGTTACCGCGACCGATGGAGATACGCTTCTTCTCCGTGACGATCCGCTCGATGACTTTGTCCTCGTACTTAACAGTAATCTCCGGCATGGGGAAACCCTTTCGTATGTGGACCGAACCTCTTTTTTCTGCGCGTAACTCTATACCAGCCTTGGCCATCCCATGTCAGTATCGGCACACGAGCTTGTCGTGGGCCGAAGGCATGCTTATATTGTCGGCATGAGAATCGGAAATCTGAAGTTGGCCGGTCGGGTTGTCTGTGCGCCGCTGGCGGGCATTTCCAACCGGCCTTTCCGGGTGATGGCGTTGAAAGCAGGCGCTGCCATGACTTTCACGGAGATGATTTCATCGGAGGGTCTGATCCGCAATCAAGGTAAAACCCGATCTATGATGGCCTTCAAACAAGACGAACAGCCGCTTGGGATACAGCTATTTGGCGCCAATCCTGAAAGCATGCGACGAGCTGCACAGATCACTGTGGATGAGTTCGGCCCGGACATGGTCGACATCAACTTCGGCTGTCCGGTCAGGAAAGTGGTCAACAAGAACGGCGGCGCGGCGGCGCTGAAGGATTTGGGGTTGACCCGCGAGATTATCGCGGCGGTGGTGGAAGGAGCCGGCGCCACTCCCGTCAGCATCAAAATGCGCACCGGCTGGGCAGGGTCAAGCCCTGTTTATCTGGAAGCAGGACGTATCGCCAAGGAAGAAGGGGTCTCGGCCGTAACCCTTCACGCTCGAAGTAAGGCTGATGGATTCAGCGGCAAAGCCGACTGGTCGGCGATCAAACGTCTCAAAGAGGCGGTGGATATCGTCGTGATTGGCAACGGCGACGTGCGGACGCCGCTCGATGCCCGACGGATGCTTGACGAAACCGGCTGTGACGCTGTCATGGTCGGACGAGCGGCGATGGGCAACCCGGACATCTTTAGACAGATGCATCACTATCTCGAGACCGGCGAACTGGTCGATGAACCCACTCTTGCCGAACGCATCGAAACGGCGAAACGCCACGCGCGATTAATGGTTGAGGAGTACGGGGAAGAGCGCGGCATGAAGATGATGCGTCGCTATTTGGGTTGGTACGTCAAAGGCTTCCCCGGCGCTGCTACGCTACGCCCAAAGCTGTTCAAAGTGGATCGACTGACGGATGTGGATGAGGTGTTGGGGGAGTATGTAGCGGGGATGGGATGAAGTGGGCTTGAGCGAGACCCATCAGAACCTACGGGGACAAGAGGCGTTGCATCAGGTTCATCCCTTGAATGCGAACTTGACACTCAATTCACCTGTCTGTAATATGTGATTGTAATAACTGTCCCCGATAGTTAGCTTGGAGGGGCAGTGAAGAATTAACTGGCGGTCATTGATGAACGAAACACGTAGCCTACCACCGTTTCTCGATTTTTTTGCGGGTAGTGGCCTTGTATCTGAGGGGTTGAAGGCGTATTTCACTCCAGTTTGGGCAAACGACATTTGTAAGAAGAAGGCTGCGGTCTACTGTGCGAACCACAGCGAGCGTAACTTCAGTCTTGGAGCTATTGAGAATGTCAGAGGCCTTGATTTGCCAGTCGCACGACTTTCTTGGGGCAGTTTCCCTTGTCAGGACTTGTCTCTTGCTGGGAACATGAAGGGTATTTCCAGTAATCGAAGTGGTTTGGTTTGGCAGTGGCTTCGCGTCATGGACGAAATGAGTTGTCGACCGCCGATTGTTGTGGCAGAGAATGTCGTTGGCCTAGTGTCACTAGATGGCGGATCCCATTACAGGAGTCTTCATTGTGCCCTTGTTGATCGAGGTTACAGAGTTGGTGCTATTGTCTTGGATGCATCGAAATGGGTCCCTCAGTCCAGAAAACGGGTCTTCGTCGTTGCTGTTCACCCGGGTTTTCAGACGAGCACATTTGAATCCTGTCAACCGACGTGGTGCCACCCAGCCCCCATAAGAAGGATTGCTGCTAAACTCCCAGATTGGGTTTGGTGGCACCTACCAGAACCACCGGCGAGGCGATTGCGACTTGAGGACATAGTGGATTTCGACCTACCTTGCGACGACGAATCGAAGAGAACACGGCTTCTCGAGTTCATTCCCCCGAGCCATCGAGGCAGACTTGAGAAGGCGCGCAAGTGCGGTTACACTACGTTTCCCGGTTACAAACGTGTTCGTCACGGAAAACAGGTTCTTGAGCTAAGATTCGACGGCCTTGCTGGTTGTCTCAGAACGCCTGAGGGTGGAAGCAGTAGACAGTTTCTAGTACTCGCACACAGTGGATCGTTTGAGACACGATTACTGAGTGTGAATGAGGCCGCTGCGCTTATGGGTGTCAGAAAGGGCTACAGAATCCCCGGATCCTACAATGATGGTTACAGAGCTATGGGGGATGCGGTCGCTGTTCCTGTCACACGCTATCTGGCAAAACACCTTCTCGCCCCGCTTTCTGGTCTATTAGGAGAACACAACTGATGAACCTGGAAGATCGTTTGCATCGATTTGTTCTTGAGCATAGAATGAGTGGCAAGGGTCCACTCTGTGTGGGGTTAGTGGTTACGCGGCACGCCAAGAACCTCGGCTTGCCTTTAGATCCGGATGGACTACTGACCAAAGCCCGTGGTCAAGTTATGGGACTGGGCAAATCAGCGGTGCAGGCGATTCTGGGAGACTACGGTATCGATAGAGTACTGGCTGAAGAAGGCGGCAGGACCAGTCGGGGTAGTGTTGGCAACATGAGACAGTATGTTGCGTTTCTAAATGAACTTCATGCGGCTGATAGGTTCGACCTCGAAGTTGTCGAAAGCTGGTGGATAGAACGTGTCAGAGAGTTCTTTGCGGGAAAGCCCTTCGTCTTGCACTTCGACTCATCAAAGTCATTTCGTTCAATAGTGAAGGATCTATTATCACAGGCGGAGAAGAGACAGGCGCAATCGAAGGGCTCGACATTAGTCGGCACTATGCTTCAACATTTGGTGGGCGCCAAACTCAATCTGCTTCTTGACACACCTGTTGAGCACCATGGCGCCGCGGTTGCAGATGATGCCTCAGGGCGGGGGGGAGACTTCCTTATTGAGGACGTGGTGATACACGTCACCACTGCCCCCACTGAGGCCTTGATTCGGAAATGCAAGCGTAACCTGGGAAACAGCTTCCGACCCCTCATAATCACCACCGAGAATGGTGCCTTGATCGCGATGGCTCTGGCTGATCAATCCGGGATTTCAGCCAGATTAGATGTTTTCGAGGCCGAACAGTTTCTGGCGGGCAACCTGTATGAAATAGGCAAATTCGGTCAGGCCGGTAGAAAAGCCACGGCAAAAGAGCTGGTTACCGAATACAACAAGATCATCGACGAGTGTGAAACCAATCCAAGTCTCAAGATTGACGTTGCATGATGACCGACGTTTTTTCTCGGGCCAAGCGCAGCTGGATCATGAGCCGCGTCCGTGATAAGAATACCTCTCCAGAACTTGCAGTACGTTCCCTAGCCCATTCCCTCGGCTATCGGTTTCGACTCCACAGAAGTGATTTACCAGGGAAGCCTGACATAGTATTCCCAGCCCGGCGAAAAGTGATTTTCGTCAATGGCTGCTTCTGGCACGGACATAAGTGTGCCAGAGGGAATCGCACACCTCAGACTAATCGATCTTACTGGCGCGATAAGATCAGACGAAACATGGAGCGAGATAAGAAACACAGGCGCTCACTCAGACGTCTGGGTTGGCGGACTTTGGTTATTTGGGAGTGTCAAATCAGGAACAAGCATAGGCTTGTGTCCCGATTAACGGGCTTTCTTGAAGAAGCTTAGCTGCCCCCCCAACCCCTCACCAAAACTATTGCCTAAGCCGTTCGCGCTGCCTATATTAGGCGGCAAAATGTGTGTAACGACAACGACAGAATAGTAGGTCAGGAGCCCTGCGCTCCCGACAAAAGCCGTCAGGTCTCAGAGAGACCTGACCTACCAAAGGTGTACGAATGAAAATACTGACCATTGCGCTGCAAAAAGAAGGCAAGCCGATACCGGCCTCATACGAACTGATCGAAGCCGCCAAATCACTCGGCGGTGAAATAATGACCGCCTACCTCTCCGACAGCGACGCCGGTGCATCCGACCTCGCCTCGCGGGGTGGTGGTAAAGTGTTGACCGTAACGCATGACAGCTTGAAGTTTTTCAACGACGAGGTTTACTGCAAAGTGCTCACGGCGCTAATCGAGAAGCATCAGCCCGAGGTCGTCCTGGGACCGGCCACGTTCTACGGCAAAGCGCTGTTAGGTCGGTTGGCGGCAGCCAACGGCGGGGCCATGGCATCCGATACTACCGGTCTGGTGATTGATGGCGACAAGCTGGTGGCGACACGACCTAACTACGGTGGCTCCGTGCTCTCGCGGATCGTCAAGAATGGCGGTGGGCCGTTCTTCGCTTCAGTGCGCGGTAAAGTGTTCCCGGAGTCGAAAGAGGGCGCCGGCGAACTGATTGCGGAAACCGTCGACGGGTCTGTCTTCGAGTCCAGGATGACCGTCAAGGAGCGCAAGGTTGAGTCCACGGGCGCAGTGAATCTGACCGAAGCGGATGTCATAGTTTCGGCCGGTCGAGGAATGAAAGCCGCCGAGAATCTGCCGTTGATAAGCGAACTGGCAGCGGCGCTGAGTGGCGCGGTGGGAGCTTCACGAGCTATCGTCGATGCCGGCTGGGCGCCGTATTCGCAGCAGGTCGGCCAGACCGGCAAGACGGTGAACCCCAAGCTATACCTGGCGGTTGGTATCTCCGGCGCGATCCAGCACCTGGTGGGGATGCGTTCCTCGCTGACAATCGTAGCGGTTAACAGAGATAAGGACGCGCCGATTTTCAACGTCGCCAATTACGGCATTGTCGGTGACGCTATGGAGATCGTGCCCGCTTTGACCAGCAAGTTCAAGTCTGAGTTGGGCGGCTGATTGATGCCGGCAGATGTGGACATCTGCCACTCACAGATTATCAGGCAAACAAGAAGCCGAATCGACGACAACCAATTATGAGTTCAGGACTCGGCTCTTTTTCGTTTCGTCAGTTTGTCAACGTTTCACAGTCTCGTCTCTGTATCTGCGGAATGTCCCCCATGCCCCCATCGTATCGATGACTATAGTCTCTGTCACCTCGGCTGACGTACAGCAGTTTCCGACAGTCAGAGTGACGGTGTAGGTCCCGGTATCGGTGTATTGGTGTTCGACAATCATACCGGTATCCGAGAGGTTGTCGCCGAAGTTCCAGTTTCGCCCAAGCATTCCCCCTGGCGTAGTATCGGTGAATGTGAAGACGTCCGAGGTATACCCCTGAATTCCAGCCGCTGTATCGGCATCGGGAGTCACGGTAAAACCGGCCAGGGAATTGTCAAATGGCCAGGAGACACACACCATCTTTACAACAGAGTGCTCGATTGCAGTGTCGGCGTTGCATTCTCCGTAAGAAAATAATCTTATTGTATATTCACCGGCGGAGTCATAAGGATGACTCACTTTCACAGGCATAGAATCGTTCGGGTTGCTTCTCTTACCGTCACCGAAATCCCAAACAAGGCTATCGAATGATTCGATCATAACAGAGTCAGGGATGGCCGCCTCGAAATCTACAAAGAACAACCAGAGCGAATCAAGACATCCCTGAATCAGACCTACGGCGCCGTCGGCCGTGATTGTGGCGAAGGCCGATCCCCAGACGACTATTGTGTCATCTAAGGTATCCGTTGACACCCCCCCTTCGCTGGAAGCAGTCAGTGTTACGATATACCGTCCGGGTTCTTCAAAAATGTATTGAAACGAGTCCGTATTGGCACTGTCACCGGCAAAGCGCCAGTCTCTGGAGATAGTACTTTCATCAGCCCCTTGATAATCGGTGCTGTCGATAAAGGTTACGGTGAGCGGCTGGCAACCGTATAGTGGTTTGGCCGAAATGCGCGCTATCGGGCAGGGGTTGACGATTATCAAGCTGTCATATCCGATCACTTTAGTGCCGCATTCTCCCGTGACAGTGAGGGTGCAAGAATAGTGCCCGGCTGTATCGTAGACATGGGTTGGATTGGAGTCAGCGCTGACCGGACTGCCGTCACCGAAGTCCCAACTGAATTCGGTTATGCCGCCGTAATCAATCGGGGCGAAGGTAACTTCCATACCCTGGCAGCCAACGGTGGGGCTGGCAGTGAAACTATTGATGGTTGTGCCGACGATGATGAAGCGGTTCTTAACCTCGTTGTCAACGCCGGGTTCTTCATCGATTCCTTCGTAATTGCGGATGAACAGGGTAACCGTGTAAGTGCTGGCTGAATCATAAGTATGCGTGGGGTTGGTGTCGTTGGAAGAATCACCATCTCCGAAATACCACGACCATTCATCGTGCGGGCCGCTTGACTTGTCGATAAACGTTACGGTCAGCGGTACACAGCCGGAATCGACGCTGTTAGTATCCAACCCGAATTCGGCTGTCGGATGTCCGGCAATGGTGATTTCATTCACTTCAGTGACCAGCGTGTCACAGCCGGGTAACACCAAGCCGATCAGGCAGGCCGTAATGGCCATAAGCGGCAATAATCTACGAATTTGTATCAACTATACGATCCCTTCCATAAAGCTCTTCTGTCTATATACACCCGAGCCGAGGCATCTGTCAAATTATTTGTGACGGCGCCTCATCGCGCCCGTCCGCACACCGGGCTTCGATTCAAGCTCAAGCCGGTTGCTGACGACAATTCGAGTAAGATGAAAACACCACCGTAGGGAGATATCATGGGCTTGTTGATTGAAATACTGGAGTGGACCGACCCGAGTGGCGAGGAAATGATCTATCGGATTCCGCAGCAGGGTTCGGCTGACATCAAGATGGGTGCTCAGTTGATCGTGCGTGACAGCCAGATGGCTATGTTCTTCAAGAGCGGACACGCCGCCGATTCATTCACGACAGGACGGCACACCTTGTCGACTCTGAACCTTCCGATTCTGACCCGGCTGCTGGCTTTTCCGTTCGGGTTCAATTCGCCGTTTCGTTCCGAGGTTTACTTTGTCAACCTGAAAGTTTTCACCAACCTGAAATGGGGCACCAAGCATCCGGTGACGTTCAAAGACAGCAAGCTGGGGTTGATCAGGCTGCGCGGCCACGGCGCGTTTACTATCAAGATCCAAAACCCTCCTCTGTTCCTGAACTCGATCGTCGGCCGGCAGGCGCGCTACACCACGGATGAAATTCAGAGCTACTTACGCGACGTCATCATAGCCCGCCTGAACGACCTGTTAGGGGAGAAACTTGACACTATCCTCGACCTGCCCGCCATTTATACGGAACTGGCCGAGCAGTTCAAACAGATCGTGACCAACGAATTCGAAAAGTACGGCATGGAACTGGTGGACTTCTTCATCTCCTCCATCACGCCGCCGGAGGAAGTGGTCAAGATGATCGACCATCGGTCCGGGTTGGAAGCGGTCGGTGATCTTGACAAGTTCCTCAAGTTCGAGATGGCCAGAGGTCTGGGATCATCCGGCGGCGCGGGACAGGCCGGGTCGGCTATGGGTATGGCCGCCGGGGTGGGGATAATGATGCCGGCCATGTTGTCGAAAGTTTTCTCTCCCGAACAGCAGGACCTCAAGCGCGAGTCGATCGCCACCGTGGCCTGCCCGGGCTGTCACGCCGAGACACCTGAGCAGTCGCGTTACTGCTATCGCTGTGGGCATCCCATGGTTGTGCAGAATCGATGCCCGTCATGCAGCAAGGAGTTGCCGACCGAAGCCAACTTCTGCCATTATTGCGGACATCAATTGGACGCCCGTGCGCAGTGCCCGCACTGTAGCGCCGAAGTGGTGCCGGGATCGAAGTTCTGCGGTTCCTGCGGCAAGGCAGTAAGCGGTGATGACGCAACTGACGCAGACAAGTAAGAACCTCAGCGGCTTCTATATCGGCGTAGGCTGTCCCGGCTGTGGCGGCGAACTAAAGCTGGAGTCGGAATATTTTGTAATTTCCTGCGATCACTGCGGCTCGGTGCTCAGGGTGACCCAGCCGGAGATGCCGCCCGCCTACCTGGTCTCAGCGAAAACATCGAAGCGAGAGGCACGCTTCAGTATTGATCGCCACCTCAAAGAGCATGGTTTGCCCCTGACCGGCTCCGACCTGCGATTCAAATACCTCTACTACCCTTACTGGAAGATCGATGCTGTTCTGCTGAAAGTGCGCAACCGCATCGAAACGCGAGAGTACGGACTCGATGAAAACGGCAACCCGCAACACGTGTCGGAGATGGATAAAACCGATGTCAGCCTGACCCCGTACAGCACCACTCTGCCCGCCGGGGCCCATTTCGACGGCATTCCCGAAGGAATCGGTGTCAGAGCGAGCTATCTAAAGTTACTGCCTTTCTCAAGGGACAATACCCAGGATGGGTTCGATCCATTGCCGGTGGTCAAGCCCTGGTCCGAGGCCTGGCAGGAACTGCTTAAGCGTGTCAGCGGCCTGGCGCAACTCGATGAAGCAGCCTTTGGGAAAAATAGAACCGAGTTGTACCGCCCGGTGGCTTCGCTGGTTTATTTTCCGTGCATCGTGGTAGAGTCTTTTGCCGGTGGTGACTTCAATCGATTCGTGGTTGACGCCGTGACCGGTCGCTTGTTTGATCATATCGACCGATTCGAGGACTCTGACGATATCATCCCGGCGGAGCCATTCCAAATGGAGTTCGGTCAACTGGGTGTTGATTTCCATCGTTGTCCCAACTGCGCCGACGATCTGCCGCCGGAACAGTCGATTCTCTATGTTTGCAATAACTGCCATCAGATTGTATCACTCGAACAGCCTGCCGGGAACGTCGGTTCTATTTCTGTAACGGTGGCCGAGGGCAACGCCACCGATCAACTGTTTCCATTCTGGTCATTGCAGATGGCGCCTGAAGCACATAGTCGCCTGCAACGTCTGTTCGGTGGTCTGTTTCGCTCCGACCGTCTGGTCATCCCGGCCTTTCGCACCGGCAACTTCGAAGCCATGTTCCGGTTGGCCAAACGGATGTCCACGGCTCTTCCGAGAATCGAACTGACCTCGGTTGAAAGCTTTGATCGCCGCTGCCGTCCGGTGTCAGTCGGATTGGCGGAAGCTCGGATGTTGGCCGGGATCATCACCTACCGGGCTGAACTCGATCGGTTGGCCGGAACCCTGGCTCAGAAAAGCGATCTGGAGGTTATCGGCGCCGATCTGTTCTACGCCCCCTTTCATCCCGAGAGCTATTTCTACGTCGACTCCGTAATGGGAGCCGTCACCTTTGAAAAAAACCTGATCGGTTGAACGCGGATCGGAACGTCCGGGGCTGTCGGCGGTACAAGATTCTGGATTAAGCGCGGCCCGTCGATTTGTCTTGCCTGACCAGTAGAGATTGACTATTATCGGGCCTGTGCACAGAACTGGAAACTGTTACAACCCAATCGGATTTGGGATATTGACTGCACCTGATGACAAGACCTGCCGCCACTATTCTGTAACGTTCAGAGTGAGCGGCTGTTTTCTTTTTGGGAGAGTGCTATGAGAAGAGACACCCGGCCCGCGTGGTTGGTTTTGCTGGTTCTAATGTTAATGGCTGTGACCTCGTCGGCGCAACTCATGCCGTCGTCTGCGGTCTCGTCAACGCAACTCATGCCATCGGCCTTTACCTCACCTGATAGCGGCTACCTCACCAACACAGCTATCGATATCATCGAACATGCCGGCGGTGTCTGGCTGGCCACCGGTGAAGGCCTCAACGCGACAGCCGACGGCGGCCTGACCTGGTCGATTCACAACTCGGCTTCAGGTGGCTCGCAACCGCTCATCAGCGACAACATCTCGGCCATCTTCTCTGTTGGAGGACGGCTGTGGGTCGGCTCGAATCATAGTGAGGTGATCGATGGTCGGTTGTACACTCTCTCCGATGGCGTCTCCTATTCCGACGACAACGGACTCAACTGGACCCAGATCGACTTCTCACCGGCGGGCCAGAACATCCCGTTCGTGACAGGGGGCGACAGGGTGATCTATGATATCACCGGTCACGATGAGTGGCTGTTTTTCACTGCCTTCGCCGGTGGCTTCCTGGCCTCACGCGATGGTGGCAACAGTTGGCGGCGCATCTACGCGTCGAGTCTCGATTCGATCCAGTTCAATTCCGGTGGAGCGCCGTCATTTAGAAATCGTTACTTCTCCTGCGTTACTGACACCTCGCACGGTGACACCCTGGTGGTCTGGGCCGGTACGGCCGGTGGACTGATGGAGTTCATCTATGCGCCGCCGTGCGAGAAGCCATTCTCCAAGGTGATCAATCGCATCGCATTTTGTGATGAGTGTACCGACAGCAGCTTTGTTTTCTTCGGCGGCAACGATGGAGTGACTCGTGGCATGATTACCGGGGCGCCGTACATAAGCCGCTTTGTTGAGGACGGTCTACCGGGATCACAAGTATCAGCCATAATCGATTTCCGCGGGCGGCTATTCGCAGGGACGATCGATCCCGACCTGGACGTTCCGACCGGTCTGGCTATCTCCGATGATCGCGGTGAGTCGTTCTATTCGTCGGGTGCTTTTTCCGGCGATACCATTTCCGATTTCACGGTTATAGGTGAGCGTCTCTACATGGCTGCACAGGAAAACGGCCTGGTTACCTCGGTCGACTTCGGAACAACCTGGCAACGAATACTGATCGATCCGGCGGATCCGCCGGCCCTGAAAAACATCGTCAACTCTGTTTTCGCCGTGGACGAAATCGACGGTTTGCTGTTGGCAGGAACCGACACCGGTTTGGCGCTACTGTATCTCGATCAAGTCGGTGTTATCGACTCACAGGAGTTTCACGCCTTTCCCGAATACGATTCCACCTCGCAGGGTGATGCCAGTTCGGCGCGTATCGTGCGAGCCAAGGCGCAACCGTTCTATAACTATATAGACATGGACAGCTTAGTATACGACACCATACTACCGGACAGCGTGCAACTTGACACCGTCTACTATGTGGATACGATTCTGGATTCAATCGCCGTGTGGACGATTCACCGCCCGCTGACTCTTGAGGGGCGTCCGATTGTGGGTCGACACAATATAGACAGCACGCGCTGGTTGAGGTTGCAGGTCGATGTTGTGACCAATGATGTCAACTTCATCGGCGACACCGCCTATGTGGTCGGCGCGGCCGGTATCAGGTTCACTACCAGAGGCTTTAACCCCGGGTTGAATCCGGGGGAAATCCTGGAGGTGCAGCAGAAGGTTGGCGATATAGTCGTCGACGCTCTCACCGATGACGTTATAACCGCCATAGAGGTCAAGGGTGACACCCTGTTTATTGGAACCGACAATGGCTTCGCTGTGTCTTATACCTTTGACAATGATGAGCGGGAATATCGGATCGTGCGTGTGAATACGGACAGCCTGGCCGCCGACGCTGTCATTACCCACACCCCGCTGAGTACGCTGGGCGGGTTGGTCGGAAGTTTCATCCCGGCCTTGAATGTTCAATATGTCGACGACGAATACGCCCGTATCTGGGTGTCGAACCGCCACCGCGAGTTGGGCGATACGGTCGCAGTCAGTGTTGGCCGGGTGGTTCCGGTCGATATTGACGGTGTCGAACTGCCGCCGGATGAGATCGACCAGGCGGTCGGCTTTCAACGAAGGTGGAAGGCGCTCTACCGAGATGAGTTCGCGTGGAACTTCGCCTTTGACGGCAGTGCCGTTTTCGCTGCCACCAGTGGTGGGTTGGTGTACAATCTCGACGACACTTCGACCAGTTGGGACACGGTGGTAATGATTGACGCCGATGGTTACCCGATGCTCGGATACGCAGCGGCGGTCTACGGTGTTGAAGTGAGTCCGCCGTACTTGTGGGCGGGAACCGATGATCGCACGGTCCGATTTGATCTGGATGACTTCGACAATGGCGAGTCGTTCTTCGTTGTCGATTCGGCGTCGCCGCCCGATGAGGTCTATGCCTTCCCGGTGCCGTTTAGTCACACCCGTGATCCGGTGGTGGATTTTCATTTCGTCGTAACGTCACCGACGAATATCACGATTGAGATTTACGACTTTGCCATGAATTTGGTGGCGCGCGTAATCGACAACGAAAGCTATCCTCCGGGCATCTACCCCGGTGCGGGCGGGTATCGCGTCACCTGGGACGGCTATAACGGTCGCGGCGACCAGGTCGCTGTGGGCGTCTATTATTTCAAGGTCGAGTATGGCGGCGGCGATGTCCGCTGGGGTAAACTGGCGGTCATACCGTGAGGAACTACCAATGATAAGAATAAAAATATCAATTCCACTGGCGCTGGTAATGATCCTCAGCCTGGGTACCGCCCTCAATGCGGCCGATGGTGACGGCGGATACGCCGGCGCGTTCTTCCAGGTGCCGGTGGGCGCTCGGCCCACCGCCATGGGTGGCGCCTATCTCGCCATCTCCAATGACGGCGCCGCGCCGATCTATAATCCCGCCGGGCTGGCCGGACTACAGCACAAGTTGTTTGCGTCGTCCTATCGTCTTATGAAACTGGATCGTCAGATCGGCTATGTCACCCTCATGTTTCCCACCCGGGGAAACTCGGCCTTAGGGCTGCACTGGCGTTATGCCGGGTCAGGTTCGGTCGATGTTCGCAACGCCGATGGTGACAAGCTGGATCGCGAACTCAGCATGAACAACCATGACTTCTCAATAGTTTTTGCCAAACGTTTTGAGGATTTTCTTGCCGTTGGAGCCAAGATGTACTACCTGCACTCAGCCTTCGCCGAAATGAAAGCATTCTCGGTCGGGTTCGATGCGGGGTTCATGCTGTATATGGATCAACTAATACACGAGCGTGGTGAGTCGGAGGGCAGCCCCATTCGGGATATCCAGGTAGGGTTGACTCTGAAATACTTCGAGGCCAAGTACATTTGGAAGAACGAGGATTACATTTTCAGATATGTTGACGGCAGTTCTTTCGGCACGGAGCAGGAAGACAAAGTGCCGATTGAGATTGGGCTGGGGACCTCGGCGCGTTTCCTTCAGCGCAAGCTGCTGGTTGCCGCCGATCTGGTCAAGAACAGCCAGCAGGGCGCTGCTTTCCATGGTGGCGCGGAGTATTTCGTGCGACCGGAGTTTGCCGTCAGGGGCGGATTCTCCGACGGTCGCTTCACCGCCGGCACCGGCTATGTGTTTAATCTGGCCAACCGGGTGGTGGTAATTGACTACGCTTTCACGACCGATAAAGCGGACGAAGGGTCCGAACACGTGTTTTCATTTGAATTCCTCTTCTGAGGTGCGCGGTAATGAAGTATCATCTGACAACTCTGGTTTTGTTGACGATTATCAGTGTTCTGGGTTCCGCGGGGCCTCTGGGGGCGCAGGACCTCGAAGTAGTGGACGGTCTGTTCATGCTGAAGAACGACCATGGCGCGCGCGCCTCGGCTATGGGTGCAGCATCAGCGGCCATCATTGCCGACGCCAACGCGATTGTCTACAACCCGGCGGCCGCGGTAGGGCTGGACAAGTTCACCGCCTCGTTCGGACACACTGTCCATTGGGAAAACATCCGCATGGAATCGGCTTTCTTCGGCACCGGTCTCACCCCCAGGCTCTATCTGCACGGCGGTATTCGCTATGGAGCCGCCGACAAGATTGAAAAGCGCGGGATCGTACCTACCGAAGAACCCGAGGCAATTATTGATGCTCACGACATTTCGTTCAAGGCCGGCTTGGCTTACCGCATCTCACCGCGAGTCTCGGCAGGGGCGGCAATGGGCTGGTTTCTCGAAGAAATCGAGGGGTATCGGGGGAGCGCTTTCAATGTAGACCTCGGAGCGCAGGCCTCGATCAACGAGCAGCTTGACCTCGGCGCTGCGGTGACCAACCTTGGATCCGCCTTCACCATCACCAAAGCAAGCCAGAGAGGTTCCAACGACATTCCTCTGCCGACAGCGTACCGCGTCGGTGGATCCTATCTTTACCGCACGTACTATCGAGGTGTCATGGATCTCGTGTATTTCGACGACGTCTTTCATGTGCATCTCGGCGCTGAGGCCCAGTTGCACGAGATGCTCGGGATACGCGCCGGGTATATGAGCGGCTACGACACCAAGAACTTCACGGCCGGGGCATCGTTCGGCTATCGCAACATCATAGTCGACTACGCCTTCGTGCCCTTCACGAGCAACCTGGGAACATCACATCTTTTCAATGTAACTTTCACCCTTTAGACCAGGACCGGGAACTTCACGGCCGGGGCATTGTTTTGCTATCGCAATATGGTTGTCAATTATGTCCTCGTGCTGTTCACGAGTAACCGGGAAGCATCATATCTCTTGAACTAAACCTTTACACTGTAATCTAACACTGGAGAAACACTTAATGTCGAAGTACAAGATTGCCTGGCTGCCGGGCGATGGTGTCGGCAACGACGTAATGGAAGCGGCCAAAATCGTGCTGGATAAAATCGACCTGGACGCCGAGTACATCCACGGCGATATCGGCTGGGAGTTTTGGAAGACCGAAGCCAACCCGCTGCCGGATCGCACGGTTGATCTTCTCAATAACGTCGACTGCGCGCTGTTCGGCGCCATCACATCAATGCCCAAAGAGGAATGCGAGCGGGAGTTGATATCTGAATTGCGAGGCAAAGGTCATGTCTACTCTTCACCGATCGTGCGGCTGCGTCAGGAGTTCAACTTGCGCACCAACCTGCGACCGTGCAAGGCGTATCCGGGCAACCCGCTCAATTACGCAGATGGTATCGACATCGTGGTGTTCCGCGAAAACACGGAGGACTTGTACTCCGGCGTCGAGTTCTTCCCGCTGCCGGATGAAGTGCGCGCGACGGTGACCAGGCACAACAAGAAGATGGCGCGGTTCGACAAGCATCCCGCCGACGAGATAGCTGTATCGCTGCGCATCAATACCAAGACCGGTTGTCGCAATATCGCTGTCGATGCGTTTGAGTATGCTAAGAAAACCGGACGCAAGAGTGTCACGGTGGTCGAGAAGCCCAACGTTGTCCGCGAGACGTCGGGACTGATGGTGCGTACGACCCGCGAGGTGGCGAAGGACTATCCCGGTATCGAACTGTGGGAGACGAATATCGATGCCATGTGTATGTGGCTGATCAAGAACCCGATGGATTACTCGGTGCTGGTGACGACGAACCTGTTCGGTGATATCATCAGCGATCTCGCCGCCCAACTGGTCGGCGGCCTGGGGTTCGCTGCGTCCGGCAATATCGGCGACAACGTCGCGGTGTTTGAGCCGACGCACGGCAGCGCACCCAAGTATGCCGGACAGTACAAGGTCAACCCGATGGCCATGCTGATTACCACTCGCATGATGCTGAGCTGGCTCGGTGAGGCCGACAAGGCGGACGCGCTTGAGAACGCCATCGCGGCAGTTATTAAAGAGGGCAAGGTCCGCACCTACGACATGGGCGGCAGCAACACGACCCTGGAGGTCGGCGAGGCAGTCGCGGCGAAGCTGTAGGAATGTCTGTGCCGTCGGGTGTCCCAGCTCGACGGCGCATTATGGGGCAGACGGGGACGTCTGCCGCCCATAGAATAAAGAGTGTCACCCTGAGCGGAGTCGAAGGGTTAACGGAGTCGAAGGGTGACGGGGGATTTAGATGATCGTTCGTGCGCGGCGTATGTCCACGTGCGCCGCGCGAATGTCAAGTGAGGGAGGGATACCATCTCCATGTGCCTGGGGGCCCGAGAGCTTGCTGTGGGTTCGGTAAGGTGTCAGGATCACAAGGATCCTGACCTACACGGACAAGCCGTGTTTCTCGCGCTTCGTGCGCCGCTAACTGAGCGGTTACGTGTGTTTGGTGAGTTGCTTCTGCAGAACCTTCCGCGCCGCCTGCAGGGCCAGGCCGCGGTGGGAGACGCGGTTCTTTTCCTCAAGCGTCATCTCCGAGAATCGTTTGTTCGCGGGTGGGTAGAAGAAGACCGGGTCGTACCCGAATCCCTCACGCCCGGCAACCTTTTCGGTGATGAAGCCATCAGCCGTGCCCTCACAGATATCGGTTTCGCCGTGGCCCCAATCGATAGCAATCACACACCGGAACCTCGCTGTACGCTTCGCATGTGGTACGCCTTGGAGTTCCTGTAGTAGCTTGCGGTTGTTGTCGGCGTAGGTGACGTCCTCACCGGCGTAGCGTGATGAGTACACGCCCGGCGCGCCATCTAAGGCATCTACTTCGAGGCCGCTGTCATCGGCCAGCGCGGCATGACCGGTGAACTCGGCGATGACACGTGCTTTCAAGCGCGCGTTTTCTTCGAGAGTCGTGCCGGTCTCTTCGGGGTCGGGGAATTCGAGGAAGTCATCGGCGGTCAGGACCGTCAACGGTGAATCGTCAAGGAGCAGCTTGATCTCCTTGATCTTGTCTATGTTGTTAGTCGCGAGTACGAGTTGCATGGCGTCAGTCAGTTTACCTTCCTCCAAGGGCGTCGGTGTCAGGATCACAAGGATCCTGACCTACAAGAACCCACCTGACGCTTTGCTATAGGTGGGGTGCCAGTGTCGAAACCACAGGAGTTTCGACCTACAACACTGGATTCCTGCTTTCGCAGGAATGACAGATTTGCGTTGCGGCAGGTCTTGCGAATCCGTGCCAATGGATTTGTGTGACCTGCCGCCCTCATCTGATATGTAGCTGTGTGTCAGGTCACAATCCCGTTGCCACGGGATCAAGACCTGACACAACGGCACAAGAGGTGTTCCAACACTCCCTTTCGCAGGAATGACAAGGGGTGTAAGACGCGCATCGCGCGAAAAGCAGACTTGTCTGTCAATACCCACTGATATCCACTCTCGTGACATTGTCCATCAGCTTGCCCAGAAAGCGGGTGGCGGCTTTGGAGAATTTCTCCGGCACATCGCTGACGAAAAACTTCCGCTTACCATTCGATGCATCCGGGTTCAACAGGTTCGCATCGGAAAGCGACTGCAGCGCCACGCGCGCGGTCTCCTCCCCGCTGTCGATAAGTGTGACTTTGTCACCCATGACATCGGCGATCACATCCTTGAGCAGCGGGTAATGCGTGCAGCCCAACACGAGCGTGTCGATTTCGACATCGTGCATCGTCTGTAGGTAATCACGCGCGATCAGATAGGTCGCTTCTTGGTCGATGTATCCTTCCTCGGCCAACGGCACGAAGAGAGGACAGGCCAGCGAGAAGACTTTGATTTTCGCGTCGATGCGATGAATACATGCAGCATAGGCGTTGGAGCCGATAGTTGCATGGGTGCCGATGACACCGACGCGCCCGTTGGAGGTCCGCTCCACTGCCACCTGCGCGCCCGGCTCGATAACTCCGACGATTGATAGGTCGTAGTCATCCTGCAACTCCTCAAGTGCTACCGACGAGGCAGAGTTGCAGGCACAGATGATGAACTTGACGTCGTGCTCCAGCAGGAAAGCGATATCCTGCCTCGTGAACCGGGTGATGATCTCTTTAGAGCGACCGCCATACGGGTAGCGGCCGACGTCGCCGAAATAAACGACGTCCTCATTCGGCAGCAGCTTGAACAACTCCCGGGCGACGGTGAGGCCGCCCACGCCGGAGTCAAAGATACCGATCGGCGCCGTTGGTGAAATCGAGGAAGGGTTGATCATCCGCTCTTGTCCTGATTCTTTGATTCGTACTTGGCTTTGAATTTCTTGATGGCCTTGTAAACTGCCTTAGCCACCCGTTTGTGATACTTGCTGCTCTTGAGCGTCTTCTCCTCTTTCTTGTTGGAGATGAAACCAGCCTCGATCAGCACCGACGGTGTGAACACTTTGTTCAACACAAAGAATCCGGCTTGATCGACCCCGCGTGACGGGATTTTGAGATTTTTGCGAAACTCACGCGCGAGCATCATGGCCAGGTCATACGATTCGGCCTGGAACTCGGTCATGATCATCTCGTTGAGGATGCTGAGGATCGGGTTGTTGAGTCCATATTCATCCTGTGGCGAGGCGGAATCGCCGCGATGTACTTCGAGGGCGGATCGTTCCTTGAGGAAAAAGCTGTTTTCAAACTGAGCTACCGACCTGGCCGAGTCATTCTTGGCGGGCGCCAGAAAGAAGACGTTCCAGCCTCGAGCGTTTTTCTTGACCGAGGCGTTGGCATGGATGGAAATGAACAGGTCCGCGCCGGCATCATTGGCGACCCTTGCGCGCTGATCGAGTGAGACATAGCGGTCCCGGTCGCGCGTCATCACCACCCGAAACTGCTTGTCCTTGCGGATGAGCTTAGCCAACTCCCGGGCGATTTCGAGTACCACCGTCTTCTCGCGAGTGCCACCCGGTCCGATAGCGCCGTAATCAGACCCACCGTGACCGGGATCAATTACGATGACGTCGATTTTGTCGTCCGGTCCTACCACTATCGGAGTGGTGGAGGATGT
Organism: bacterium; assembly: GCA_030605565.1. GTDB lineage: Bacteria > Zixibacteria > MSB-5A5 > GN15 > FEB-12 > JAJRTA01. Next base: position 114,551 of record JAUWIB010000089.1, read on the forward strand.
GTCCAGAGAAAAACCGGCATCGGCAATCGTAATCTGAATGCGCGGCGGATTGTAAGCCATCTTGTGATGAAACTTCCGCACCTTGCCCTTAAGCCGCATCGACACCTGGCCCGACCCAGCCGCCTGGTGCGTCGACAGTTTGTACATATAACGCGAATCTTTGCGGCTCTTGATCTGAGACTGGTTGATTCGGCCGTTAGTGATGGAAACGTTTAGCCAGTTGCCCTCAGTCTGAAATATCTCATACGGCAGGGAACCGGTGAGCAGTATCTCAATCAGCAGACCATTGGCCTTGCGCGCCACGATCAGATCGGTTACGTTGAAATACTCCGAATCGATCCTCAGCAGCGCCTGCTCGCCGTTGAAAGATATCGATTGGGGCAGAGCGCCGTTGAGGAAGCTGATAAAGGTCTCGGCCGGGAGATAGAGCTGACCGTTTCGGAGGTTTGCCGGGAAGGTCATATTGTAGCTGTTGTCGTTGAGCTTGAAGAAGGGAGAGTTGAGCACAAAGTCAAACCGGTTGACGCCGTCGGTGTAACTGATTTGGTGGCCCACCGTTTCCCAGTCAAGGGTGCCGCCAAGTATCTCGGCCAGTTCGGAGAAGGACAGGTAGGTAATACGATTTTGCCGGTAGGCGGCGATATTCTGTTTGCCGCCGGAGAAAGCGACCTCGACGGTATCGGCGGACACCGAGCAGGCAAGCACGGTTGCGAGTAACAGAAGGCTGAAGAGTTTTCGAGACCGGGGTTGCATCAATAGTCTTTCCTGAGAGCCTTCTTGATATTCCTGTCCGCTTCCGCCTCGGCAATAGCCTGGCGCTTGTCATGCTTTTTACGCCCCACGGCCACAGCCAGTTCAATTTTGACCAGGTTGCCCTTGAAATAGATAGCCAAAGGGATCAGGGTCAGTCCTTTCTGTTCAGTCTGAACAAACAGCTTGCGGATTTCTCTCTTGTGCAAAAGGAGGCGTCTGGTTCGCAGGGGATCCTGCTCGACGTCGGTGGCCATCTTGTAGGGTGATATATGCAGATTCCTCAGTAATACCTGACCGCCCTCGACAACGGCATGTGCGTCCGACAGATTGACTTTTCCCTCACGGATAGACTTGACCTCCGCCCCCTTCAACTCGATTCCGGCTTCAAGCTTGTTCAGTATCGTATAATCATGCCAGGCCTTACGGTTTCGAGTGACATAGCGAATTTGCTCATCCTCTTTCATGGCGCCAAGAATAGGTGAAAGAGCCTCTTATGGCAATTAAAATCGCTGGGCCGGCAGTAGGTCCATAAGTGACATGGTGTCGTTATCCTAAAGTTTCAGCATCTTCAGGTCGATTAATGTAGGAGAGAGTATAGGGAGCAAAACGGGCATTGACCTGTTGCGTAAAGGGGACGACTAATGGCTTTTGACAATGCAGAGAAACCAGCTTCGATTCTGGTGGTGGACGACGAGGAAGTTATCGTTGATCTGCTACTGAACATCCTTCAACGCGAGGGCTACCATGTGCACTGCGCCCTATCAGGTCGCCAGGCCGTAGAAATAGCCATGAAAGTCCGTCCGGATTTGATATTCATGGATATCCTCATGCCGGATCTGGACGGTTATGGTGCTACCGAATTGATCAAGCAGAACTCGTCACTCAAAGATGTGCCGGTGATTTTCCTGACCGGGCGCTCGGCCGAAGAGGATGGCGGCAAAGCCTTTGCCACCGGCGCCACAACGTTCCTCAGAAAGCCGTTCAAGAACCAGCAGATCAAGGATCTGGTCAATTTGACCTTTATGTCGTTGGCAACCTGATCTTCTCTTCCTGGTAAAGCTTTGCAGTAGGAAAGCCGACATATCAAACTATAAGAGATAATCCAGCCATGCAGGCTGGCCCCGACCAAAGGAAGAAACCGTGACCCAGAAGGTCAAGTTAAGCACAGCCCGTATTCTCGTAATAGACGACGAGCCGGAAATCACTGAGATCGTCGAGACTTTCCTGGAAGAATCAGGTTATCAGGTAGCCGTTGAGAATTCCCCTAGTGAGGCGGTAGAGAAGGCACGCGCTTTCAAGCCCGATGTGGTTCTCCTGGATATCATGATGCCCGGCGTAGACGGTTACGATATCTGTCAGCAACTGAAGGCAGACCCGCAGTTTGCCGGGGTACCGATCATCTTTCTGACCGGCAAAGACAGGACTGACGACATGGGCCGCTCGTTCCGTTCCGGCGGTGACATGTTTATCAAGAAGCCGTTTTCCTGCGAACGGCTCCTGGAAATCGTCAATATCGTCCTGCTGTCGACCGGCAAGCGTTGAGCCGGGCGCTAATTTTTTTGTTGACATTTATTGTGCGCCGCACTATAATAAGATGAGTGCGTTATGAGAATCATTAAGCGATACAGTAATAGGCGTCTGTACGACACAACCGATAGCCGCACTATCACCCAGTCTCATCTGGCCTCAATGGTGCGTGAGGGCGCTGATGTCAAAATCGTGGATACTGCCTCCGGGCGCGATATCACGCTGGCCGTGTTGGGGCGGATCATGATCAGTGAGGCGCCCCGGTGGGGTGACAGACGACAGACCAAGGAAGTGTTTTCCAAGCTCATAATGGTAGGAGGTGAAAAGTCCATGTCTATTCTGAAGAACACCGTGCTGGCGTCGATCGGCGCCTTCCAGGTCACCAGAGCCAGGGCCGAGAAGGTCATCGATGATCTTATCAAAAAAGGTGATCTGGACAAGTCCAAACGCAAACAGGCTGTGATGGAGCTATTGGACAAGGCTGAGAAATCTACTTCCCAGTTGAAGGAGAAGGTTCTCAAAGAGGCCGGTCGAGCTCAGCAGGAAGTGACCGGCGCGGTTAAGAAACTCAACCTGGCCAGGCAGTCTGACATGAAGAAGCTTGAGACCAAAGTGGACAAGCTGGCCAAACAGCTTAAGAAGCTGGAGAAGAAACTGGACAGTTTTTGATAGGCTGTAAGCTAACAGGTCTGGGTGGGGGAGTTATAGCGATTGTCATAAATATGTTCCGTTTCAGCGACACCAGGTAGGTCGAAACCCCTGCCCCGAGGGGGTCGTCCTGAGCGCAGTCGAAGGGCGAGGTTTCGACATTTCCAGCGGTATGTCAGGGTTTCTGACCTACATTTGCTGTAGGGCATGGCAATCGGAAAGTTATTCTGACAACCGCTCTAGTTGTTGGTGTTGTTGAGCAGTTGCTCCAGTCCGAACTCATCGATGATGGTCGTTCCCAGTTTGCGTGCTTTGGCCAGTTTTGATCCGGCATCGGCTCCACCAAGCAAATAGTCCGTTTTTGCTGATACCGCCGAGGCAACTTTTCCACCGTGCTCTTCGATCAGGTTCTTGAAGTAGCCACGCGGTTGTGACAGCGTGCCGGTGATGACAAAGGTCTTGCCGGCCAGTTTCCCTGTTGCAGCAGGTGACTGGAAAACCGGGAACTGCACGCCTCCTTCGCGCATTCGTTTCAGCATCGATTGATTGCCTTCGTTGGCAAGGAAATCTTCAATGCCGGCGGCGATGGTCGGACCGATTCCGTTCACCGCTGTCAGTTCCTCGACAGGGATGTTCTCAAACCGTTCGAACGTCTCAAACTGTCCGGCCAAAAGTCCGGCGGCGGCTTCGCCGACACCGGGGATACCCAGAGCGTAGATCAGGTGTGGCAATGGTGTGGCGCGTGAATGATCGATAGCATTCAGGAGGTTCTGAGCCTTCTTCTCGGCCATCAGATCAAGCGGCAGGAGTTGTTCTTTGGTCAGGAAGAAAAGATCGGCCGGGTTTCTGACCAGTTCTTTATCGATGAGTTGGCGGGCCAACTTGCCGCCGAGTCCTTCGATGTCAAAACCTGATTTGGAGGCAAAGTGAAAAAGGCGTCGCTCTAGTTGGGCCAAGCAAGCCGGGTTGAGACAGCGGTGCGCCGCTTCGCCCTCCGTGCGGGTGATCGATCCACGACAGGAGGGACACTGGATAGGCATCTTTACGGCCTTAGTGTTCGTCGAGCGTTTGGCCTTGTCGACGTCGACCACTTCCGGAATGACATCCCCTGCCCGACGCACGGTTACAGTGTCACCGGGTCGAACATCGAGTCGCCTCAACTCGTCCTCGTTATGCAATGAGGCATGCGTGACCGTAACTCCGGATACCCGCACCGGTTCCAGCTGGACCACCGGCGTGATCACGCCGGTGCGACCGACCGAGAACTCGATTTGTTCCACCACTGTCTGCGCTGTCTCGGCAGCGAATTTCCACGCTACAGCCCAGCGCGGCGCGCGCGATATCTGCCCCAGGATGGTTTGTTGAGCGAATCGGTCTACTTTAACCACCATGCCGTCGATCTCATAGTCGAGTTGCTCTCTGGCTGACTGCAGTGTCTCGAAAGCCCGACCCACGCCTTCAGTTCCGGTGGTGGGTGCGATAAGATCATTGATGAGGAAACCTTCGTGACGCAGCAGTTCCATGACACGTTGGTGACGGTCGAGAGATTCCGGATCGGTATCAGAGATGCCGTAGGCGTAGAACATTAGCGGGCGCGAGGCTGTGACCGATGAGTCCAGTTGCCTTAGCGACCCGGCGGCGGCATTGCGCGGGTTGGCCAACGGCGGCAGATTGTCGGCTTCCAGAGTATCGTTCAGACGGGCAAAGGCGGATTTCCTTATAATCACTTCGCCGCGCACCTCCAGCAGAGGGTAGCGTTTGGCGGTCTCCTCCGACAGACTCAGCGGGACCGTTTCCAATGTTCTAAGGTTGACCGTGATATTCTCGCCGCTCTTGCCGTCGCCGCGCGTGGAACCCAGAACGAACAGGCCTTGCTCGTAAACCAATTCTACTGCCAGGCCGTCGAGTTTAGGTTCCGTAACATATTCGATCTCGCCGGTCGTCTCGAGTCCTTCCCTGACCCGGCGGTCAAACTGTTCGAATTCATCTTCGCTGGTGACTTTTTGCAGTGACAGCATCGGCACACGATGCTGAACCGTTTCAAACTTCTTCGAGACCGGTGCGCCCACTCGTTGGCTGGGCGAGTCGGGAGTGACCAACTCCGGAAACTGTCGTTCAATCTCCAACAGGCGATCGAAAAGACGATCGTACTCCGCATCGGGGATAGCCGGGTTGTCATCGACGTAATAGAGGCGGTTGTGACGGTTGATCTCGGTGCGCAGTTTTGTCAGTTCTGCTAACATCTTCTTGTCCGGCGCGGCCATGGTGGCAATAAAGAAGCGTCGAACGAGAGTGTCAACAACTATGCGGTCTGGTGTCGGCGCAGGAGTTGTTTGCGAAAGGCAGCGATTTCCTGGCCGGCCAGGTCATCTTCGATATTATCGATCCAGATTGCCGCCAGATGGTCATTGTTGTCGGTCTGCAGGATCACATGATCAGCTATGTAGAAGTTGCGCGATGGTGAGTTGGGTGCGAACTGCAGGCGCAGCCGGGTTTGTGTCTTGTTGGTCGTGAGTCGAGGTTCGCGGATAGTTTCCCGAAATTCCAGCCAGCGGATGTCGGCCGGATTGGCCACGGATGGCATAATCAGCTTGTCGTCGACTTCCCAGCGACGGCGGGGCAGAGTTACCTCGATGAAAATCAGAAGGGCATTATGGTCGAATTGCAGACTGACGAACTCAGAATCCAGATAGGAGAAGAATCGGTGTTGCGGAGCCAAAGCGCCGATCTGGACGTAGAGCGCATCTTCTTCCAATTGATAAAAACCCCGGCCGGGCGCTGTCGGCTCGGTCGGGGTGGAAATTCTCAGTCTGGCCGACTGGATCGTCACGGCATTAGAGTTCCTTCAAGCGATCCCGGGCTTGCTCCGCCGACAGGGTGCCGGGAAAATCATCGACCAATTGCTGGTAGATAACTTTGGCCTGGTCCTTGTGCCCGAGTTCCTCGTGAGAGCGAGCCAGCTTGTAAAGCGCCCGGTCGATGTTGGACGAACTCTTGTGCTCGTTGGTCAGGTACTCGAATTCGGTAATGGCTTCGACGAACTTGCCCAACATATAATAGCTCTCACCGATCCAGTAGTGGGCATTTGGAACGTTGTCATGCTGCGGACAATGTTCCAGGAAACCACGGAAACCAGTGATAGCTTCCTCATACTCCTGTTGTCGCACCATGACGAAGAACTTGTCGTAGGTCGAGTCGCAGTTGATGGCCGGTTTACTAGTGGTGTCAGGAAATTTAACAGGGTCAGTCTGCGCGCCTTTTGAACCCTGGACATAAATGATCTCACGTCCCTGACAGCATTCGTTGAGCCTGACCATCAGTTCGTTGTAATTCTCAAGAAGCATGGCGATCTGGCGATGCAGTTCGTCAACCGATGTCCTGATTTCACCGCGCAACCGGCTGTCTTCCTCGGCGCCGACAGCTATGATGGAGTCTACCCGCGCCAACAGCCTTTGCGTCTCCGCGTTCTCTGTCCGGAGCGCCTGTACATCCCGCTGGATAGTCTGTGCCTGCTTGTGAGTGGCACAGCCGCCCAGGAGTACACCCATAAACATAACCGCCATCGCGAGGATGGCGGTTATGATCATTTTGACTCGGTCACTCATGACACTCAACTACTGCGATATGATTCGGAACTCACACCGACGATTCTGCTTCCAGGCATCTTCGTTAGAACCCGGGTTCGTCGGCCGCTCCTTGCCATAACTGATAGTCGACAGTCGATTGTCCGGAACACCGCGTCCGAGCAGATATTCCAGGGCGGACATGGCGCGCTTCTCACCCAGCGACAGGTTGTATTCAACCGTGCCGCGTTCATCACAGTGTCCCTCGATCTTGATAATGGCGTCCGTGAACTCCATCAACAGATCGTAGTTGTGATCCAAAGCCGACTTAGCGTCACTCGTGAGATTGAACTTATCAAAGGCGAAGTACACCGTTTGTAGCTGCGTTTCCTTAAGGGTCGGCGGCGGCGGCGCGGTCACCGTGACGTAGTCAACCTTAGTTTCCTGGCCGGAACCATAGTCACTCGTTGCGGTCAGCGTAACCGTATACGAACCAGTCGCCGTGTAGGTGTAGCTCGGGTTCTGTTCGGTCGAGGTTCCCACCCCGTCACCGAAGTCCCAGTTCCAACTAGTCGGACTTCCGATCGACTGGTCAGTGAAGGTAACCAGCAGCGGTTGAACACCGACGGTCGGGTTGCCGGTAAACGCTGCCGTGGGCGCCGGCGTTGGCGCTGGCGGCGGTGGTGGTGGCGGCGGTTCACCACAGCCCAAGTACGAAAGAACAAAGATCCCAATGATCCCGAGTACGATTAGCTTCTTCATCATCAACCTTCCTCGTTTTTATGCACACTCTCTACAACATTCTCACCAAGTTCCGGAAATCTACAGTACGTCTTGTGGGCGGTCAATAAAAAAGTGAACTATTTGAGGTGGTGGTTTCGAGTATTATTGGCGAGCCACGTGTCACGCGACCGTGCGTAGGGGGTGGCCTGGCGTCGCTCCGATAAGCGCCATTTATCCTCGGCGGAGACAAGCCCCGCCGCTACGCGACAGAAAAAGCGACTTACGTGACAAGCTCACCCCTGGCTATCATAATGACCCGCCCGCCAACGCGAACATTGATGCCTTCGGCGGTCTTTTCGGCCATCAGGCGCAGCACCGACGGTCGCCCGATCTCAATCCCCTGCTCAACCCGAATATCCAGGGAATCCTCACCGAAATAGCGCTGTTTGACCAGGTAGGCGGCCAGGCAGCCATTGGCGCTGCCAGTGGCAGGATCCTCCGGGACGCCGAAATAGTCGGCGTAGAAGCGCACATTGAGCCGACAATTCGGGTCGTAGGTCTCCGGACAGAAAGTCAGGATGGCTTTGGCGTTGAGCTTCTCGATCAAGTTGTAGTACGCCGGGGTGTCGATCTTCACGCGCTTCTGTGCATTGAGAGTGCGAAGCGGCACGATCAGGTCGAAGACACCGGTGGACACCTCCAGCACAGGAAAGCGCGGGTCGAGATCGCTCTCGTTGAGTTGCAGCACGGGGGCAATTCGGGCTATATCAATCTGTTGCCCAAACTCCGGCTGAAGCTGTCGCATGGTGAGTTCGGCGGCCTCGCCGTTCTGGTAAGTGAAATCGACCGGGATGAGTCCGGCTTTCAGGCTTAAGGTGACGCAATCCACTTCATGACCGAGAATCTCTCGCTGGATCACTCAGGCCGTGCCCAGGGTGGGATGTCCGGCAAACGGCAGTTCTCGTTCCGGAGTGAAAATGCGCACTTCGTAAGCGCCGTCAGTTTCGTTTTCGGAAAGAATGAAGGTGGTTTCCGAAAAATTGAACTCACGGGCTATCTTCTGCATCTCGTCGTCGCCGTAGCGCTGTCCGTCGCGGACCACAGCGAGTTGGTTGCCGGCGTAACGCTTTTCGGCGAAGACATCAAGTATGTAAAATTTCGGCATGGAACCTCCTTGGCAGACGGTGCTGCCCACAAATTTAGCCGGCTGTTGAAAACCGCTGCAATCGTCATTGCGAGGTCGCCGCAGGCGACCGTGGCAATCTCTAAGTGGCTGCTCCATAACAACTGGAGATTGCCGCGCTTCGCTCGCAATGACCGAAATATGACTCTTTCAACAACCTGTTCGTCTCCGGTCAACGACGTCGTTGTCGAGAACCAATCAATTCGGCAATGGACCCCAAACGGGGTTGGAGCATCCGTTGTAACGTGTCAGGCGACGCTGGTTGCGACCGGTGACATCCATCGTGAAAATATCCTGCGGACCGAGCCGGGTGGAGGAGAAAATGATGTGCTTACCGTCCGGTGAGAAGTGTGGGTTCTCGTTGTGGCCCAGTTCGGTCAAGAGACGGTAGCCGACGCCTGAGGTGTCTATCGAAGCCAGGTCGAATCGTCCGCCCCGCGTGCGCGATACAAAAGTGATGCGATCACCTCGCTCCGCCCAGATGGGGGAGTCGTTATAGCCGGTCTGGTAGGTGAGGCGTCGAACGTTCAGGCCATCGGAATCCATGATGTAAACCTGCGGCGCGCCTGAGCGATCGGATGAAAAGGCAATCATGCGCCCGTCGGGCGACCAGGTGGGGGAGGTGTCGATCGACCAGTGACGGGTCAATCGTTTGATGATCTTACCCTGCAAGTCGAGCACGTAAATCTCCGAATTGCCATCCTTGGAGAGGACACAAGCGATCTTGTTGCCGTCGGGCGAGACCGACGGCGCCGCCACCAGGCCGGGGAAGGCTGCTACTTTGGTCACTTTGCCGCTCCCAACGTTGACTCGATAGAGGTGTGGATCGCCATCGAGGTAGCTGCAAAAGTAAATGTTGTCTCCACGGGGAGAGAAGGCGGGCGAGATATTGATCGACCCGTTGTTGGTCAACTGGCGTTCGTTGGCGCCGTCGTAATCGGCGATGAACAACTGCTTGGACTTGCCGTTCTTCTTGATGTACGCAATCCTGGTCAGGAAGATGCCGGGGTCGCCGGTCAGTTGGGTGACGATTTCATTGGCAATCTCATGACCGAGGTTACGCCAGTCATCCTTCTTGCGATCGACGGCGCCCCGGGCGAACTGTCGTTTGATGTTGGCATCCCACAACTTCCACCGCACGCGCATCATGCGCCCCGGAAACTCGGCCTCAAGTCTCACCACATAGTCGGCTCCCAAACGTTGCCAGCCGAACAGATTCAACTCCACGATTTCGTAGAGCTTAATGTAAAAACTATCTACCCGGATTAGCTCGAAATCGGCGTAGAAATCCAGATCGCGCTGCACAATGCGTGTAACGTATCCCATCAGCGTTGAATCGCCGGCGGTGATGTATTCATTTCCGACGTACACCATCTGATCGACACCGATCGGCACCGGTTGCACATCACCGGTACTCATAGTGTCGAACAGGATTTCTCTTACACCAATCTCCTGGGCGGTCGTACACAATGGCGCGCACAGGAGCGTTACAATCACTGCCGGGAGAATCCATTTCATGCTACATACCTGGTCTGTATTTGAAGGGAAGGGTGATGCCGATTATCTCGTCGGCAAACTGTCGGGGCAACGGAGGAAAGGGTGCAGCGCGTTCTACCGCTGCATAGCAGGCATCGTCAAATCGCGGTATACCCGAGGAACTCTCGATGCGAATAACGATAACCTTGCCGGACTTGATAACTTCAAAATATACCGCGCAAATGATCACTCCGTCGGCCGCTACCGGGTTTCGCCAGTTGCGCCGAATCTTGTTGAAAGCTTGAGTAAACCAGTAAGGGTAGTTGAAACTGGCGTTGTCGATGGTGGCGCCGGCAAATGGGGAGCTTCCCGCGGTGGCTGGGGAATGGATATCGCCGGGGCCGTTGTCGGCGGCATCGTCGACGGTGACCGGCTGCTGTGTCGCTTCGGTGACGACCGATTGTACCGGCGGAGGTTCCGGTTCAGGCTCCTCGACCTCAACTTCTTCCTCCATTACCGCCTCGTCACTGGTCTCCGGTTCACCGATCGGTATGTCCGGTGGCTCTTCCTCCACCGCGGGGGGAATGGTAACCTCCACCTGCTCGGGCGGGGGCGCTACCGGCTCGGGTTCGATTGCAGCAGCCGGGAATCCCGATATTAGCTCCACCTGGATCACGTCATCATAGTCGGGTTGGCCATTGATCTTGAACGGGGACGCCAGCAAAGTCAGCGCCACCACCCCTACATGCAAAGCAACAGAGAAAATGAGATCCCGCGTCATGGCCTCAGCGACCTCGGGTTCGTGACGTGGGAGCCTCTTTGTGGCCGGTCACCAGGCCAACCGATGGGATGCCCATTTCCTTGAGCCGCCCAATGACGCCTATGGCAACTCCGTATGGAACCAGTGAATCGGCGCGGATAAAGACCGAGGACACACCCTTGGCTTTGATCTCCCGATCAACCGCCTCTTCGAGTTGGTCTAGGCGCGCCCAGCGGTCGTTGACGTAGATGCCGCCGAGGCTGTCGATCGATATGACGATCCCATGCGTCTCCTCATCCAATACCGGCGCGCGCGTTTTGGGCAGATTGATATCAATGCCGGACTGCAAGAGCGGGGCGGATATCATGAATACTATAAGTAGCACCAGCACGACATCAACCAGATTGGCAATGTTGATTTCGGCCACTGCTCGATATGTTCGTTGGCGCCGACGCACTATGGTGTCTCCTTGCGGGCGCGCACCAGGAAGGCGAGGATGAAGTTGTCGGCATTATTGTTGAAGGACTTGATGCGGTTGTTGGCCCAGTTAAAGGCGATAACAGCGGGGATAGCAGCGCCCAATCCGACAATTGTAGCCAGCAGCGCCTCAGCGATACCGGGTGCGACAATTGCCAATGAAGCCGAGCCTTGCTCACCGATGGCCCAAAATGAATCCATGATGCCCACGACCGTACCGAGGAGTCCCATGAACGGAGCCGCGCTGGCCGTGGTGGCCAGAAAAATGACGCGACTCTCCAGTTTGCTGATCTCCTCGGTCGCCGTCCTCTCCATGGTCATCTCGATCAGTTCATACTCTTCATCACGCAGCGGCTGCTGCGACGGCTGCAATTGGCCGCCCTCGTTTCTGGCCTGACGCAGCTCGTCCAACTCTTTGTAACCAGCCATATAGATGTTCGAAAGCGGCGACAGACTGTGCGACTTGGCCTGGCCGATAGAGTCGGCCAACTTACGCGAACGCTCAAACGACTGAAGGAAACTGTCGCCCGCCCTTTGTACGGCTCGGAACAGATGCCATTTGTTGAAAATGATCAGCCACGATACCAGCGACATGAAGGTAAGACTAATCAGCACGATAATGCCGAAAGCCGATGTTTCGCCTATAATTTGCCACACCGGACCGGAAAAAATACTGGGGAGAATAAACAACTTCATATCAATTCTACGCCTTAGCTGTCAAAAAGTTTTTGCTCAATCGGTGCTGCCTCACCAAGTCGTATTTACCCTCGAAAAGTCGGCCCGGCGCGGCTTTTCCCGACACGGCGGACAATAAAAACAGCCCGCCGGGCCATCACAAGATTAAAATGGCGGATCATAAAACTTGACCGCCATTGGATTGAGTGCTTTTATCCTTCTGCGTAGGGTGAAAATCTGACACGCGGTCGATGGATCGACGGTGTAGTCGGTAAGAACGTCGGGATATCCGACATGACGAGACATTGAAGGAGTTGTGTATGAGAAAGCTGTTAGCTGTGGTGTTGGCCCTGTTGATGTGCTTCTGTTTCATCTACGGATGTGGCAAGAAGGATGTTCAACAAGAGACCGACAAAGTGCCGGTTGAGGTCAAGCAGGCTGAGATGGCGGATTCCACCGCCATGGATTCGGCGATGTGGGATTCGACCGCCGTGGACACGATGGCGGCGGGCCAGGACAGCATGTAGTTGTTTCGGTAATACAGAAGCCTACCAGTAAAGGAAAACCTCCCGGAAGTCCGGGAGGTTTCTGTTTTGAATTCTGGAGTGGAGAGTTCTCAGCTTTCAATCATCTCTACATTAGCCCGTGGAATAACGGCGCGCTCACCGTTTTCAAACTCAACCTCGAGGATACGGGCCTTGGATTCCGACTCCAGTTTCTGAAGCGGTGACGGCAGGTCTGTCACTTTACCCAGTCGTCCGAAGTAGGGGTGCCGAATAACCCGTACCGGCGAGTCGACGGCCAGACCCTGAATCTCCCCCGAGGTGCTGGTGTCGATCTCAGACGCTGAGGCTTCTGCGGGTATTACCACCTCGGGACGGATCACACCGGCGCGAATCTGGGTGGCGCCGTTTATGCAAGCCATCTCCCCCTCGTGTGCCTTGAACAGGTCAAAAGTTTTGCGGGCCATGGCGATTTCGCCGAAACCTTCACTGATAACCAGAGTAGTGCCGATGTCTTCCGAACCGGTAATAGCGACACCGATATCATAACCGAGGAAATCGCGGAGATCCTTGTCGTCCAGCCCACCGACGACGATTCCCTTGACACCAAATTTGATCGCTTTATTCATTGCATCGGCTGTTACTATTGAGCCACCGACAATAACATGGCCGGCCATATCTTCGTTGACGAATTCGTCGGTAAGGATAGTGCTGTTGTCGGGTGTGGCCACCTTGATCTCGCCATAAGTCTCGCCGCCAATGCCGAAAATTCCCTGCATGAAGGAACCCTGACAAGATACCTCAACCCCTTCGTCCGGGAAAATCTCGGTTACTTCACCTCGCAGGTACGCTTTGACCTCAACAGGAATCGGGTGGCCGCGCTGGAGCACCTGGCCGGTGACCTTTGACACCGATTCGAGTGTACCGTCGATTGTCGCAGTGGCTGAACTTGAAAACCACTTTATGAACGACTTCTTGAGGGCGATGCTTTCCCCTTTGGCTATCGGGTCGCCGATTTTCTTTTGCATCACGAGATCGATATCTTCAGGCGGGATACCGAGTTTGTTGGCGACGTTCAGCGGCACCACATTGCCGGGCAGATGGGTGCGAGCAACAACATCATCGGGATTGACCTTGTCGCCGACCTTGACCAGCACTTCACCCTTAAGCGGCAGAATGCGATTCTTTTTGATCAGATGCTTTTCGGTGACTTTCAATCCTGGAGTATAGGCGTGGGCCATACATGTACCTTTCTATCTGCGATAACGGATATTTCTATCCCTTCTTGCCTCTCTTTTTCCTGGCGGCGATGATTATTATCATGATAAGCACGATCGGAGCGAGGTACGTGACTATCGGCAGTGAGTCTTCATCCTCCTTGTCCTCGGCGGTCTCCTTAGAGTCGAGATCCGCAACCCGCACCTCTTGATGACCGGCTGCGGCCTCGATATCTTCAGTTGAAAACGATTGCACAATGTCCTTGAAAATATCCTTGCTCTGATCGAACAGACTATCCGGAGAATAGAAGTAGAACGTGGCCAGTCCCCGCTCGTAGAATTTGGTCATGTACATCAGTTTCTTGGTTACCTGTTCCTTCTGGACGATATCGCTCACAACGGTAATGAGTTTCTTGTCGGCATCGTAGCTGGGGGCGTTCGATTTCAGGTCGGAGAGGAAATCAGCCACCGGGTAGTACTTGACATCCCGACCGAAAGTCTTGCTCATAAGATTCAGGACGCTGTCGATCTGAGTCCGGGTAAGCTCACCAACGGTGTCGACAGTGAGAATCATGTAGTTGCCGGCGAAAAACGGGATTGAACTGCTGGGTGCAAACGCCGCATCATAGTCCAGTACATCAAGGCCCGCCTGGTTGGAGATCAGGAAGACGTCGACCGTTTGGTAGTCGATCTGCTCCCAGTCATCCGGCAACGAGATGTAAAAGTTGCCTGTCCAGCTAACATAATTCTCAGCCAAAACTACCGACGAACCGATCATCATTAGCAAAAGGGCCGTGGTTACGATCCTAACAACTCTCAACGTCATTGCAGTCCTCAGACATCTGTTCACTTCTGTCATTTCCTTGAGCTCGCCGATTTTATAGTCGATCCGCCGGGTATATGTTAAGCTCGGTCATCCATTCTTTCAGGTGAGACACCCGCTCGTCATCAGTGAGCGTGGACAGGTCGAAGGGTCGCCCGCGTCCGTCGAGAACGATTCCGACCACACCACCGTATAGTATGGTCTCAACTTTGTGACCTTTACCGGCGCCGCAATCGTAATGCCGTTCCGGTTCGAGGACGGCCTTGACTTCACGCGGCAGTCCCTTGTCATCCATACCAAGCTCGAATCGTTTCATTTCGAGATGATTCAGGGTGCCGCTAACCGTACCATCGGGCAGGTCAATACTGTACTTCATAACCGGTCCCGGTTTCTTCGAAACACCGGCCGGAGCCACGCAGGTGCCGAGGTGAATGAGACAATCTTTCACGAATACTTCGGTGGCCGCCTTTTTGTGCACCTCGGTCAACACGCCGAGTTGTGGCATCATGAAGATCGAGTCGACAGCCAGTCGGGTGACTCCCTCCGGCAGGAAAGAGTCGACCATCATCAGCGCCGACTGCTGACGCCGGGGCGCGTGCGATAAAACGCCGCCGGAGCCGATCAGCATGTCGAGACTCATCATGTTGACGATGCTGGACCCGGAAGTCGACTGTTCAAAGGCGTCGGCGATAGTGCGCTGTTGCTGTACACCCTTGAGCACCGTGGCGAAATTCTTGTGCTGAATGAAGGCCAGCCGCAACGCCTCCTTGGCGACGGCCTGCTCGAATATCAGGTCTTCCATCGACTGCGGGATCGTGGTTGGTCGAATCATCTTGTTCTTGACCCGGTTGCGCAGGTCACGTTCGTCCATTTTGAACGGCACCCAGCGCATCACCATCGGCAGCGTGGCCTCCGCGAAGACATTTGAGATAGAATACGACATCCCGAGGTTGGCCGACACCGTGCGGTTGAAAACGGGTGTCTCTTTGTCCGGGCGGAAGACGGAAAAGACGTCGGTGGTTGCGCCGCCGATATCAACCCCGACCGCCTCGATATTGTACTGCTCGGCGATGGTTTGGATAATCAGCCCCACCGCGCCGGGGGTCGGCATGATCGGCGCATCGGCCCACGACATCAGCTTCTTGTAGCCGGGCGCCTGGGCCATCACGTGTTCCATGAACTGCTCATGGATCTCCTCACGCGCCGGGGCGAGATTCTCGCGCTCAAGCACCGGTCGCAGGTTGTCGACCTTCTTAAGGTCCACCTTGTCGGCCAGGGTTTCGACGACCATTTCTGTGGCGTCCTTGTTGCCGGCGTATATGATCGGTAACTTGTAGCTTGAGCCGAGACGTGGCTTTGGATCGGCAGCGGAGATCAGTTCGGCAATCTCAACTACGTGGGTGGTGGTACCGCCGTCGATGCCACCGGACAGCAGGATCATGTCCGGGCGCAGGGCGCGGATACGCTCGATCTGCTGGTGGGGGAGACGCTTGTCGTTGGAGGCGATCACGTCCATGACGATCGCACCGGCGCCCAACGCCGCGCGTTCGGCCGACTCAGCCGTCATGGAGCGCACCACTCCCGCGACCATCATCTGCAAACCGCCACCTGCTGAGGAAGTGGAGATGAAGACATCCGTGCCTACGTTGCCGTCCGATGGGCTGATGAACTTGCCGTTTTCATCCAGAATCTTGCGACCCGACAGTTCTTCCACTTCGGCTACGGCGTTGAGCGCGCCCATAGTGACGTCCTCGAAGGGCGCTTCGACCGTGGTGGGTGCTTCGCCGCGAACCATCAAACGGTACTCGCCGTTGTGGAATTCGATGAGGATTGCTTTGGTGGTGGTGGAGCCGCAATCGGTAGCGACTATGACTTTGATATCATCTGGGTTGTCGAACTTGGCCATTAACTATTCCGTGCTCTCTATATGGTTTCGCTACACTCTCTATCATTTTGGCTCTCAAGACAATAGCCTACTCACTGAGCCGGCTTTCCGGAACCTCAGAGCCAGAAATAATAACACAAAGACAAGGGGTTGTAAAGAGGGATTTTTTGGCAAGGGGACAGGCAGGAATCGACGGATATGTCGGTGATCATGTGGTTGCTGGAAATCAAGGTAGAGCCGTGTGCCAATTGCGTTTCATCTTTAGGCAAAATGTGATTGACAAAACGACAATGGCAAACTATAAGTATCTCATGTATGAAGGAGATAACTTGAAGAGATGTGAAACCGACAAGACCATTGGCCCCTTTCCTATCAACTGTGTCGCTCAGGGCGATTGCTTACACCTGATTTCTGAGTTGCCAGACGAAAGCATAGATGTTCTGGTTACTAGTCCGCCGTATTGGGGTCAAAGACTCTCCTGCGGGATGGGTTGTGAGGAAGACCCTAGGGAGTATCTCAACGTACTTGCCCACGTTTTTTCTTCAGTGTTACCGAAACTTAAGGAAGATGGAATCGTCTGGATAAACCTCGGTGACGCATACAACACTCCTGTAAATTGGAGAAGTAAGGATTCGGAGTATAGCAGCTTGGGTGCGGACAAGAATGGGTTGTCACCAGAAAACTCTGCGTATGCCAAGCCAAGAGCGAAACGCAGAGCATTCGTCGATAAATCACAGCTTTGGCTGAGCTATGGAAACCTCCTAGCTTTGCCGAACCGCCTAGTCTTAAAGCTTTGTGATATTGGGTATCTCTACAGAGGCGAAGTAATCTGGCGAAAGAAAAATCCTATGCCCGAGGGAAGGTGTCGCCGCCCGCATAGGGCACATGAATCGGTCTTCTTGCTCGCAAAGAGCGAACATCACTCTTTTCGAACCACCCCACCCGTCAAGAGTGTTTGGGAATTCGCGAACGAAAAGATTGATGGAAAAACTCACTTTTCTCGGTTCCCGGAAGAGCTTCCCCGAAGATGCATCGCGGCATTTGGGAAAAACGGCCCGGACGTAGTTGTGCTCGATCCGTTTTCAGGTTCGGGAACTACGGGTATTGCAGCCATCAAACTGGATTGTTCGTATATCGGATTTGAGATCGACCCAAAACATGTGTCGGCCTCAAACAAAAGATTGAGACGGACCATTTTCGACGACGTGCCACTCTTTACGCGTTCTGCCGTCTCCATTCACTCAGAACAAACTTAGCAAACGCGTCATCAGCATTCTTGAAGTTACACACGTAAACCTTCGCTCTGGCATCCTGTTCGTCTGGAGTAGGCACAGTATTGTGATTATATGAGAAACATGCTGAGAAGTAGCCGTCCTTTTCAATGTCCTTCCTCTTGGCGTTTCTCCTGTCTGTCCCATGTGGTGAAGCTGTTCCGAGCTCACCCTTGTTGACTGGTTTCTCACATGGAGTACTCTTACAATCCATAGTCCATAACGGTGAAGTATAGCCCGCCCTCACTAGAGCTTGGCTCAAGGGGACATCGTCTGTTCTTCGCTCAGCAAAGCTGGATTTGACGTGCACGACGCCGAAGCAGACCTCCTCGCCATTCTTGACCCCCGTCAGCAGCACATCTACCTTGTCAGCTTCTATTCGTCCGTCGACCTGTAGCGAATCCACAAGTCTTTGTTTTTCATCGCCTACGCCGATGAACATTCTAACGCCACGACTTTCAAGAAACGGACTGTAATGCCTAACCAGGATTTCCTCCAGTGCCCAACCAGCGGTGCGCTTCCAACTCTGCTCAAAGCTCAACCTCGAATACCTGGCTGGATGGTTAAATGGGTCACAATAAGCTCGATAGATGATGAACCACCATATGTCCGATGGGTTCGCCTGTGGCCAAAGCTCTACAGCCCGCGAGAAGGAGCGTACAACTGCATCCCTCTTGATGGCCGGCTCAGAGGTTTCATTACCCTCCTCCAGTCGAGCTAGGCCCTCCCTTAGTTCGGTTACCACGCTCTCATATTCTGCCATGGAGGCCTTGCGCAAGATGTACTCGGCATCGAACTGCGAATAGCGAAATCTGATGGTCAGATCCTTCCCGCTCGGCACGGCCAAAGCATATCTTTGAACCGATCCTGAATGGGAATCAATGTTGATGCCTCTAAAAAGCTCACCAATATCGCATTTAGCTGCTAGAGCTAAGGCTATAAGAACATCCAAACTCGGAATGCATCTACCTGATTCAAACTCTGAAACCCAACCTGGACCGAGAATCAAGTCCTCTTCGATTTGGTCCTCACTTATCCCGTTTCGAAGTCGATTCGCAGCGTACCGACGCATTATTTCTTTAGCTGCTGCTATCGGGTTCACTGCTTCAGTCCCCGCACTAAGTCAGATGCATCCACACCCAAGGCGTCCGCAATTCTCAGGATATTCACAAGGGAAACATTCCGTTCTCCACGCTCAACACCGCCGATATATGTCCTATGCAAGTTTGCGTATTCCGCCAAAGTCTCTTGAGATATACCGCGTTCCTCGCGTTTTCTGCGTACACGCAATCCGAATGCTACTGACGCCTTACGTTTCATGGGCCAATAATCGGAATATGATGCCTTTAAGTCTACACCTTATGAGTATCTATTGCCGTTCGGGCATACAATAGCACGGGTGCCCCAGAGCTTGCCCTGAGAATAGATGAATCCCCGAGCTAAACGAAAAGCTGTCCGTGTCTCACACTTGGTTATTTTGCCGTCGTCTCTAGCAGCACTTGCCTGGAAACGGTACCCCACCCAGAGGCTTTGCGCATCAGCCCCATTTATGGGCGGGTGGGTTTTTGTGGCACACAATCAACACCAATCCCTCACAAAATGCGTCGGCGCGACTTTATAGTAGGGCGGCATCCCTGCGATGCCGCCGAAATTGGCAGTCCGCCGCGGCGGACTGCCCTACAAGACTTATGCATGGAGGATTCTGAATCACCACCGATCCTATTATCCGGATACAAAAATGCACGAAACGAACCCATTTGCTCACCGTGCCCCACGTGGACGTCACCCTGAGTGTCCTCAAGTCCCCTCCTCCAGCAATAGCCCCATCCCAACCCATCGCATCGCATTGGGTAGGGGAGTGATGGACAAGCTTACTTGTCGGAGTCCTTATCGGAGTCTTGCTTGCTCACTTTTTTGTCCTTGTCCGCCTTTTCCTCCAGCGCAAAACTGACGGCGTAGGTCACCCACACTGCAACCGGTTTACCATTAGCAATGGCCGGCGTGAACTTGCTTTTTGAGGCCGCCTTGAGCGCCGATTCATCAAGCATCTTGTTGCCCGACGTTTTGTCCAGGCGCACATTGAGTACCGTTCCCTTCTTGCCCACAGCCGATTACTGACGTTTCGTGCGGCAGATGTGGATATCTGCCGTGCGCTTGAAACAGCCCGGATCTTACGCCGCTCGCGACCGAGTAATACCTTGACATACTATGCCTCCATCGTAATTTGGGCCAATTGATGGCCGCTGTCCCTACACTTCAGGAGGTAGAGTGGAAAACAACGCGAACAATGCGAAATTCAAACCGGTCATTCCGGCCGGCACGACGATTGCCGAAGTAACATGGAAAGCATTGATCCTGGGCTCGCTGATATCGGTGCTGTTCGGGGTGGCTAACGCCTATCTGGGTCTCAAGTTCGGAATGACGGTCTCGGCCTCGATTCCGGCGGCTGTGATCTCAATGGCCATCCTGCGGATTTTCTTCGGCCGCAATGTGACGGTGCTGGAAAACAACATCGTACAGACAGTCGGTTCGGCCGGTGAGTCCCTGGCGGCGGGAATAATTTTCACGATACCGGCGTTTTTTATCTGGTCGGCTAACGAACAACTGGCTGCGGCCGGTTATTTTCACGAAGTCTCCAAGATGCAAATCTTCTGGATGTCGATGCTTGGCGGCGCTCTTGGGATTCTGTTGATGATCCCGCTTCGCAAGTATCTTGTCGACAAGGAGCATGGCAAGCTCAGATTTCCCGAAGGCACCGCCTGTGCTGAGATTATCATGGCCGGTGATGAGGGGGGCGGCAAAGCCAAGTTAGTATTTGCCGGTATCGGGCTGGGAGCTCTGTACAAGATATTGTACGACATGCTGCGGGTTTGGACGCAGTCGCCGAGTCACGATTTCAAGGGGTTCCTGAAAGGCGGCACTATCGGCGTCGATGCCACCCCCGCGCTGCTGGGCGTCGGGTACATCATAGGACCGCGTATCAGCGCGTTGATGCTGAGCGGCGCGGTGTTGGGCTATCTCGGAATCAGTCCGCTGTTGTCGTTCATTGGCGATCAGATACCGGGCATTATTATCGCGCCCGGCACGATGCCATTGAGTGAGATGGACCCCGCACAGCTTCGAAACTCCTACATCAAGTATCTGGGTGTCGGGGCGGTGGCTATCGGTGGGTTTGTGTCGCTGATCAAATCCTTCCCGGTGATAATACAGTCGTTCAGCAAGGGTTTCAAGCAACTCATCGGTAGAAAGGAAGATGTCAATGATGCCCCGCGCACCGACAGGGATCTGCCGATGAAATGGGTGCTGTTGGGTGTGGTCGGTGTTATTGTCGCTATCTGGTTGCTGCCCGGAACGGAACTACATATCTTGGGCGCGGCACTGGCGGTGTTGTTCGGATTCTTCTTTGTGGTGGTAGCGGCCCGGATTGTCGGGATCGTGGGGTCGTCATCATCACCGGTGTCCGGGATGACGATTGCGACACTTCTGGTGACTTGCATGATATTGCTCTATTTCGGGGTCGAAGGAGTCGAGGGAATGGTCACGGCGATGTCGGTCGGCGCTATCGTCTGCATAGCCGTCTGCATGTCGGGTGACATTGCGCAGGATTTGAAGACGGGCTACCTGCTCGGCGCCACACCGTGGCGGCAGCAGTTGACGGAGTTTATCGGGCTGCTGTTCCCGGCGATTGCTATGGGTTTCACGCTGTACTATTTGAACGAGGCGTTCGGTTTTGTCGAGGGGGCCACGCCGCGCGATCCGCTTCTGGCGCCACAGGCTAACGTAATGGCCACAGTAGTTCAGGGAATCATGAATGCCAATCTGCCCTGGGAGCCGATTATCGTCGGCGGTTTCATCGCGCTGGCAGTCGAACTCCTGGGCATATCGTCGCTGCCTTTTGCCATTGGACTTTATCTGCCTCTGTCGCTGTCGACGCCAATCATGACTGGGGGACTGGTGGCGTTGCTGGTGAAGAAATACGTGCGAAAGGAGGAGTACGGCGGCAAGAACCTTGCCGGAACCTTGTTTGCATCCGGCATGGTAGCAGGGGATGCATTGATAGGAGTGGCCGTGGCGTTCATGATTGGGTCCTGGTCAGCGTATGAGATGTTCTACAACGAACATGAAGGTGGTATGGACACTTTGACCGGAGCCTGGGGTCCGTGGATAGCTCTGGCTGCGTTTGCAAGTTTGACGTTGCTCCTGGCTCGACTGGCGTTCAAGGGGGTGGCGAAGAAGTAGGCGGCAGGGTGGCCCGGACATTCGTCCGGGTTTCAGTTGTAGGGCCGGAGCCCTGAGCTCCTGCCGGATGACGCTGTGCACGTGGCCGAGTCTGAAGACTCGACCACCACACGAACGCTGATTGATGTAATCCAAAGTCGGAGTTGTTGGTAGAAAGAACATGACATCGCCTGAAGATAACAACACGAACCCCACCCGTCTGGATACAATCAAGCAGTTTCTGAACCGTCATCGGTGGCTGTTGATTGTGGCGCTGGTAACCCTTGCGATTAGAGCCTGCTATCTGTACGAACTCAGTTTTCACTTCGGTTTCAGGGTGCCGATGGTTGACGAGAAATGGCACTGGGAATGGGCAAACAACATTCTGAACGGCTCTTTCTGGGGTGAAGGCGCCTATTTCCGCGCACCGCTTTATCCATATCTGTTAGCGTTATTGGCCTGGATCACCAACGGTTCGATTCTCTTCAGCAAGCTGCTGCAATCAGTACTTGCGTCCGGAACCGCGATCTTTGTCTACTTAATGGCGAACAAGCTGTTCAATCGCACGACCGCCATTGTGGCCGGGTTGGCTTACGCCTGCTATGCCACGCTGATCTTCTACGAGACGATGTTTTTGATTCCCGCTCTGTTCCTGTTTTTGCTGACCTGGGGTATGTATCGACTGATAAGCCGTGCCGAATCGACTTCAGTACGGACTTGGCTGGTGACCGGGCTGATCTTCGGGTTGGCTGCAATCGCTCGTCCCAATGTGCTGCTGGTGGTTCTTCTTCTGATGATCTGGCAGTTCCTCAGATCATCCAATGCCTCATCAATAATGACTCGGTTGAAGTTTCCCGTTGTTCTGATGGTGGGAGTGCTGATGGCCGTGGCGCCGGTGACAGTGCGCAATGCCATTGTGACCGGTGACTTTATGCTGATATCCTCACAGGGTGGGATCAATCTCCACCTCGGCAACAATGCTTACGCCGACGGGCTCACTATGATCATGCCGGAGGTGGAACTGGACGAGTCGGTGAGTTGGCGGCAGTTCGGCGTTGTGA
Source organism: bacterium (assembly GCA_030605565.1). Classification (GTDB taxonomy): domain Bacteria; phylum Zixibacteria; class MSB-5A5; order GN15; family FEB-12; genus JAJRTA01. Next base: position 137,314 of record JAUWIB010000089.1, read on the forward strand.
CCAGGGTGGCGGCCGAGCGCGAAGCCGGGCGGGAGATGTCGGAAGCTGAGTTGTCGGCGTTCTGGACTAAGAAAGCGGTCAACTTCATTGTCTCCAATCCGGGCAAGTTTGCAAGCCTGGTTTGGAAGAAATCGGTTTATCTCGTCAGCGGCTTTGAGAACTCCGACAACACCGACATTTACTACCAGCGGACGAAATCGAGGCTGTTTTCGTTTCTGCTTTGGAATTTGGATGAGTGGCTCTATTTTCCGTTCGGGCTGCTGCTGCCGTTGGCGTTAGTAGGCATTTATGTCCATCGTGATCGCCGGCGCGACCTGGCGCCGCTATACCTCTTCGCGCTCGCCTATATCCCCACAATCGTACTCTTCCTGGTCACGGCCCGCCATCGTCTGCCGCTGGTTCCGTTCCTTATTATCCTGGCAGCAGCCGGAGTGGTGAAGCTGGTCCAGGCGAGGCGCGGTCGCTCGGGTCGCGAGTGGATAACCATCGGACTGGTCTTCGTGGTCTCAGTAGTCGTCCTCAATCGCACATACTATGACCTTGGCTCCGACAACATGTTTCAGATTCACTTCAACAACGGCCTCCGGTATGAGAGTACCGGGGACTATGTCAGCGCCGAGAAGGAGTATCTCCTGGCCGATCAAAATTACCCATTTTCGGCGACCTTGCTCAACAACCTGGCCTATTCACAGTTCATGTTGGGCAAGAATGAGGAGGCTGACCAAAACTATCGGAGAGGGTTGCAGATCGATCCGGCGTATGCGCCGCTCTACAGTAATTTGGGTCTGTTGGTGGCGGACAAGGGGGAGCCTGATTCGGCGTTGTATCTGCTCCGGACTGCGTTGAACAAACATGATACTGCTGTAACGACACCAAATGATCTGGTCCAGGTGTGGCTGAACATCGCTGACGTCCAGGAGGATTTAGGTGAGCTTGATTCCGCCGCCGCCGCTTATCACACAGCCATGACGATAGCGCCTGAGTATGCGAAACCATACAAGCAGGGAGCGGCCTTCTTCGCGCGTTACGGCGGGCATCACATCATGGACAGTCTGTACAAAGTGGGGCGGCATTTCGAGGACCTCACGGCGATCGACTACTTCAACTGGGGGTTGTCATTCATTCAGCGGAAGCGGTACACCGACGGTATCTCCAAGATGATGATGGCGCTGAAGGAAAACCAGAACATGCATCAGGCTTGGTACTGTATCGGGCTGGCCTACTACGAAGCAAGGGAACCCAGGGACAGCGTTTACCAGTTCCTTGATCGCTGTTTGGAGATCGATTCTTCCTTTCAGCAGGCTCTTGTTTTGAAGGCGCTATTGGAAGAACGAGGCTACTAGCCGCGCTTGATGGCATTCCGTGGATTTGTGGCAGACGAATCTTCAGATTCGGCTGCGCTTCCCGCTGAGTCTGAAGACTCAGCGGTCACAACAAACAGAGCATCTTCCGCCAAAAACAAAACGCACACGAAAAGGCCTCGATGTTTCCATCGAGACCTTTCTCTCCTCACCATCCGGGGCTTTGTTCAAGCAGTTCGACCGCCATCACCACTGCTTGAAAGTCTCATAAATTGGCAGGTTGCGGGCTTGCCGTTTTACGTGTTCAGCGTGCCCCGGCACATTAGATAGCAACAAACTACGTGCCCGACAACGCATTCTAATGCTAACAGGTTGAGATGTGGTCACTTAGTATGTGCCACATGGTATCCACCTGATGCCGACGTCGACGAAATCGCAGAACCTGCCTCTATTCCGTCGCAGAACGTAGCGGGGGCGCAGAATCAGTGCCGTGAACTCGGCCGGCTCCGGACGCACTGCGTTGTCCGAGCGGCCTGTCGGGATACCACTTACCGTAAGACAGGGGTAACCGCTATTTTGCCGGGTTGTGGTCGAATATGGCGCATATCACACCGTGGTCCGACCAACCCGGATCGTTGCCTCCAACCACTTTGTTCCAGGGCGAGTTCTTGTCGACGAGATGGTCGTTGATGACGCGCGCCTCGCGGAACGACCAGATCCGGTTCTGCGAATTGTCGTAGAACTGTTCGCTGACCAAAATGTGATCAAGCGATTCCCGCTGCCCCTGGTGCAAGTAGGTGTAGTAAACATCGCGAAGGCTGCGATATTCCTGGAGCGTAGCTACAGAGTACATTCCCAGGTCACTCGCGTAGGCAGTTGTCGATTTCTCGTACATACGGTACGGCGGTTGGGCAGTGACTATGGATGTTATGACGCCGAGCTGGGAATCGTTCAGATCGCCCATCACTACCGTCGGCGTGTGAGAATCCTTCATCTCCTTGTTCAGCATGATGCGCAGAGCAGTGGCTTCGGCTGTGCGTCGGATGGTTGCCAGAGCGGAGCCCAAAGCTATGCTGTGTGGTTTGACGGTTGGATCGTTCTTTTCCTGTGAATCAAGCTTTGTCGGCAGCTTTGATTTGAGGTGAGCTACGAACAAGACGATATCCGGACCTTTTTCAGGTTTGATCTCGGCTCTGATCACCGGCCGTCTGAAGCCCACCAGTTCGACCTCGACGTTGTCGTCACCACTGCTGGGGCGTTTTTTGAGGACAAGTTCATCGGGTAGGTCTCTGATCCACTGTATGTTGTCGATTTGAAGCGCCTTCCTCACGGCCAGCGCAATGGTTTGAGTTCCCCCATCGGCTTCGTCTGCATGAACTGTGTACTCGGCGCTGAGACCGGCATCCGCAATGGCTTCCTCCAAGCAATCTTTGTGCCACAACTCCTGGAAGCCGATGATGTCGGCCTGAGTCTCTCGGATGATCCCTGCGGTCCAGGTAATCTTTGACGCGTATTCCTCGGCGGTGACCTTGTGCTTGAAAGCGTACTTCCCTTCTCTCTGCAGATTATTCAGATTCAGGGTTGCGAAAACGAGGGTTTTGTCCGGCATTTTGACTCCTCCTGGTCACAATACGTGACCGGTTCTCCCTTTACCTGACTGGCACTTGCGGTGGTCGGTTCGCGGATGTCGTCCCAGCCGGCGCGGTTTCGGGGTGGTTAATGATTCCGAGGCTTAGTATAGCATTGAAGCGGCAATGCAGTCAAGCGATTTGAATAGAATTTCGTGAACTGGACCAAGACTCCCGGAAGCTGAGAACTGGTTCGGCCCCGGGGCGTTACCGGGCGCCCACGAGGCCACACTTGTGTCCAGTAAGGCATCGGCCGGTGGCATCGAAGTCGCCGTGGCTGAATTCCATCATGCTCTGTTTCGCGGCGGTCAGGCTCACCTTTTCAGGACTTTCCCCATAAATAGTTGGGGATTTCTGCTAATGTGAATTGCGTCAAGGGGTTAGTGTTTTCAGGAAGTGGAAACTGTTGTTTTAGGAAATTGGGGAAACTTTTCACTATTTAGCCAAAAGTAGAAGTCAGTCGTAGGGTCGAGCCCCTTGTGGTCCCGACATTCCAATCGTGAGGAGCGCAAGGGTCCAGACGGGACTGGCAATC
>JAUWIB010000056.1 GCA_030605565.1 bacterium
CTCTACAGCAGTTCGGCCACAACCTCGATTTCATTCACTTGGCCACCCAGATCGCCAAACATGTTATTGTCCAGTACACCGACCTCATCAAATTGGAGGAAAACTGACTTGACTCGCCATATGGCTATAACTTCGGCGGACCTGCGGCCCAGGGGTTTCGACCTACAGGAGAACTCATGCAGGCCTTGGAATCACCAATGATGTTGTTAAGCGGATATGAAAATACACAAAACGAACCCATTTCATCAGAGAGGATATTCTCAAAAAAGCGAAAGTCCCAAAACGAACCCATTTCCACGCCGTGCACCCTTCGACTCCGCTCAGCGTGACGCGGAGATGGCGCTCATGCTTCGACTCCGCTCAGGGTGACAGGCGAGCCTGTTTTTCGCGCTTCGTGCCGTTGCCACCGTCAGGATCACAAGGATCACTGACCTACAAGACTAACCTACAAAAATTCCCGGGCCACTTGGGCCGGTGGCCCACCCCGCTACCGGCGGGGCTGTGGGAAGTTGTAGGGCAGAACCGCTTCTGGTTCTGCCGCAGTCCGATGGCGGAACCGCTAAGAGGGTTCCGCCCTACAAGACTACAAGACTTGGAATCGTGGGCGTGCGGTGTTATTATGGGTCGGTGTTAGTACTCGAATCGGAGGAGACCATGACGAATCCCGTAATAGACTGTTTGATGAATCATCGTTCGGTAAGAAGATACAGTTCGAAACCGATCGAACCGGACAAGTTGGAAACTATTCTCACCGCCGGAACCCGCGCGGCGACAGCAGGCAACTTGCAGTTTTACTCGTTTGTTGTCGTCGACGACGATGAGAAGAAAAAAGAGCTCGACCGCGCCTGGAAACCGAAAGCTGTCTTCATATCCAAAGCGCCCGTAGTCATTATCGCGTTGGTCGATCAGTACCGCGTGCGCCGATGGCTCGAACTGCACAGCGAGCGCGATATCCACAACAATCGTCCGATCAACTTCTTCCTTGGTATTTGGGACGCACTGATCGCTTTGCAAAACATGGTCGTCGCCGCAGAGAGTTTCGGGATGGGCACCTGCTATATCGGTAGTATCCTCGAGATGAACATCGCCGAAATTCTTGGCGTGCCGAAACACGTCTTTCCGGCCGGGTTGGTTTGTATCGGTTATCCGGAAGCAACGCCGAAGTTGAGCATAAGGTTGCCGCTGGACGCAGTCGTGCACCGCAACAGTTATCGCATGCCGACCGATGATGACATCAACCGATGGTACGCCGAGCGCGACAAGGTGTGGGACAAGGTGTCCGAGGAGCGCAAGGAGAAGCTGAAGGGGCAGAACATTCACAGCATTGCCGACTCCCTGGCGGTTCAGAGATACTCGGCGGAAGTGACCGAGCAGCGCAGCCGAGGTATCCTTGATAATCTTCGCCGCTCGGAATTTGATCTGACCGACACGGCGTGACTGTTAGGCTCACCCGACGCTGACTCTGGGTGGGGTACCGATGTGACCTACAAGAACTTAGAGATTGCCGCGCTTCGCTCGCAATGACGATTATGGCGTTTTCGTGGGCGGCCAACGTCCTCGTCTGCCCCTGTGCTTCGACTCCACTCAGCACAACATCCACGTGGCGGACGAGGACGTACACCACGCACAAATTCAAGCAGGTGCTGATGTCAGTCGGATTGTCTCCACTCCCAACCAGCGTAAGCGAATCACTAACAAGGCTACGGAAAGAAGGCGCAAAACCTGCCGGAAAGCAGTTGCGTTGACAGTGAGACCGTCTTAAATTGAGCAACTTTGATGTACACTTAGTGTGAAGTCGGACAGTGGAACATGGAGAACAAGTAACTATCGCTGATAGAGTTGACCCGACACTTGACAGATCTTTGATACTGGATAGGAACGGAGATTAGATGAGAACGAATCAGATATCCGCCGAGCAACGTGAGAAAGCTTTTGTTTCCGCCAGGAAACCTGAAGTGATGGAGAAACAGAAGTTGGATGTTCGGTATCACGTGGAGGACTTCGATGTCAACGACCGTCCTCGGCGTTTTCTCGAGGCGTTTGCGGCCATCCTGAAGCACTCCAACTACCGGGTGGCGCTGGATCATTTCATCCGTGTAAGCGCGAAGTGTTCCCGGTGTGCAACCACCTGTCAGGTATACCAAGCCACCGGCGATCCAAAGGATATCCCATGTTATCGCTCGGAATTGCTGCTGAGCGTTTACCGACGCCATTTCACGATGGGGGGAATGCTGCGAGGCCGGGTGGCAGGCACGGGACACTTGACGGATGAGAAGGTTCAGGAGATGGCGGACAGCTTCTACGACTGTACAGCCTGTCGCCGCTGCAATCATGAGTGTCCGTCGGGCATCGACCACGGGCTGATCACCCATCTGGGGCGATATATCCTTAGCGAGATAGGTATCGCCCCGCGAGCCCTGGTGGTGAGTACCCGCGAGCAACTGGAAGGCGCCTCGGGCAACACTTCGGCTATTCCCGTTCCAGCGCTTATTGATACCCTGGAGTTCCTCAGCGAGGACATGCTGGAAGAAAAGCACGTGAATATCGCATTCCCACTGGATGTGGAAGGTTCTGAATTCGTGTTCTTCCCGGCTGTCAGTGATTTCCTGATGGAGGCCGAGACGCTTATGGGGATCGCCGCTGTATTCACTGCTACCGGTGACTCCTGGACGACCGGTACGGGGTATTTCGACGGCATCAACTACGGTCTGTTTTATAGTGATCGCATCCTGGAACGGGTAGTCAAGAAGATCGATAACGAGACGCGCAGACTGAAAGGCAAGAAAGTGCTCATTGGTGAATGCGGCCATGCCTCACGCAGCGCCAAGCAGTTTCTGCCTATCTACTGCGGCGGAGACAAAGCTCTGCCGGTCATCAATATCATGGAGTACACTCACAAGGTATGGAAAGAGGGACGGTTGAAGCTCGACCCTAATGTGATCACCGAGAAAGTCGCCTACCACGATCCGTGCAACATCGCCCGGCAGGGCTGGATCATCGACAAACCTCGCGAACTTCTCAAGGCCTTCTGCAAGGACTATGTCGAGTTGACCCCGAACGGTGAAGACGCCGTCTGTTGTGGCGGCGGCGGCGGCACGGTTTCGATCGATGAGATTCGCCCGTACCGCACTATGGTCGGCGGCAAGGTCAAGGCCGACCAGATACGGGAATCCGGTTGTAAGATTCTGGTGGCGCCCTGCGCCAACTGCAAGAAGCAATTAAAAGAACTGGTGGAAGACCAGAAGATAGACTGCGAAGTCGCCGGTCTTCATGACCTGATCTACAAGGCGATAATTTTCGATGATTCACTGAAGGTTTCTCCGGATGAGAAACAGACAGGTGAGGAGGAATAGAACATGGATGCTTGGCTTGAATTCGCTCGTGGACCGCTGTTCCGCCTCAGCTTCGGCGTCATGATGTTAGGATTGTTGCGCGTCCTTCTACTGGATTTGTATGGAGCCTGGGAAGCCTATCGTCGAGCGGGCGACAAGACGCTCCCCTGGGGATATATCATTCGTCGCACCCTGGTCTGGTTTTTTCCCATTAACAAGGTTTTCAAGGGCCGCCCGTTTTACAGTATCTGTTCGATTTTGTTCCACATCGGGTTGATCCTGGTTCCGGTGTTATTGTTCGCCCACATTCAACTTTGGGAAAGTGGTGTGGGCATCAGTTGGCCGGCACTCCCCAAGCCGGTTGCAGATTGGCTGACCATATCCACAATCGTTTTTGCCCTGGCGCTATTCATCGGCCGATCATTTAGCCGCACGTCAAGTTTCCTGAGTCGCAAGCAGGACTACTTGTGGCCGTTGTTGTTGTTGCTGCCTTTCGTGACGGGTTACGTGTGCGCCAATATGTCGGTGGGCGCATCAACCTATCAGGTGACAATGTTGATTCATATCTTGTCGGCCGAGTTGATCTTCGTTCTCCTTCCTTTCACCAAGATTGCTCACTGCATTCTCCTGCCGTTTTCACAGTTCGTTTCGTGTGTCGCCTGGAGGTTCCCAGCCGACACCGATGATGCAGTGTGTACCACTCTGAACAAGAAAGGAGCGCCGGTATGAGTATGGCAATCCTTACCGATATCACCAGGTGCATCGGTTGCTTTGAATGTGTAGCGGCCTGCAAGAAAACCAACGGACATGAAGCCGACAAACCGTATGTCTTTCACATTAATGACGGTCTGTCGGCTCACAACTGGACCTCAATTGTCCAGAGGCCGGATAAGCACTTTGTGCGCAAGCAATGCCGTCACTGCCTGGAGGCGGCCTGCGCTTCGGCCTGTCCTGTTGCGGCGCTCCATCAAACGTCAGAAGGTATCGTGATCTACGACAGTCACAAGTGCATTGGCTGTCGCTACTGCATGATTGCCTGTCCATACGGAATACCACGCTACGATTGGGACAAACCGGTACCCTACGTGCAGAAATGCAACATGTGTTACGAACTAGTCAAGCATGGTAAGCAACCGGCATGCACGGCGGTCTGTCCCACGCAGGCGACGATTTTCGGTGATCGCAAGGAACTAATAGCAGAGGCTCACCGACGGATCGAGGAAAATCCCGGGAAATACATCAACAAGGTCTTTGGCGAGTTTGAAGTGGGCGGTACCTCAGTGCTGTACATTTCCGACATCGACCTGGGATTTCTGTCGTACGTCGCAATTCCGGGGACCAAAGCATTGCCGAAGACAACCGCGACCGCCATGGAAGCGGTTTTGCCCACGTTTTTCGGAGTAGGCGCCGTTATGGGAGGTTTGCACTGGCTGGTCAGGCGTCGGCAGAAACTGCAACGTGAGAACGAAGAGAGTGAGGGATAGCAGATGAACAGACTTGACGTATTCAAATCGGTTCTCTGGACCCTGACAGGTCTGGCAGTTGCTACCGCCATAACCAGGTTCATATTCGGTCTGGGAGCCGTATCCAACCTGAGTGATAGTACGCCGTGGGGAATCTGGAAAGGATTCAGTGTCGTCCCGGGGATTGCCCTGGCGGCGGGTGGTTTTGTTGTGACCGCCGTAATATATGTATTGAAAAGGGAAGAGTTCCACCAGTATGCAAAGGTGGCTGTACTGATAGCGTTTTTGGGTTATCTGAGCGCAGCTACCGCACTCGTCGTGGAACTGGGCCTTCCCTGGTTAGTGTGGCAACCGGTGATATACTGGCAGTTTCATTCGGCCTTGTTTGAAGTCTCGTGGTGCGTAATGCTATACCTTGGCGTACTTCTTCTGGAATTCCTGCCGGTTCCGCTAGAGGAAACAAGCTGGTTCGCCGGCCTGCGCAGGTTTTTGACCAAGTACAAGCTCGTGTTGGTGTTCCTGGGTATTATGATATCCAGCCTTCACCAGTCTTCACTGGGCACTCTCTTCCTGATTACTCCAGAGAAGCTGCATCCTCTGTGGTATTCTGCGTTATTGCCAATCGAGTTTCTTGTCTCAGCAATCGCCGTGGGACCACTCGTGGTTATCCTGGGCGTGTTGGTTATCTGCTATATGTATCGAAAAGAAGCCGACAGAAAGACACTGTCCAAGCTGGCCTACCTCGGGTTTATTGTCACCGTAATCTATGGGCTTATTCGCTTTATTGATCTCGGGGTGTGCGGCAAACTTCCGATGATTTTTGACGGTTCCTGGCAATCGACGGTGTTCCTGATTGAGATTGCTCTGATGCTCGTTATCCCGATAGTTCTGTTAGGTATCCGTAGGTTGCGCTACTCTCAGGCGGGTCTGGCAATAGCCTGTTTCTCGGCAGTGATTGGGCTTGGACTTGATCGGGCCAATATAGCGGGAGTCATGCTCCAGGTGCCGGGTTCTCACTACTACCCAACGATATACGAAGTGTTCGTCAGTCTGGGGATAGTGGCCGGAGCGATTATTGTGTTCCTTTTCTGTGTGGAACATTTCAAGATCTGGGATGTGAAGTGGAAGGATCCTCGGGGAAATGCAGAATACTGTCCACGATTTGACCTCTCGTCGGATGTTTGGTTGGGATCACCCGGTGTAACCGAGCGAGTCAAGTACTCTCTTGTTTTCGTCCTCAGCTTCGCGCTCGGCTTTGCTCTGATGCCACAGGACAGGATCGAAAGCAAAGGTGTTGAGGAGATTACCGTACAGAAGGCTCGCGGTGGCGACACGCTCTTTATCGACGGCAACTTAGACGCCTTTGGCGCCCTGTTTGACCACGCCCGGCATGTCGGCATTCTGGGGCAGAAGGAGTCATGCGTCATGTGCCATCACATGAACGTGCCTCTGGACAAAGAAAGCGGCTGCTGGGAATGTCACAGCAGTATGTACACGGCTACCGATATATTCCGCCACGATTGGCACGCGAGTCCCAACGGCGCCAACATTGTCTGTGACGTCTGCCATGAACCCCAACAGGAGCGACAAAAGGCATCCGCCAAAGAGTGCCGTGACTGCCATATCGACCTCTATGCCGACAGCACCGCCGATACCCTGGATACCTATCTGGCCGTGTCATACGTTGACGCCATGCATATACTGTGCGTCAACTGTCATCGGGAGCGAGCAGTCGCCGATACAACCAGGGCCGCCCTGGCGCAGTGTCCCACATGTCACACTGGTTCCCAGCCGGATTACTTGAAGGCTGAGATGGCCGATGAGTTGAGCCGACCCGCCCCCAACCATGTGATGATGCCGCCGGCCGTCCTGCAGGTGAAAGAGGAGTAAGGCATAACGGTGAGCGTGACGGTACTGGTAGTTGATGACGAACCCGATGTGGCCAGATATCTGGCCACCGCGCTGCGGGCCAACGGTTACACTGCGGTGACTGCGGACAGCGTCGAGCATGGTCTCGAAGAGGTTCACAAGGCCAAACCGGACCTTATCTGTCTCGACATAATGATGCCCAGACAATCCGGGATCACCATGTACACGCAACTCAAGAATGACAAGACCCTCAGATCGATTCCTGTGATTTTCATCAGCGGGGTGGGGCACGAGGACCCGTGGGACTTCCGATCCTTCGTACCCGACAAGTCCATTCCGCCGCCGGAACTGTTCCTGGAGAAACCGATCGACGCCGAGTTGTTCATCGAATCTATAGAGCAGTTGATAGCCTCGACCCGGGGACGTGAGGGAGGGCCGAACAAATGAAGACCGACGCCAGAAGCGCCGCCCCCCGGCGCCTTATGGATATGGTCCATGCCGCGCTGTTTGAAGAGATACCGTTCAATGTCGCCGTGATTGATCGCGATTACAATATCGCAGCCGCCAACAGTTCCTTTACCAGCCGTTTTGGAGACTGGCAGGGAAAGAAGTGTTATGAGGTCTACAAGAAGCTGCACCAACCATGTGACGAATGTCCGTCGGCTCAGGTCTTCGAGACCGGCAAAACGATAGTGGCTGACGCGGTGGGGATCGACCAGCACGGCAAGCCCACCCATTATGTCGGGCATGTTGCTCCCTTGCGGCTGACTGAGAACGGTCCCGTCGACTACGTTCTTGAGATGACCAGGACGGTAACCGGGACCCGGAGCTGGCAACAGGAATATCAGATTCTGTTCGATCGGGTGCCGTGCTATATTACCGTGATCGATAAAGACTATCGCATCGTTCGCGCCAATGAAGCCTTTCGGCACAGCTTCGGCGATGTCCTCAACCGCTATTGTTACGAGGTGTACAAGCGACGCAAGTCCAGGTGCCCGAACTGCCCGGCGGCACGGACCTTTCGCGATAGCAAGGTCCATAACTCCAACCAGGTCGGCACCGATCGGCGCGGTCAGGATATTCACTATCAGGTAACGACCTCACCGCTGGCGCGCTCCGGCGACCAGGTGGGACACGTCATAGAAATCTCGACCGACGTTACCGCCGTCAGAAAACTGGAGCGTGATGTTGTCGAGGTGGAACGACTGGCGGCGGTCGGTCAGACGGTGGCGGGATTGGCGCACAGCATCAAGAACATATTGATGGGTCTGGAAGGGGGCAAGTACATCGTCAGCCTTGGCCTGAAAAAGGGTGACGAGGAAATGGTCAACGAGGGATGGGAGATGCTGGAACGCAACTTCACGAAGACCACGACTTTGGTCAAGGACTTCCTCAGCTTTTCCAAGGGTCGACTGCCTCAATTGCAGATGGTGAACCCCGCCACCCTGGTGAATGAGATCGTCGATCTCTACAAGGATATCACGGCCCAGTCAGGGATAACCCTTCGGTCTGAGATAGCCGAACACGTGCGGCGCGCCCCTCTGGACCCGGATGGGATCCACACCTGTCTGACCAACCTGGTCTCCAACGCCATCGACGCCTGCCAGATGGGTGAGCAAAAGGGATCCGAGGTGGTTATCCGCGTGCGTGAAAAAGGGGAGAAACTGGTGTTTGAGGTTGCCGACAACGGCTGCGGCATCGATTATGAAATAAAGCAGAAGGTGTTTACCACCTTCTTTACTACCAAGGGAGGCGAGGGTACCGGTTTGGGATTGCTCACTACGCGCAAGATCGTCCAGGAGCATGGCGGGAAGATCGTGCTGGAATCCGAAAAAGGGCAGGGCGCCCACTTCCAAATGGAATTCCCTCGCAAGAGGCTGATGACATTGTGGCACGAGGGTCACGGTGAACGGCCAGACCATAAAAAACAAGTCAGGAGTTGACTATGACGGACATACCCAAAACCGTGCTGGTGGTCGATGATGAAACCGACGTTCGGAATTTCCTGAAAGCCGCCCTGTTAGAGGCCGGTTTCAAAGTTGTCGTCGCCAAAGACGGCTTTGAGGCGCTGGAGCAGGTTCAGGCAGGTGAGCCGGATTTGATATCGCTTGATTTGGTGATGCCGGGCAAGTCGGGCGCCAAGTTCTACCGTGATCTGACCAGGAACAAACAGTGGGCCAAAATCCCCATTCTGATTGTGACCGGCCACGCCCACGATGAGTTGGGCAATGCCGACCTTAAGGAACTGACCATGTCGGGCCCCGGGGTTTATCTGGAGAAGCCGGTCAGCCCGGAGAACTATATCGCGGCTGTCAAACGAATTCTCGGTATGGATACATCTTCGGACACCGAGAAATCGGCGGACCAATCCGCGCTGAAGGATGACCTGAAAGACCTGATCGACAAGGCCGATTCCAGGACGCTTGAAGAACTGAAGAAGCTGCTGGCCAACAAGAAGCCTGGGGGGGCCTCGTAAGGTCGCACCTGGTGTTGTAATGCGATACGAAACTAACAGGCTGTTGAAAATCAGTAGCCTGCTAACGCAGCCCACGGAGGCTTGTGATGAATGAGAACGACAAGAAAATACTGATAGTCGATGACGAGCAGGATGTGGTGAGATGGCTCTCCATCCTTTTTCGTGAAAACGGTTACCAGACAGAATGGGCTTATGACGGTCGTGAGGGATTTGAAAAAGCTGAGGCTTCACCACCTGATCTGATTACTCTCGATGTCAGCATGCCCCGCGAGTCAGGTATCAAGATGTACGGGAACCTGCTAAAATCGGAAGTGACGGCGAACATTCCGGTAATCATGATAACCGTGGCCTCTCCCAAGCTGGAGGAATTCCTTGGTCGTCTTAAGACCAAGAAGGCTCCGGCCGGCTTTTTCGAAAAGCCGATCGACAAGGACGAACTGCTCAAGAAAGTCAGGGAACTGATCGGCTGACCGGACAGTTCCTTCCTGCTGCATAGCTGTCCTGATTGCCAAACACCGGTTTATGTGGTCGGTATACGTCCTCGTGCACCGGCGGTCGGTGTGACATTTCGAGGCAGACGAGGACGTCCGCCTCGCACAGAACACTGGTATCCCACGACAACGACGGTCACGCCCGGTTTGTAACCTCTTGGTACATATCGCGCGCCTGCCAACATTGACAAAGCACTCGTTTTGTCATATTATAGTATAATCGGCAATGGGACGGTCCTTTGCAAATGGACATGGGTGCTCGCCCAGTATGTTGGGTGGGGTGCCGGTGTTGACTTGTATTTTGTGAAGTCACAAGGAGGATCAGAATAGAGACCGGAGTTTGAAACAATAAACAGTATTGATGATGAAGATATGGTAACACCTAAACCGTCTATCGGTAACATAAGCGCTGGAGTAACAATACATGAGTTGCGCCAGATGGACGACTTTCCTTCCTGGACTAGTCCCGATGAGCTTGCCAGATTCCTTTATGAAAGTCTCAAGCCGTATGAGGATCCACTGCCGGAAGTGAGACGGGGTATCACCGATGCTCTGGCGCCACACACTGGAGAACCTGGTTTTGTGCTGATAGCAGAGTTGGACCAGAAAGTGGTGGGCGCCCTAATCATGTTGCGTACTGGAATGAAAGGTTATATACCAGAGAACCTCCTTCTGATGGTAGCTGTCGATCCATCAACTCGTGGGATGGGTGTAGGGAGTCAGGTTATCAAACGTTCGTTTGAACTTTCTGATGGTGATGTAAAACTGCATGTTGAATACGATAATCCAGCCAAACGTCTTTACGAACGCCTCGGAATGACGAGCAAGTATGCCGAAATGAGGTACCACAAGTGAACCGTGTGACGATTGATCTTCAAGGGCTTAGGCATAACATCAGGGTTATCAGAAGTTGGATGAAAAAGCATGAGGCCACCTGGACCATCGTAACAAAAGCTCTCTGTGGTCATACAGATACGTTACGCGCCCTCCAATTATTGGGGATTCGTTCTATGGGAGATTCACGTCTTGCAAACCTGCAGGCAATCGAGAAAATAATTCCCGATTTCGAATCCTGGTATCTTCGAGTGGCAGATATGTCCTCTGTAAGAGATGTTGTAGGTCTGGCCGATGTAAGTTTGAACAGTGAAATTGAGGTCATCAATTCACTAAATGAACAAGCCCGCCAACTCAATAAGACGCATCGCATCATCATCATGATTGAACTTGGAGATCTGCGAGAAGGCATTCTACCGGGATCTTTAATAAAATTCTATGAAACAGTTTTTGATTTGTCTAATATCGAGGTCATAGGTATCGGGGCTAATCTCGGGTGTTTGGCAGGGGCAGTACCAAATATTGACCAATTCACACAGCTTGCTCTATACCGTGAGCTTCTGGAACTAAAGTTCCAGCGCAGAATGCAATTAATCTCAGCGGGATCTTCAGCGGTAATTCCCATGCTATTAGAGGGAAAGCTGCCCAAAGCGATCAATCATTTCCGTATTGGGGAAGCAATTTTCCTGGGAACAGATATTGTAAATGGCGGGACCTTACCCGAGTTAAGGGATGATGCTATCATCCTGGAAGCAGAGATTGCAGAAATCAAAGAAAAGGGATTGGTACCGCTGTCGGAAACCATCTCAATGACTCCTTTTGAGTTGGACCAGGCCCATGAAGATTTTTCTCCAGGGCAGAGAGGTTATCGAGCATTGGTAAGCGTCGGTCAACTGGATACAGAGATCAACGGCTTAACACCCGTTGACTCTGGATATCATATTGCCGGTGCCAGCAGCGATGTTACGGTAGTAAACATTGGCGACGAGCCGGGTGGCCTTGAAGTTGGTGATACTATCAGGTTTCGACCAAACTATGCGGCACTACTTCGTCTTATGAGTGGGAAATACATAGGGAAAGAGGTCACACCCTCGCTCGATAAACTCAAGAACCTTCCGGAATCCGAACTTTTGGAGGTAGAACCTGCCATTGAGGCAGTAACGGAAGATAATGCCAAATGAACAAGTACAAGTCTTGTAGGTCGAAACCCCTGCGGTTTCGACAATGAAACTCGGACGAACGTCCGGGCCACGCGCCCCGGTTTGTGACGAATAGACCCACCCGTTGGGGAGTGTTGATAAAGTCCCTTTGGTTGTCATTGCGAGGCACGCCTTGCGTGCCGCGGCAATCTCATTGAGTGTCAGAGGGGCGCCGTCGGTAGTCATCAATCGCGGCGCGGATAGCATCCGGCGCCAGCATTGAACAGGCAACTTTCTCCTCAGGCAACCCGTTCAGATACGACACCACTTCGTCGGAACCGAGCACCGCGGCCTCTTCGAGGCTCTTGCCCTTAACCATTTCACTGGCGGCTGAACTGGTCGCAATCGCAGCCGCGCATCCGAAGGTCTTGTACTTGATATCGACCAACCGACCGTCGGCTACCTTGATGTACAGTTTCATCATGTCGCCGTCCGGGTTGCCGACCGTGCCGACACCGTCAGCGTCAGCTATCTCGCCGGTGTTGCGAGGGTTCTCAAAGTGATCCATAACCGTGTCGTTGTACATAGCGCCCCATGGTAACACATCGGCGGCGAAAAGCAATACGATTCCGGGTCGGGCCAGGCCGTCGGCCGGTTATCGGCGTGGGCATAGTCGCTTGACATACTCTTGCTTATACCTATATTGCCTGCGAGGATTACTGCATTGGGCGTTCGCCATTACTGCGATCGGTACGCTTGGTGAGGAATAACAGTTAACACATGAGAAGATCCCAGGAGGGACCTATGATGAAAACAAGAGCACTCGTGCTGGCCGGCTTGATGACAGTATTGTCATACAGCTTGGCGGTGGGACAGTCATTGTCGCTGGACCATGTTGACGGTCTCAATGCCACCGGCGGCCTTGAGATGGGCGTACCTGTAACCTTCTACATTCGCGTGACCGGCGATAACGACGCCCACGCCGGTATCACCAACGGTTTTCAGGTGTACTCCCCAACCGGCTCCCAGTGGGGTTCATTCGTCGGCGATACCACCGGGACGCTGGGCAGGGCGCAATTCGACGGGGGCTTTTTCATCAGTCACTTCAGTGCTGATGGGGTCGGCGCCGACACGGTTGGATTCGGCGCTTTCCGCTTCTTCGCTGACGGTCTGCCGGCCGGTTTTGACGACACCGCCTACACCATTGAGATCGGACCGATTGATGCCGCTTACAATGGCGGGCAAGTTTGCCTCGACTCCGCCTATTATCCGCCCTCCGGAGTTTGGAAATGGGCTGGCCCGGAGGTACTCCCCGGCTGGGACGGACCGCACTGCTACACAATCGGTGAGCAAGTCATCAATCCGCAGATTACCTGCCCCGGTGACACTTCCGTTTTTCTGTGCGAACCAGATACCCTCTGCTTCCCCTTCGATACTACCGATGCCGAGTGGGTCACGGCCGGCGAACCGGCCTATATTGACGGCGGCCAGGTTTGCGTGCCTTTACTTGCTGACGGCGATCTTGAAATCGAGTTGGTTGCCGGGGCTGCCGAGGCGGCCGATACGTGCAGCTTCACCGTCACGGTCGCCATAAACTCTCCCCCGACTGTTACCCTGTCACCGGATTCGATGACGTATGTGGTTTGTGACCTCAATGGCGCCGTTTGTATGGCTTTCGGCGTCTCCGATCCGGATGAGAACATCGTCGATACCGCCACCAACATCGGTTACATTTACGTTTCGGAAATCGGTCCCTACATCTGCTTCGTGCCGGATACGGCGGGTCTGTTCGAGGTTGTCGTGACCGCCACCGACGCCTGTGGCGCAACGCATTCGCAGACCAGGTGGGTGACCATCGTGGAAGGCGAGAGCGCCGCCATCGAGTGTCCGGACCCAGTAGTGGATACTCTCTGTGGCAGCGGTCTCTATTGCGTGCCTGTTGCCATCACACCGGATACGGCGACGGTAACCGTCAGCCCATCGGGTACCTACGATTGGGAGACCGGGCTGTTCTGTGTCAACCTGACTGAATCGGGGATACACGAATTCCGGTTGATTGCCGAGACCCAATGTGGCGCCGATACCTGCGCTATTCAACTGGACATCACGGTAATCGAACTCCCTTCAATCGACTGTCCCGACCAGATACCGTACGTGTTCCTGGCCGATCCAGGTGAGGCTTGCATCGAGTTAGGCATAGCCCATGCCGACGAAATCGAGGTTTCCTACGGTAGCTGGAACGCCGGGCAACTCTGTTTCCAGGCTGACACCACCGGTTTGTACTCGTTTGTCGTCGTGGCCACGAATGACTGCGCCGCCGATACCTGTGAACTATCGGTGAATGTTCAAGTAGGCCAACTCGACGTGACCACTATCATACGCCCGGACCCGATGCGGATGGTTGATGCTTACCGTGTCGATCCCATGGACGCCGCAATCTACCTCGGCAACTTCGATAATGGACACACGGTGGCCGATATCGATCAGACCACCATCGTAATAAATGATTCCCTGATACCGACCTCAACCGCGATCATTTCCGATTATCCCGGTTTTGTGGGTGAGGTAATGGAGATCACCGAACCTATCTACGACTTCATTGAGTACTACATGCCTCTCTATGACAGCACCGTAGCCACCTACACGGTCTCGGGGCTGTTTACCGATGACACAGAATTCTCAGAAGTTGGACAGGTAAGGCTGATTGGTATACTGGTTGGGGATGTAAACGTCGACGGCCAGGTAGATATCGCTGATATGATTTACCTGATCGATTACTATTTCCAGGGTGGTCCGCCTCCGCTGATGCTCGAAACCAGCGATATGGACAAGAACCAGCTTCTGGACATATCCGACCTGATGTTGCTGATCGACTACATGTTCGGACTGTAGGGCCGAAGGTAACGTCAGATACCTGGACTATGTGGTGGCCGTATCTTTAGGGTCTGTTGAAAAAGTCACTTTCCTCGTCATTGCGAGCGACTCCGCCTCGGGCGGAGGAGCGCGGCAATCTCTCTCTCGCTGTCTACCAACGAATTGAGATTGCCACGGTCGCCTGCGGCAACCTCGCAATGACGGCTTCTGGAGTTTATCAACAAGCCCTTCAGATGCGGCCACTACTTTTGACGGCAATGCGGCTTCCTGAAATCCCCGCTGATTATCCCAGAATCCGATTGATTTCGTTCGGCGAGGCTGATATAATTCGCACCCATATGGGCGGAGCGGTGTTGATGATAGGTCAAATGGCCTGATGGAACTTTACGGGAATGGTCCCGAATGAATGCGAGTTAGTGAGGTTGGTATGAAAGATCTGGTGACGCGATTGCTGCCGGAAATCGGCGAGATAACGGACGATAAACTCAGGCACAATGTCATAGCCTGCTGGAAGGATGCTATCGAGTTCAGGGGCTGGAGTGAGAAGTTACTACGCAGCATTCCGTTCACGCTGCTGGCCGAGAACGTGAAGATAACATTCATCGATCATGTGCGCGCAGTGTGCCGGATGTGCATTGCCTGTGACGACGTTCTTGAGGAGATTCACGGCGCCAACAAGACGGCTGTCAATCGTAATTATCTGATTGCCGGAGCGCTGCTGGCTGATGTCGGTAAGCTTCTTGAGTTCGAGATCGTCGATGGTCAACCGCAGAAGTCGGATTATGGACGACACATCCGCCACCCCTTCTCGGGTGTCGGTTTAGCTTTCAAGCACGGCCTGCCGTCGGAGGTTATGCATATCATCGCTACTCACTCCAAAGAGGGCGCCGGCGAGCAACGTTCGCCCGAGAGCATAATCTTCCACCACGCCGACTTCATCGACTTTGAGTTGGTCAAGTAGCGACCGGCATGAACGAACAAAACCTAATCGAGAAAATCGCCCAGCGCTTTGCTGTCGGGCTGCCGGACGGTCACATAGTCAGGAGCGGCGACTATCTGTCGATCCGACCGGCTCACGTCCTCACCCACGATAACACCGGGGCGGTGATCCCCAAGTTCAAGAGCATCGGCGCTACGAAGATTGCCGATCCGCGACAGCCGATGTTTGCGCTCGATCACCGCGTTCAGGATACCAGCGATGAAAATCTGGCCAAGTACCGGGGCATCGAAGCGTTTGCGCGCGAAATGGGGATCGACTTTTATCCCGCCGGACGCGGCATCGGACACCAGATCATGTGCGAAGAGGGCTACGCCTGGCCGCACACGATGGTGGTTGCTTCCGACAGTCACGCCAACATGTACGGCGGCCTCGGCTGCCTGGGTACGCCGATTGTCCGCACCGACGCTGCCGCTATCTGGGCGACCGGTCGCACCTGGTGGCAGGCGCCGCCGGTAGTGAAGTGCGAACTGACCGGCAAGCTCAAGCCAGGGGTGACCGGCAAGGATGTTATCATCACCCTGTGCGGTTTTTTCAATCGGGACGAGGTGCTCAATCACGCCATCGAGTTCGCCGGTGATGGCGTCGCATCTCTGTCGCTCAGTGACCGCTTGACGATTGCCAACATGACCACCGAGTGGGGCGCTCTGGCTGGTGTCTTCCCGGTCGATGATGTCACCCTGGACTGGTTAGAGGAACGTATCGCTTTTGTTGAGAAGCGTGGTCCGGTCGGCGCGCCGTCCGATGCTGACGCCGATGGCGACAGTATCCATCCCCGCCTCAACAGGCAACGCCTGGATAAGTTGACGCAACAGCTTTTGCTTCCTGACGAGGATGCCTTTTATGCCAGGACAGTCAGTCTCGACCTTGGGTCGATACAGCCGCATGTTTCCGGACCGCACAATGTCAAGACCATAACCCCGGTCACTCAAATGCGAGAGCGCAAGCTGAAGATTCACAAAGCCTATCTCGTGTCGTGTGTCAACAGCCGCGTCGATGATCTGGCACAGGCGGCCGAAGTTGTGCGTGGCAAGAAAGTGGCTGACGACGTTGAGTTCTACATCGCCGCTGCCTCCAGCGAGGTGCAGGCCGAAAGCGAGAGGCGCGGCGACTGGTCGGCACTATTGCAGGCCGGGGCCATACCGTTGATTCCCGGCTGTGGCCCATGTATCGGACTCGGCAAGGGATTGCTCAAAGATGGCGAGGTAGGTATCTCCGCTACCAATCGCAACTTCAAAGGGCGTATGGGCGCTAAGACGTCCGAAGCGTAC
Organism: bacterium; assembly: GCA_030605565.1. Lineage (GTDB taxonomy): Bacteria > Zixibacteria > MSB-5A5 > GN15 > FEB-12 > JAJRTA01. The sequence goes on from JAUWIB010000056.1 coordinate 16,747, forward strand.
CTGGCCTCACCGGCGGTAGTGGCGGCCTCGGCGATCGCGGGCTACATCGATGCTCCGGCAGATTTTGCCGACACGCAACCCAGGGCTGACATTCGCACCAATGACAAACCGGCGGCTGCCGTGACTGATATCTCGATAGTCGACGGGTTCCCCGCGACTATAGAAGGTAACCTGCTCTTCTGTTATCAGGACAACTTGAATACCGACGGTATCTACCCCGGCAAGTACACCTACCTCGACGATTTCACACCGAAGCAGCAAGCGTCGGTGGCCATGGAGAACTACGATCCGGAGTTCGGCAAGATAGCACACGATGGCGACATCCTCGTCGGCGGCTTCAACTTTGGCAGCGGCAGTTCACGCGAACAGGCGGCCACGGCGCTGAAGTACAAAGGCATCCGCCTGGTGCTGGCTGGGTCATTCAGCGAGACCTACAAACGGAACGCCATCAACAACGGCTTTCTCGCGATTGAGGCGCCGGAACTGGTGCGCGACCTGACGAATAGGTTCGGCACTGAAAAGCTGACGGTCGCGACCGGCATCACAGCGACAATAGATTTCGCCAAAGCAACCTTGACGGCCGGCGGCAAGGAGTATAGTCTGACTCCCATAGGAACGCCGGCGCAGGAGTTGATAGTGGCGGGAGGGTTGGAGAGTTGGGTAAGAGAACATTTGTAGGTCAGGTTCCTTGGAACCTGACACTTCTGTTCATAAGTGCATCACTTAACCCCGCGTAGGGTGGGGGCTTGTCTCCCACCCACAGACCGGCGGACACAAGGCCCGCCGCTACGCGATAGAAGAAGCGACTTTTGAGACAGCCCGACCTTGCTGTGGGATCCTCCAACGCGCGAAGCGTGAAGAACAGCTTGCCCGTCAGGACCACAGGGGTCATGACCTACGGTGAATTGATAGATAGTTCGATATAGATGAACAGGATACGTTTGATGAACAAATCAATCTCAAGACAGATGGCTGAGTTCGCACTCAAACTCAAGTACGAAGACCTCCCGGAAAACGTCGTCAGCGAGGTCAAGAGATACCTCTATGATTCGGTCGGCTGCGCCTACGGCGGCTACCACACAAAAGACGTTAACATCCTGCGAGATATCTACACCGAGATGGGTGGCAAAAAGGAGGCGAGCCTCCTTGGCTTCGGTGATAAGATGCCGGCGGTGAACGCCACGCTGGTCAACTCGCTGATGGTCCGCGCGCTCGATTTCAACGACATCTATTGGAAGGAAGATCCATCACACCCCTCCGATCTGATCCCGGCGGCGCTGGCGGTGGGGGAGATGGTCGATGCCTCGATGCAGGACGTCATCGTCGCTATCGTCCTCGCCTACGAGTTCGAGCAGCGGCTGTGCGAGTTCGCCGTGCCGGGGGTTCGTGAACGCAAATGGCACCACGCGACGCTCACCCAGTTCGTCTCGCCTATCGTGGCCGGCAGGCTGCTTGGACTCGATGTCGATCAGATGGTCATGGCGATCGGTATCAACGGTTCACACAACCACACTATCGGTTGCCCTACCGCCGGCAAGCTTACCATGATGAAAAACACGGTTGATCCGATGGCGGTTCAGAGCGGCGTCTTCGCAGCGCTCATGGCGCAGAAGGGTTACTCCGGCACCGAGGCTGTCTTCGAGGGCAAGGAAGGGCTCATGGATGTTTTCGGCCCCGACTGGGACAGCAACAAGTTGCTTTCCGGTCTTGGGGACAGCTTCAAGATACTGGAGTGTTCCATGAAAGCGTTCCCCACTGAAGCGCTGACGCACACGCATATCTCGGCCACGCTGAACGTCGTCCGCAGTCACGATATCAGTTTCGATCAGATCGAGGAGGTTACTGTTACCACTATCGCTCGCGCCTGTGACATCCTGTTTGACCCGCACAAGTACCGTCCCGAATCGCGCGAGACAGCAGATCATTCGTTACCGTATTGTGTCGCGGTGGCGCTGGTCGATCATCAGATCACCACCAGTTCGTTCTCCGAGGAGAAGCTCAAGGACAAGCGCATTTGGGCGGTGATCGACAAGATCAAGGGGGTGGCATCCCAGGAATTCGAGGCGATGTTCCCGGCCAAACAGCCCTCGAAGGTAGTTGTTAAGACGACCGATGGCAAAGAGTACTCTGAGTACCTCGAGTATCCCAAGGGCGACCCGCGCGAACCGATGACCATGGACGATCTGACCGCCAAATTCACTGCCCTCTCCGACGGCCTGCTATCGCCGGAGCGCCAAGCAGAAGTCAAGGAGATGATATTTGCTTGCGAGGAGATGAATGTTCGGAACCTGATGGCGAAGTTGGTAGTATAGTTGGCAGTTGCACACGACAGCTCGGTGAGCGCCTTATACGTTTGTACTGGATTCGTCTTGGGTTTGCATGTCGTCGGGCAAGTACTTGCTATGGATTTTCCGCAATAACTTGAGGGCAGACTCGTTGTCGGAAGAATACTCAAGCTTTTGTTGGAAGAACTTCAAACGTGCACGGCAGGATTCTATTATCTGCCCCCAGGACTTAACCCAGATTCTGATCTGTTTTCTAGGATTGTCCAAAATGAGACCCTCGGGTCTGTTGAATTGTTCGGCCATTAACTGAACGTCCTCATCAATCTCGTTCGACACAGCCCAAAAAACCCAAGCCGTGTTCGTGCTCTTGAAACGCTCATCGCTGGCCACGGCATTTGCATATGAAATGACCTGTTGTGCTGCCTCCGAGTTTATCCGTTGGCTCGGCCGTTTCAATTCCACGATCAAGTGCACATTCTCATCCTCTCTGGGCTGTGGAACAGTTTGTGACAACATGAGATCAACAATGCCGGTGGAACCGTCTGCGCGCTGAACGGGATGCTGTTTGTTCAAGTTGCGTCCCAACTTGGCAAGGTGTTTTTCAAGCACGCTGGTTAGGGAACGGTCGCTCAGGGTTAGGTGAAACTCCTCCCCAAAAATCCACGTTTGCTCCTCGACTATTCTATGCAACTGCTTTCTTTCGAGCAGCACCTTCTTGTAATCAAAAACAAGCGTCTCCAATCCAGCCAAGAAGTCCAATCTGTCTGCAACAATCTTGGCGGCGTTGATGATTGCAGACAGAGACGTCCTCTCTAGCAGTTCCGCTAGCTCTTCCTGCTTTTCCTTGCCTAACCCAAGAACCTCGTCTAGAATCCGTCTCAGTGCCTTGGGGTTCTCTGCCAGGGACTGTCTCAGTAAAGAGAATGCGAACTTCTTGCTCTTGTTCTCATATTCGTAGAACCCTGGAAGGTACTCGCTAACATTTAGTGCCAAAACGTCAAAAACCTGCCGTTCCGCCTCTTCCACGAAGTCCCTTGGCGCACCCTTATAAGGATAGACTTCATCCTTTTTCCACCCATCTACTAGTTTCCTTGATACTTCAGCCGCCCTTTCCCTAAAGTGATTGCGTAGAGCGTCCTTTACTGGATTGAGAAACTTCTGCAGGTTCGTGTGCATATCTACCATTGCCAGAGCATTCTCATCATCAAGCTCCTGTAAGAAATCTGACTTGATGTATGCCGTGAATTGAAAGTGGGGAGCCTGAATACGCGGCACGGTCCTTTCCAAGGGAAAACCTTCCGCATTGCAGAGGTATAATGATCTTTCAACTTGGGTTTTCCACTCAATCACCGTAAGGTGCGCCTTCGTTTTGTGCCCCCCCTCTAGCTCGATCTCCGGTAAGGAGTACTCCTTCTGCAAATCAATCGAGCGTGTGGGATCGATTCGAATACCATCGTAGAACAAGGATACATTTGGATACTTGTGTAAGTAAGGTGCGAAATGCTGCGCGAATTCCTGCACTGTATCTTCTCTTAGCAGTGACGGATGATTAACAACTTCGCCAATAATCACCTCAGTGCCTGTCTGCTTTGTCTTGCTGGGGCTGAGGTCGCTCACCCGGTAGGTCATTCTCTCGGAGTAGTTTCCCCTAATAGTAAACTCGGATAGTCCGCCGTCAACTCGAGTCCATGTCTTGAACAGAAGACTCTCTCCGAGCGCATATGCACGAAAACGGCCCTTACCCGCCCTCCCATGGAGCATTCGCCCATCAGGCGATTTGGTCGCCTTCTTCTTCTCGGACCCACCTAGTGGTGTGATTCATCCTGTTGGGGCATTATCCAGGGCGAGCCTCGCCCGGCCGACCTTGTCGATGATCTCTTCCGCGGTTTTTCTCCAGATGAACGGTTTCGGATCGCTGTTGTGTTGGTCAATGTAGCTCATGA
>JAUWIB010000066.1 GCA_030605565.1 bacterium
ATCGGGATACCTACGGCCAACAGCGCAATCATCATCCAACCGGACGAACTGATCAGAACAATGAAACCGCAATCACAGCAATCGAAAAATCCGTCATTTTTCACGCACCATAACAACCCTTTTGAGACAGCCTCCTTGCCCCGGGTTTCTAGTTGGTATTGTGGATTTTTCAGGGTACTTTGAGACGGGATGAGGGGACTGAAAACGATCTAAAGAAACCCACCCCGCCCAGGCGGGGATGGGTCACCCGGCCGTCAGCTCTTCCCCGTATCGATGGGTGCGTGGGGATAGTCCGGCTGGCGCTTCTGAAACGACAGAATAGCGGGTTTTTGAATCACGCCGGCATCGATATTTACAGCCCGTCGAATGGTCTCATTTTTCTGCCAACTCTCACGTCCCGCGACCACATCCGACAAATGGACAATGAGAGCCGCGGAGATTGATCGCGAGGCACTTTCCCAGAGATAGCTTGGCGTATGATCTACCGCGTAGTAATCTGCCTTTCCTATCTTGAACATTGGGTCCCTAAACGTGGTTGGCTTGGCAAAATAGAATCCCATCCCCTCATCGCAACTGACATCAATGATCAAGCAGCCTGGCTTGAGGCATGATCTCTCCTTTTCAGATACAAATAGGGTGGGATGATCGGGATCTTGCATAGTTCCGTTGACGATAATTTCTGACTCACTGATCAGATCATGCAACGGCGTCTCACTACCATCGTGCTCAATGACCAACATGCGCGCTTCCCCATCTCTCCCTTCCCGAATTCGGACATAGTGACAATCAAGCACTTCCTCCCGCACTGCGTGGTCGGGGCGCAGAATGCAGATTGTGATATCTCTAAACCCACGTGCCTTGAGAGCGTATATCGCCCCACGGCTGACCGCACCGAAACTAAAAATGATCGTTTTGCGTTGGTTGCCGTAGTGCCCATCGACACCTCTCAGTTGTAAGGCATGTAATACCGCAGCATAGCCAGCTATCTCATTGTTTTTATAGAATGTGTGGCGGCCAATCTGGTCGTTTGGCCGCCAAACAAACATATCCTCAAAGGCGATGAGTGTTTGCTTGCGATCGACCGCTGCTTGAGTAATACCCCATTGTTGCACGCAATGTGGCCAGCCCCACAGGATTCCACCTTCGCGAAGCTCCTGTAAGTCAGACAATACTGGTTTGGGAATGATAACCCTCCCGATGTCAGCCAACAGTTCGTGGCGGGTGGCAATGCCGCCCGTCTGAGCAGCAATCTCCGAGTCTTCGACACCGAGTGACGCCCCATAGCCCTCCTCAAATATCAGTTGGCGGCGCACTTGTTCGGGAAGACGAGCCAAATGCTCAGGATGGATTGGAATACGTCGCTCATCCTCTTTTTTTGATGTACCAATGACCCCAAATGTTAATTTACTCAAATCGTTTCCTTTTTCTGAGACTGGTAGCCCACCTAGAGCGAAGCGACTGGTGGGGTCTTTTCGGCATACTGCATGAACCCACCCAAAGCACGAAGCGGGGTATCGTGTGGTCGGAAGGCACCCAGGTTTTCCCCCCTACCCCTGCGGTTCTTTGCCCTCCAGTATCCAGTCCATGCCGACTTTCTCCCAGTCAGGTTCGGCGGAGGCGTCGATGTATCGTTCATCGGTCTGGATCCCCGTTTGCCGGGCGATCCGTTGGAACTGCCGGGTCAGGGTCAGGTTATCCTGGATTACGACGGAACGAACCATCCCTTTTTGTTTGTACAGACGCTGCCCCTTTTGCATTTGGACCTGAGCATCCGCTGAAATCGGTTCGAGCGTTCGCATATCCACAAAGACAGAAAAACGGCCCTTCTGCGTCGCCAGCACCTCTTGGGATTCTTCAACCCACTGCTTCAGTTCATCCTGGACCATATAGCCGCCGAAGGTCAAGTGATAACCATACTCAGTCTTTTCAATAGTGTACATGATAATCCTTATTCGCTTACGTGTCGTCACATCGGGGAACCGTGACAACATCTATATTTATCGCTATCAGGTCGATTGTTACGCCATCGCGCCTTCACCACAACCAAACGCGTCAGTCCCGCTGTTTGACACCGGTCGCCGAAACCTCATGACTAAACACAGTCTGAGATTCGTCGTCTGCTCGTGCGTCCGTCCGGGTGTAGTGATTTCGCTCTATAGCAGCACAGGCAATCAAACGATTAAAACCGCCGGTGTCAAGTAGAAGGTTCAGAGCAAAATGCTTTCAATCGTCGATGGTGGGACCGCTGTACCATGCCGGTTTCTGCCAAGTGGCGGGTTCAGACAGGGTCGGCCGGCGGGGTGACAAGCCCCGCCGCTACGCGATAGAAAAAGCAGCTTTTGAGACAGCCTACCCCCGTTTGCCGCCCGGTCAAGCCGGGTCTCGTGACTGCGCACGAGGACGTACGCTAACCACGAAAAAGCTGGTCTTACCCTGCGGTTTTCAATTGTTGCGATTAGGATCGTTGCGATATATTACCTTCGTATGCGGCGGACGCCCGCAGGCTGCCGCCCGGTCAAGCCGGGTCAAATGTCGGAGCACGAGAACGTACACCGGCCACGGGAGAAAACAAATGGAGAAAACATGAAACAGATCATCTCTACCGAGACCGCGCCGGCCGCAATCGGTCCCTACTCACAGGCGGTGAAAGTCGCCGCCGGCACAACCATCTATTGCTCCGGTCAGATTGCCTTAGACCCCAGGTCGGGCGAGCTTGTCGGAACAACAGCCGAGGAACAATGCCGTCAGGTAATGACCAACCTGCAAGCTGTCTTGAAAGCTGCCGGGGCCGACTTCTCAAGGGTGGTGAAGACCACTATTTATCTCTCAGATATGGCCGATTTCGGCACCGCAAATGATGCCTACGGCGAGTTCTTCGACGAACAACCTCCGGCCCGGGCGACCCTGGCCGCCAAAGAACTGCCCAGGGGCGCGCTGGTGGAGATTGATGCCGTGGCCGTTGTTTGATTCAAGGAGACTTAATAGATAAGCTTTGTCAATTGAATGCTGTTTCCGTTTGACAACGGTCGGCCCTCTGGTTACTATTATTAGGTTAGCTTACCAACTCTTACGGAGGTCAAGTGTCGGAGAACAAGCCAAGCCGTCGTGGTTTTCTGAACATCATTCTCGGTGGAGGAGCCCTGGCTACGTTGGGTTCGATCCTCTATCCGGTAGTTCAATACGTCGTACCACCGGCGGCGGGTGAGGCCAGGCTTTCGCAGTTGAAGTTGCCCTTTGCGCGGCCCGATATCGAAGCCGACCCAAAGAAAGCCAAGTACTTCAAGTATGGGCGTGAACTAGGGATCATAATCCTCACCGAAAGTGGCGAACTGAAGGCGTTGACTGCCACCTGCACACACCTCGACTGCACCGTGCAGCATCGGCCTGATCTCGGCATCATCTGGTGTTCCTGCCACAACGGTCGCTACGGCCTCGACGGCCGAAACATCTCGGGTCCGCCGCCCAAACCTCTGGCTACTTTTGCCGTTAATGAGGTCGACGGAACGATTTTCGTCAGCCTGGAGGAAGCCTGATGGCTGCCTCATCATCGTCCAGCGGTGGGCTGTCGTTGCAGCTTTATCAATGGCTCGACGAGCGGTTCAAGCTCGACACTGTGATCGAGTACATGAAGGGCAAGGTGGTGCCGGTCCACAGCCACTCGCTGTTTTACTACTTCGGCGGGATATCGCTGTTTCTGTTTATAGTCCAAGTGTTGACCGGCATACTTCTTTTGATGTACTACCGTCCCGGCGCCGACTCGGCTTTTGAATCGGTACGATTCATTATATCCAATGTGTCTTTCGGGTGGTTGATCAGATCCCTGCACTCATGGTCAGCCAACTTGATGGTTTTCGCTGTCTTCATCCACATGTTCTCGGTCTACTTTACATCAGCTTATCGCAAACCGCGCGAACTGACCTGGCTTTCGGGAATGGCCTTGCTGGGATTGACGATGGCGTTCGGGTTTTCCGGTTATCTGCTTCCGTGGAACGAACTGGCTTTCTTTGCTACCCGCGTCGGTACCGGTGTGGCGGGTGTGATGCCCGGCCTCGGCGAGCAGGTGCTCATTATCATGCGCGGGGGAGAAGAGGTGACCGGTGCTACGATCGGTCGTTTCTTCGCGCTGCACGTGGCTATCCTGCCGGGGATTACAGTCCTGGTACTCTCGGCTCACTTGCTGTTCCTGCAGCGTCAGGGAATGAGCGAACCGCTGGATTGGGCGAACAAACCTGAATCCGACAAACGTTATCAGAAGTTTTTTCCGAATTTCCTGCTGCGAGATCTGCTTGTCTGGCTGATCGTGCTGAACATACTGGCTGTGTTGGCGGTGCTGTTTCCCGATGGTATCGGCGCCGTGCACTGGCCTCTGGGAGCCAAGGCCGACCCCTTTGCGCCGCCGCCGGCGGTGATCCGGCCGGAGTGGTATTTCATGTTCACCTTCCAGGCGCTCAAGATGCTGCCGGCGCACGTCTGGCTGATCGAGGGTGAGTTATTCGGCATCGGCGTGTTCACGATCGGCGGTCTCATCTGGGCGCTGGTACCATACTTGAATCGGAAGTCCGCCAAGGGGCAGCCATCGAAGCTGTTTACGGCCTTCGGCGTTTTCGTCCTGACGTTCGTCATCGTCATGACGGCGCTGGGATATATTCTGGAATAGGAGCCGGCTGTGAAAAATATCAGATTACTGTTGCTGCTCCTCGTAGTTCTGACAGCGAGTGCGGCGCTTACGACAGCCCAGATCAACAACTGCCTTACCTGTCACCAGGATTTCGAGGACGAAGAGACCGGTCCGTCACATCTTATCGTGCGTGACATTCATATCCAGAAGGGTCTTGGCTGTGCCGACTGTCATGGCGGTGATCCGTCGCTTGAGGACATGGATGAGGTGCGCGAGTCCCGTGACTGGCGTGGTGTTCCGAGCCATCTCGAAGTGCCTGATTTTTGCTCTCGCTGCCACGGCAGCGCCTCCTATATGCATGAACATAACCCGTCGCTGCCAACCGACCAGTTAGCCAAATACAGGACCTCCATCCACGGTCAACGTCTGTTCAGCAACAAAGACACCAAGATGGCCAATTGTATTTCCTGCCACGGTACACATCAGATTGGCAGCGCCAGGACGCCGCACTCGACTACACATCCGTTGAACCTGGCGCAAACCTGCGCTAACTGCCACGCTGACGCAGAGCACATGGCGGACTACGATATCCCGACCGACCAATTCGAAAAATACCGCCAATCGGTTCATGGTAAGGCGCTTTTGGAGCGCAAAGACCTCGGCGCGCCGGTCTGCAATGATTGTCACGGCAACCACGGCGCGGCGCCGCCGGGTGTGGCGTCGCTCTCGTTCGTCTGCGGTAATTGCCATGCGATCGAGGCGGAACTTTTCAATGCTTCACCGCATCGAACCGCTTTTGAGGAAAACGATTTCCCTATGTGCGAAACGTGCCACTCGAATCATCTGATCGAACAACCGTTCGACAAAATGCTCGGCGCCGCTGAACCGGCGCTGTGTATCAACTGCCATGCCGAAGATGACGGCACCCGGGGACTCGCCACGGCGGCCGCCATGTCACAAGCCGTTGAGAAACTGGCCACGGCCTATGATGAAGCGCGCACCTCGCTTGAGGATGTCATCGCCAGGGGAATGATGACCACCGACGAGGAGTTCCGACTCAAGGAGGTCCAGCAGTTGTTGGTTGCGACGCGAAGGCAGACCCACGCTGTCGCCGCCGACACGGTCGATTCCATAGCCGAGGCGGGCTACCGAAAAGCGAATGAGGTCCGGACCAACTCGGCAGCACTGGTAGATGAGTATTACTTCCGTCGCAAGGGTCTCGGTCTGGCCACCCTGTTCATCACGGTATTGGTGGTGGCTCTGTGGGTCTACATCCGCCGTATAGAGAAATGACCGGCGCTTCTCGTCCGCCGCGGCGGAACAACTGCTTGTGGGACGTCCTTTCCTCGTCGGCCGTCCACTGGGGATCGATCACGGTTCCTTGAGATCTACGATAGTAGCGCCCCAACTACCGCCACTGCCTCCCTCGTGATAGTAGTGCGCAACATCAGGATGAGCGGCAAGGATAGATTGCACGATGCGTCTCTTGACGCCGCGTCCTTTCCCATGCACGATGCGGAGCGAATAGATTCTCCGACTCAGACAGGCCGCGATATACTCCAACACTACCTCGCGAGTTTCCCGGGCCGAAAACATATGCAGGTCCAGGGTACCGTCTATGGGGTACTCGAGAGGTTTGTCGTCTTCATGGTCGGTCATGTTATCTTTTGAACTGTTTTCTTATTCGGAAAGCTGTTGACTTATCCGGGCAAGATGTAAGCCGGCTATGCATCACAAAAAGGCCGCCGCACCATGGAGCGCGGCGGTCGTTAATCTCTGGATGTAACCCTCAGGGGCTTTTTACATGATCACCACGAGCTTGCCGATCTGAACATCACCGTCTTCATCTTCGACGGTCCAGTAGTACATGCCCGAGACAACCATCTGCGTGTTACGCGTTATCATATCCCACTCTTCGTGGGTTGCTATGGGATCGCCTGGATCCATGTTGTGGTGGATCTCCCTTACCATGTCGCCGTCGATGGTGAAGATGCGGATAGTACACTTGGGCGGCAGATTGGCGAAATGGATGATACGCGTACGGTCCGGCGGTCGATCCGACAAGGTACGACCCTCGAAACCACGCTCGCGATAGCCGGCATCGATCCGGTAAGGATTCGGATACACGTACACCTCGAGGTTCTCGCGCTGGATGTCATCCCAGGAACTAAGGGGAAAGGCCTGCTTGGCGCCAAGTGTAACCGCTGACTCCAACGAGGTCAGACCGGACTCCGGAGATCCGTAGTCAAAGGCGGTCACATTGACGTAGTAAGGCACCGTCGGCAGGAGATCGTTGATATCGATGCGGTATTCATAGTACTTGAAATAACCGTCTTCGGTTAGCTCACCCGGTTGTGCCGAATCGGGATTGAGGACGGTTGGCCGCGGCTGGTCGGGATAGATCTTCCGAATTGGTGTGTCGACACCGGGTTCGGAGACATTGAAATCCTGTGGCGTGAATATGAACATCGATTCAGGGTGATTAGGGAGTATGTATGGGTTGCTGAAAGTGTAGCTTTCGGGATCAAAGTCCATATCGAGACAAGAGTCGCCATAGAGGCACCTCAAACTGTCGATAGTAAACGGAATGTCGCGGAGTTTGTAAGTTCCGTCACCAGGACTGTAAACCAGTTTGTTATAGTTTTCCTGATCGTACGACGCAACCAGTCCGTAGCTGCTGGGCCGTTCGTCACGCGCGTAGTACACGCGGTATCCTTCAAAGTCGTGCTCACGAGAGAACACATCCAGGGTTGTCTCGCTGCGCAAACCATTAAACCTGATACTGAGCTTGCCGACTGACGGTTCAATCCAGAAATAGGGTGGCGGTGGCGGCGAAGCTCCTCTGAAATCGGGAACGCCGTCTCCCTCGTACCAGAATGTGTCAACAGTGAATTCGTCGCCGGATTCGTCAACCCAGGTGGTACAGTGATGAGCCTTGCCAGAATCGCCGTCGTCGTCGGTGTCGACTCCGGGGTTGTCATAGATCCATGACGACCACCTGGAGTTCAGAGCAAGGTCGGAGAAATTCAAATTGGCGTAGTAATCACTAGGGTTGTCAGGCAGATTCTCAAGGTTGCCGTCGACCGTGTGAAAGTCCTCGCCGGCCACGTAGGAAAACGAGATCGGCAGTGTCTGACCGGAGCGAATATCGAAGGGACCGAACGACAACAGATAACGGGTATCATAACCATCGGCGAAATCCGCAGCCAGTTCCTGGTTGGGATAGAGCCATAATGAGTCATTCGGCTGTATGGAGGCGGTGAATACCTGATCGTAATCGAACTCTTTGTTTCTGAGGACGTAGTACTTGTTGACGTCACCTTCCGGGGTACCGAGTCCGCCCGTGCCATAGTCGCGCCAATCTTCCTTCCAGATACCCTTGAAGGGTCTCTCTCGGGGTCCGAAATCCAACGATGGGGTCGAGTTGCCGATCCACCAATTGAAGCTCACTTCCAGGTTCTCAGCAGGTGTCCGAACAACTCTGGTCGCCGTCACGTGAGGAGTAGGCTGTACGCCATCCCCGTACATCACCGTGAAGTCACCGTCGTTGTCGGCGATCCAGGCAATAAAGACCGTGTCTTCATACTCGCAGCCACCGTAGGTGAACTTGTAGGTACGGAGAAACCCACACAGATCATCACTGAATCCCTGGTTGTCGCCACCGCAGTCAAAACAGACGTCGGCATCCACGTAGACACCCATATAGACGTTCTGCAGGAGGCGCGAGCCGATATTCTTGATTTCGTAGTCGAATAGAATGAAGTCCTCGGCATAGGAGTAGGACCAGGCGAAAGACCGTTGCGTAACCTCTATATTCAGCGGCACATGTGGACGTCCAAAGTAATCAAGGTCGAGGTTCTCGGTGAATGTATCCGTGTAGACTGCAATATAATCCTGCTCCGAAACAGCGTTCTCGAACTGAGGCTTGGTCGGATCAGTGATGGATCGGTAGACCATCTTACCAAACGGGGCCTCGTCCGGAAACATCTCACTACCATTTCGCGACCAGCCATCGGCACCGGTCGACACCAGGGTATCGCGTCCCACTACTGCGCCGATCCAGAATGCGGCGCCGAACAGGTACTCAATGTGGGTGTTCTTGGGATACTGGCAAGAAAACGGGATTGGGTCACCAGTAAAGGCATCTCGGATGTCGTCCACGTAGCTCATCCCGAACGTTCCGTTGTTGGCCACCGCCAACTGGATGAGACCGATATTGTGCTCAGCGATTTGTTCGATCGGAGCCGCCGTCGACAAAAGCTGTTTCCGGTCCTTACCCTCGGTGCAATTCAAAGACTGACGAGAGAGGGCACTTTGAGCAAGGACACAACAAATCAGAATGGCCGTTAAGACCGCCAGACCATTTTTCTTCAACATAACTCTTCCGCTCTTTCCTAAAAGTGTTTCACCTTCTCTGTGACGTACCACACCACAAAAAAGCTTAATCAAAAAAGCTGCTATAAGATTAATCATTCCAATCCTCGAAATCAAGCGCCTTTTGTACAAAATGTCCGCTGTGGCAGCGAGTTGAGTACCGGATTGACCCGTAGTTCGCCCTCAAACCGCTGTAGGATGAAGCGGACCGATCGGATTCGGGCAACCCGATCGGCCACGGCTTGGCACGCCGATATGAGCCGACTTTGCCGATGCTAAGGACAGGTCGGCGCGGGACCCTGATTGAACATGAAATCGACCATGTATACAAGATCAGCGATATCGATTCCGTTGATGCCGTCGACGTTAGCTGCAGCCTCCACTGGAGGCGGTGGCCCGCCTGAGAACATATGGTCCACAAGATAGACGAGATCGCCGATGTCAGGGCCGGAACCGCTGCCGTCAATGTCCCCGCAAATCCAGGCGGCTACGGTCAGGCTGACCGGCAGACTCCACGAGGGGGTGTCCGGATCATTGGACGACACTAACACCTGCCCGCTGTACAGCCCAGTCTCAAGATCCGTAGCGCTAAACTTGATATCGACAGAGGTGGAACCGAACGGCTCTATCGTGCCGCCGGCCGGTGATACCGACAACCAATGCTCAGTTGTGATCTGGATTGCCAGATTGTCGTGCATATAAGCGGCGTTGTAGACGACTTCAAGAGCATCATCGGCCTCGGAGTTCTGAAGACCAACGGTCGCGCTCTCAAGATTCAGACTGCCGGGGTCCATCACGCCGTACTGAAGCTTGATGGCGCCATCAGACTTGAGAATAAGCTGGAAGTTCAGCGACCCAGTGCCGCTGATGCCGGAGTAGAACCTGATATCTTCGAAACTGACGATAAAACGCTCGTTGGCAGCATCGGAGTAATAGTAGATGTTGCCACCCTGGCGTGGGTCGAGGTCGTCCCACCACATCGCGATCAGGCTGGTGTGATCCGTATTCGGCAAGCTGGAATTGCCACGGCTGCTGTTGCCGGCATCGAAGGCCACCACACCGTTGGACCCTATATACAACTCGGTGTAGACGCTGTCGTAGTACGGAAACCCGAATCCGATACCGATGGCCGTCGTCGCTTCGTCATCGCCCAGGGTGACCTCGGCTCCCGAAGCGGAGATGTCGATCCAGGAGTAACTCGGTCCACTTGGCTCATCGGAGTCAATCCAGGAATGGCCGAATCCGTCCGGGCCGCCGTAGCCCGCTCGCATCGGCGCATAGAGCGGTTCGGCCGTTTCAGACTTGCCGAATTCTACCGGGTGGTATCCCAGTAGCTCGCGGACCGCACCGGCGGGCTTGGATGTCGAGCCAGCCGCCGAATTCTTGTTCTGGAACATCTGGCTGACAGCTTCAAAGTCGAGTCGCCCCGGACCATTGTTGAAGATTACCAGTTGGTAGGTGGAACTGTCGCCACCTTCCAGGTTTTCGTCAATTGATGTCTCACTAATGAAGATGTCCGGCGTGTAAAGGTGAGCGTAGACCGGGATGCTGCCGGAAGGCGTACCGCCGTCATTGCAGGTGAAATCGAGTGAGCCCAGGTTATCACCGAAGTCCATCTGGTCGGCTGCGATGGACATCTCAAAGTCAAGACTGTCGCCGGGGTAGACTTCCTGTTCGCTCTCATCGCAGGTCAGCCAGGCGTCATCGGAGGAAAAGGTGATGTACAAGAGCCCGCCGCCGTGGTTGTGAACCCTCACAAACTGCTGGCTGACGTCGCCCGCCTGCAGACTATCATAGAGTTCCGCCTCTACTATCTCCAACTCCGGGGGCAACTCGATGGAGAATTCGTGTGCGCCCGGTTCACCTATGAACGGATGCGTCTCGACGCGACCGGAACTGTCCGCCGCTTGAATATAGTACGCCACTTCGCCTATCCCTGACTGGGCCGGTATATAACCGTAGAACGAGTCAGGATTGGCGGTAGCAAACAGCGGCGTGGATTCAAACGGACCTTCGTTGATGCTGTAAAATATCTTCAGCGAATCCGGAATCAGCCCGGCGTCTGAGTGATCAATGATGGTGGCGGACACTTCGTAGTCGTTTATGGTATCGCCCTGATTGGGCAAAGGGATATGCACCATCCACAGCATGTTGGAATCCGGCACGCCCATGGTACGGCAGTGCAGCCCGTCATCATACAACCACGACCCGGTGAAACCGAGTACGTCATAACCGGGCATGGCGTCGCGGTAGGTTTGCAGGGCGAGATTGTCATAGTAGGCATTGTTGATAATCGGCACCAGAACCTTGTTGTTAAGAATGATAGAGTTGGTATAGCCGGCCCCGGATGGACAGAAGACACGCACCACCGTGTACGGCTTACCCCAGGCGCTGTTCAACTGCGAGAGTTGATCGGCCCGCGCATTCAAGAGCGTATGAGAAGAACTACCTGTCGATACGTCTTTGACAAGAATGGTGGTCGGACTGAGAAACTTCGCCCATACGTCAATGTGATGAATGCCGCTCGACTCGATATACTCCAGCACCGTGAAATCGTTGCCGAGATAAGCCAGCATGATCGAATCAACCTCGGCATGACTGAGTGATGGATTCTCGTTGTAGGTCAGCCAAGTCGACATCGACGTACCCAACCCGTCGGACATGTGGTTGCCGCCGGTGGCTTCCAAGTCCATACCGTATACATCCAGCCCCCACAAATCGCCGATGACCTGCGGGATGACGTCATCCTGAGGTCGCGGACGGTTGTAAATGTGATCCACGATGGCCATATCGCCGCCCTCTTCGAAGATAAACCAGGGGCCGTAGTCACGTGTCCAGTAACTGTTCAGTGGGGCAATGATGAACTCGCAATTGGCCAGGTTGACGCCGTTGGCGGCATACCAGGACTGCACGTTAGACTGCTGCGAAGCGTTGGGTACCAGAGTCGTAACCACGAGGTCCTCAGACATCTCGGCAATAATGGCGAAGGAGAGTCCCCAGGGGGAGCCGGGATAGGCGATAATGACCCCCTGCGAACGTTCCCACTCAGCGCTGTTCCGGATGCTGCCGGTCGGCGGAGCCGTCGTAACATGATCCATGCCGATCTCGTGCAACCGGGTGAGTTCTTCCTCAGTGAAACCGATGGGAAGCGGGTTTTCATCAACGTCCTCCGAAGCCTGGGCAATGCTGCCGGCCAGAAGCAGTAGAACACACAGAAGTCTTATCGAAACGGTCATCATTCCTCCAGCAGTTACCGGCGGTGGGTACGTTGGGCTACAAACCGACCGGTCGAACCAATCGGCCTTCTCCGGACTCTGTCATTTACGCTCTCTCTTGCGTGCCCGGAGCACAAGGGAAAGATCAATCGAAGGTCACCCCCGCCGTTGCAGGAGTGACCGTTGTCTACTAACTTTCTGTCGGGCGGCCTGCGGAGGTCAGTGCCCGCAAATCAAAGCCGGCCCGTCGTTAAACATGAAGTCAACTAAATACACGAGGTCAGCGATGTCGATCTCACCGCCCGAACCGTCTACATCCGCGGCTTCCGGTACCGGTGGCGGCGGTCCATCGTTGAACATGAAGTCAACCATGTAAACCAGGTCACCGATGTTCGGACCATCACCGTCACTGTCGATATCACCACAAATGTACGGTGGTCCACCGGCGCCTACCATGAGATCAACCGTTATCACAAAAGGGTTGTCCTCCGGGTCGGGGTCGTTCGATGTCACCGTGATGGTGGCGCTGTAGCTGCCGCTGTCGAGTTCAGCAGCCGTGATCTGGCAGAGGATCGTGTCCGCCGAGCCCGGAGCCAACTCGCCTAAGAGCTTGTCAAGAGCCAGCCATTGAGTCGGCTTGGCGATGACGACAGCCAGACTATCGTGCAGGTAACTGGTAGCAAACGCAATTTCCAGACCATCGGTGCCGTCGCCGTTCTCAATGCCGACAGTACCTGATTCGGTATCGAATCCCGCCGCGATGCTGAGATACTGCAGCTTGATAGTGCCATCCGGATAGAGAATCACCTGCATGGTGATCACATCACCGACACTGCCACCATATTCAGGGTAGTCGGTGTACTGGATCACACACTTGCCGCCGGTGGTGTCGATGAAAACGTGGTCCTCGGTATTGTTCTCGTTGGTCGGGTCCAGGTCATCCCACAACCAGCAGATCATATTGTTGGGTGTAGTGGTGGTCGGGATAGTCGTTTTCCAACGCAAGTTCAGGTCGGTCGAGGTGAACCCGACCATGCCGTTAGAGGACACATATACGTGTGAGTAAACATTCTCATAGTATGGGAAGTCAAATCCGAGGTCGATCGGCCCGGTGAATGAGTCGTCACCAAGATCACCGATGACGTCGGTGCCGGTGGCCGAGATATCCTGCCATGCAAACGATGGTCCACTCGGTTCATCGGAGTCCATCCAGTAATAGCCATACAGGTCGGGCCCGCCGGCGTTGCGTAGCACCGGATGGCCGATGTTCGGGTTGTCGAAACCCTTTTCACCGACGAAGTCATAGAAGTTCTCGTCGTAGACCCGCCACGCCGGTTCCACCATGCCGGCCTGGAACAGAGCGTCGAACACGCTCCCGCGTCCGAGCAGTTGCTGCACGTTCAGACTGTAGTTCAAACCGCCCGGACCGCCGTTGGAAATCACAAGGTCCCGCGAGGTCTCTTCACCCGACGACAGATACTCACTCATGGTCTCAGGATAGATGGCAATTGCCGGTGCATAGTCGATGCGGATGTCGTCGACATACCAGTCATCGTTACCGGCGCTGGTGCCGACAGAGCGCAGTCGCAACTGGAACCCGGCGTGGATAGCATCGGTCGGCAGGGGTATATTGACATAAGCAAACTGAGTCATAACACCCTCGCCGCCGGGAAGAACCTGGAATGTGATCCACTCGCCGAATTCGTTCTTGTAATCAATAAACAGATCATCACCGGTCTCTGGCGGTTCACCACCACCACCGCGCTCATAGCAGTAGGACAAGATGGCGTCGGAGGAACCGGAGATATCGATAACCCGCGTGCAAACGGTGTCACCGCCACCATCGAGATTCAGTGAATAAGGCGGCGATGGCGGCGCCAGACCGTTCTGTGAGACGACGGCGCCGATATTGACAAACCAGTCGGTCGACAACTCAGTGGTCACAAACCCGTCAAACCAGGGGAATGCCATAGGCAATCCGCCGGACACAGTGGCAAAGGAAGCCGATGCTGCTACCGTGTCCTCGTTCTGAGATTGAACAAAGACGACCGAGGTGTCGACCAGGTGGACTTCGGCGCTCTCAGGAATGGCCACTTTCACCATGATATCGACAGTATCACCCGTTAGTACGACACCGGTCGAGGTGATCTGGCTGGTGCCGGTCTCATCGTAGAACAGAACGTCCCAGACTCCGCTGGAACGCGCCAGACTGTACGAATCTTCGAGCCGACCCTTGTTGACCACACCCAGCAGGTAGGCGGCCGTGTCGCCGGCCGGACCGTACTGCGACTGGAACCACGGCGTCAGTGTCATCTCGTAATCCGGTGGATAACCGATGTAGATGTCGTCGACAAACCAATCGTCGTAGTTGCCGCTGGTTCCGATATTGCGAAACATAACCCGGAACCCGGCGTGATAGGCATCAGCCGGAAGCTGGAGTTTGACTTCTTCATATTCGGTCATGTCGTCGCCGTCGCCCAAGTGCTGGTTAAGAAGATGCCAGACACCGAGAGAATCGATATATTCCACGAACAGATCGTCTCCCAACTCCGGCGAATCGCCGCCGCCGGTCCGCTGGTAGCAGTACTTGAGAATCACGTTGCTCTCGTTGCGCAGGGTGATCTGCTCTGACATCAAGGTATCGGTGCCGGAGGGACCGCCATCGAGATTCAGGCTGTAGCTCGGACTCGGTTCGTTAAGGCCATCGGAGTTGATCGCAGAGCCTGCAGCCGTCTCCCATTTGGTCATATCGAAATCAGTAGACGGGAACGTTTCCACGAATGGAATCGTCCAGGGCTGTCCCGCTGAGATTGCTTTAAGTATGGCTGTGGCGGCATAAGCAGGGTCGCCGTTGGAAGTGGCCACCACTGCAATCGAGTCGTACTCGTCCTCCCAGCTTACCGGAATCAGAACGCGTATCTGGAAGTCAAAGGTGGCGTCACCGACCAGACTTGCCGTGTTCGTTATCTCGGTACTGCCGGCCGCATCCCACAATGAAACATCCCAAACGTTGCCGGAGAATGAAAGCGCGTAGTCATCTTCCAGCACACCGTCGTTGGTTACAGTCAGACTAAACCAAACGGTGTCCCAGACCGGCGCCGTCGCCTGGGCATAGGTGGGATCGATCAGCACTCCGTAATCGATCACGAAGAAACTGAACGTCTCGGTGGAATCGACGTCACCCGCCATGTTCTCTGCGAATATATAGTAGTCGACGTCTGTGCCGGCCGGCTGGGCCGGGATGTAGCCGACATAGTCGTCACCCATGCGCACTATCTCCAGCGTATCGGCGTACCAGACCGAGTTGATCTGGTACTTCAAAAGCAGTTGATCCGCAATCACTGTTGTATCGGAATAGATAGTGCAGGTAACTTCGTAAGGGTTCAGGGTATCTTTTGTGTCACCGATCGGATCGTGCAGGATAGTCAGATCGGTAGCAGCGACGACAGAGTCGACCACGGTGGCCTTGTTATAAGCAGTAACGGTCAGCAGAATCGGCTGACCGATCGGCAGCATCTCGCTGATCGGAACTACGGCCAGGCCGTTAGCATCCGTGTAGGCTGACCCGTAAAGAGTACCGTCGGCATAAAGAGCACAGAGTGCCCTCTCGACACCGACCACCTCAACTTCGTACTCGGACATGTTGAAGAACACCGCTCCGGCGTGATTGACGGTCATCACAGCCGGAGTGTTGGTTCGTACCTGCACCGAGGGATCACCGAAAATGTGCCAGGTGTTGAAATGGGTCGCTCCGACTGATCCCTCGATATCGATCATGTGGCAGGAGCCGTTGAAGCAGAGACCGCCATAAGACGATAACTGCTCGGAACAGAGCAAGTCGATGAACTCGTCCTGTGACCACATCGGCGGATCCCAGGACTGGTTGATCGACGACATATAGGCGCCGATAGCTCCGGTCGGTACGCCGTTGTGGGTTGCCCGCAGCCAAGCTTCACCAAAACAGGTGGAGCTGCGGAACTTGCCGTTGACACAGGCCACGCTGTGAATGAACGGCAACATGTTGTCATTCACCAGGGCGCCTACGTGGGTGTTGCTGAACCCGGTTGAACTCCAGGTCGTGACGCTGCCGTGGCCGCAGTAATTGATAATACTACGACCCTCGTTCAAGGCTGCGCTCACTTGCGAGGACGTGCCGGTGGGATCATAGATTTGGTCGACATGCGTGTAGTTATAGGCCAGTAAATCGCCGCGAATGAGGTCCATGTGTTCATTGTCATACTCGCCGTTGTGGCCGGGACCCTGGTTCGACGCTATCCCGGTTCCCTTATGGAACCAATCGCCGCCGGTTGGATCGACTTCGTATGTTATGGTTCGCTCGACTTGAGTGGCCACTTGCGACGAATTCTCTGCTGAGAACCGGCCGACGAAAATATCCGGATAATAGTCACCGCCGGCCACCAGTGCGTACATCGGGTCCGCACCGCCGATACCGGATACAAAAGTCGTTATCTGAGCGGCGTCCCCCACCAGCAACACATGAGCCAGATTAGTGCTGTCGTAGAACGCCTGGATGAATGCTTTGATGGAGGCAGCCACGTTGCCGATGCTGGAAATGTTGACCATCGTGGTCTTGACGCCCTTCTGCATCTTCCAGTCGACATACGGTTGCATGTCGGCCGCGAAGGCATCGTAGGTGATGACAAGGATATCACCGAATTCGCTCACCGGCGTGTAACGCTTGCTGATCTGCTCCCAGTTTATGAAACGTCGCTGGTAGATTTGTTCAAAATCGGGTACCAACACCTCGGAGCGCTTGTTTCTCTCAAGGACGTTTATCTCGCCCGGGCCGACGTTGACCACTTCGACCGTTACGGACGTGTAAACCCGTAGTGTCTGCGTGCCGGGGTGATACTGAAAGGCGTTCAACTCAATCACGGTGCCGCGATAGTCACGCAGGATGTGCGGGGCGCGAATGTCGGCGATAGGACCGGGATAGAAGGCGTGCTTAGAGTAAACGTCGCTGAAGGTGTAGCGGACATCCTCCGGGTTGACGGTACGCGGCAGGTGCCCCTTCGACGGAGCTACCGGCGTGTTGTGGAAATCGACATACTCGGACTTGAGGACATTGATCTCCATCCGAGCGTCATCCGGGATGATTATGCTGCGGCACAGCCGCGGCAGGGACGGCGCACCCTCAATGGCCCATGATCCCTCTTTGGTGATTTTCAGTAGATTATAAGTATCCCCATCGATCTCAATCGCTTCCATATCGAAAGCGCCAATATCGAATCGCACGATGGTCCTCTCGGCGTTCGACTGCTTGACTATGACGTTGACACCGTCAACGTTGTTTCCGAGATCCACTTTCTCCGCTGAAACCGAGACCGCAAGGAGCAGTCCGATAGCAACAGATAGCAGTCTTCTTCCCATGTCATACCTCTTCAGAAGTTATTCAAATATGTTATCTTCGGTTTGAACCGCGCTTTACCACTCTGATGGTGTCTTCCGACTGTCAGATTTGTCCTTAAGTCTAAGTATAATATAGAATTCGCATTTTACAAAGGAAAATGTGCCGCCCGATCCAGGGGTAACCAAGAAAGAGACAGGGCCGCTCTCCGTTTATCGCGACATAGGACTACAGTAGTAGCGTATATGCTCCCTGGCGGTGTTCTGACCGTTGTAATTTGCACCCTTGGTTCAGCTTGGATGAAAGCTATCTTCTCGCCCTCTCACATAGGGCCGCAAATCCATCATAAACCTTTATTTCGCAACGACATATATGGTGTTTTTTACTTGCAATATGTCAAAAAAAACTCTATTATAGAGGTTTGATATGGACTCGCTTATGAAGCAAACGAACGCACAAGCAACAGGCAGATGGAAAAGCCCACAGGCGATATCAGGCGTGATCTCAAAGACAATGAAATCCCTTGGGTTGGCCCGGCCGTATGACGGCTGGCGGGTGGTGACTCATTGGCCCGAGATCGTCGGCAATGAGATTGCCGAACGGGCGCGCGCCGTACGCTACGAGGACGGCACACTCCATGTTGCCGTACCCGATGACGTCTGGCGTCACCAGCTTTCGCTTGAGATCGAATCCATTCTCAAGAAAGTGCACGCTCAACCCTACGGACGGGCGGTGCAACGGATACGACTACAACGCGGCCCAAAAGGGAAAATGGACCCATGACTATCGGAGTGAAGCAATCAATGAAATCGGCAAGCACGCAAGCCGCTCCCAAGACATCTGAACACAAGTACGACGCCTCGACTATCAAGGTTCTCAAAGGGCTCGACGCCGTGCGGCGCCGGCCCGCCATGTATATAGGCGATATCAGCCAGCGCGGACTGCATCACTGTGTCTACGAAGTTGTGGACAACTCGATCGATGAAGCTATGGCCGGCTACTGCGACAAGATCGTCGTCGAGATTAACAAGGACGGCTCCGTCACCGTGACCGACAACGGCCGCGGCATCCCGCTAGAACCGCCGCCCGGTGAGAAAGCCTCGGCGGTGCAGGTAGTCATGACGACTCTGCACGCCGGCGGGAAGTTCGATCACGAGAGCTACAAAGTATCCGGCGGTTTGCACGGCGTGGGTGTATCGGTGGTCAACGCTCTTTCCGAATGGTGCTGGGTCGAAGTTTGTCGCGATGGTGAGGTCCACCGGCAGGATTACGATCGCGGCAAACCTCGGGAAAAGCTGACCAAAGTAGGTACACGCAAGAAGACCGGCACCAAAACCTGCTTCTTCCCCGATAGTGAGATTTTCAAGACCACCGAGTTCAAGTTCGACATAATCGCCTCCCGGCTACGTGAACTCGCTTTTCTCAATCAGGGGCTGACTATCATCCTGAAGGACCATCGGGCCGACAAGGAGATCGAGTTCTACTACAAAGGTGGCCTGTCGGCCTTTGTACAGTATCTCAACGAGAACAAGACGGCGGTGTTCAGAAAACCGATACATTTCAGCAAGATCAAAGACGACATCGAGGTCGAGGTCGCCATCCAGTACAACGACGGTTACTCCGAGTCGGTCTACTCATACGTCAACAATATCAACACCATCGAAGGCGGCACTCACCTGACCGGGTTCCGCACCGCTCTGACGCGCTCGATCAACAGCTACGCGCTCAAGTATAATCTGCTCAAGAATTCCAAAAGCTCCAAAAACGGTAAGAACGGCAAGAACGGCAAAAGTGGAATGGCCATGATCGGCGATGATAGTCGTGAGGGACTGACCGCCGTGATCTCGGTTCGCGTGCGCGAGCCGCAGTTTGAGGGACAGACCAAGACCAAGCTGGGCAACTCCGAGGTTCGAGGGATCGTCGAGGCGATTACCAACGAGCATCTCGGCGCCTTCTTCGAAGAGAACCCGTCGGTCGGCAAGCGCATAGTCGACAAAGTAGTCCAAGCCGCCATGGCGCGTGATGCCGCCCGCAAAGCGAGAGAACTGACGCGACGCAAAACCGCTCTCGACAGCGCGGCGCTCCCCGGCAAGCTGGCCGACTGTTCACTGCGCGATCCCGAATCCTGCGAGATTTACATCGTCGAGGGTGACTCGGCGGGCGGCTCGGCCAAACAGGGACGTGACCGCCGTTACCAGGCAATACTGCCGCTGCGGGGAAAGATCCTCAACGTCGAGAAGGCGCGGATCGACAAGATCTTGCGCAACGAAGAAATCCGCGCCATGATCACCGCTCTCGGTTGTGGAGTCGGTGATGAGTTCAATGTCGACAAGGTACGTTATCACAAGATCATTGTCATGACTGACGCCGATGTTGATGGGTCCCATATCCGCACGCTGTTGTTGACGTTTTTGTTCCGTTACATGCGACCCCTCATTGATCATGGTTACATCTATATCGCACAACCGCCGCTGTTTAGACTCAAGCATGGCAAAACGGAATACTGGGCGTACTCCGACGAAGAAAAAGACGGCATCATGAAGAAGCTGCCCAAAACCGGCGTCTCGTTGCAGCGTTACAAAGGTCTTGGTGAGATGAACCCGGACCAACTCTGGAAGACGACAATGGACCCGGAGAAGCGAACGCTTCTGAAGATCACGCTTGATGACGCCGCCACGGCGGACCATCTGTTCAGTACGCTGATGGGCCCCGATACGGCGCCGCGATCCAAGTTCATTCAGGAAAACGCCTCGTACGTCCGGAATCTGGATATTTAGAGGGTAAGCCGAAGGTACGGAGATGGAGGAAGCTCTAAAGCTAATAAACAAGTTACTGGAGATCTTCCCTCGCGCTTATCGCTGGCTGTTCCAATACAACATCGATTGTAAGTACGTCCAACAGGGTGAAACTAATAAGGGCTATATTATCGAAGTGGCTGTAAGGACACGATCGAATGGCGTAATACAGATTCGCAGAGACGACATTTGCCTGCGACTTACTTTGGATAAACAGCTCGTAACGGATCAGATAAAGCCCAAGATAATGTATGGTCTGAAAACCCAAGTATTCGACTCGTTGCCCGTCTTACAGGCGCACATACAAGGGTTGTCCTACGGAAACGTCTCCAACTACATAAGTGTGCTTGATCGCCCGATGACCTTGTGGCTTCTCGTCACAGTTTGTGGTCCAGGAAGCTCAAATCCCTCCTCACGATTGCAGCTTGGACAGGTCTATGTAAGCCTGAGCTTGAGGATACGAAAGTGGCTCTTCTGGAAGCAGTATCTCAACGTGCCGTTGCGTCACATCGCAATAGTGGCGGGAAACGAGAAGACGAAGATTATTGACGGATAAGGAAGTATTTGGTGCCCAAGGCTTTACTCTGGGGTTTTCGGAGAGGAATGGAACAGGAAGGTAGTTGCACGAATGAAGACTCTATTCACTATTGGCCTGCTGGTGGTGTTCGGGGTAATCTCGAACTTCTTGGTGGTGTTTATCCTGAACATCGCTGGCCTTCCGGGAGCGTTCCTTGCTGGGCGACCTGGGCAACGAAGCAGATGGCAGTTCATTCTTGGCTCGACCGTTTCGGCCATCGGGCAATCGTACGTGTACCTTGCATACACTGCGTTCATAGTTAGCTGGACAGCAGGAGCGGCAGGTCGAGATGATGTTGTGGCGTTCATAGCCTGGCCCGTTGCTTTCCTTGCAGTCTTCTTCCCAATCTGGTTGAATCTTGGTAGGGCACGAGCCGAAGCAAACGTAATGCAGCATGCCAATGTCCAAACCGACGCGCTGCATTTGACTTTTCTCGTCTCATTGCTCGCGTTCATCGTTTTTGCACTCCTACCTGTTACAATGCAACCAGCATGGGGCTGGATTCCATTTGTATCGGAATAGCATCGGGTGAGCGTTGGACCTCGCGTTCCACTGGTCCATTGTCCATATTCGGTACCCCACCCAGAGCGTAAGCGTCGGTGGGTCCTTCCTGTCAATGAGATTGCCGCGCTACCTACGACACGAGTGTCTTAGGTCGCTCGCAATGACGAGAATCTGAGGTTTCTCAACGCGCCCCTGCGCGGGAATGACAAGGTGGTCAAGATCGGCTACTGGGGACTGCCGCCCGTTGCGGGTTTGTCCTCGGGCGGGTTGAGGACGTCGTCGGGGATGGTGACCTTCGGCAGGAAAACGCCCAGATAGCGCTGGTACCATTTCCAGCTTTTTTTCTCGGTCTTCATGAATTTCTTGATCCGCTTCTCGCGCGACAATGCCACAGCATCGAGAGACTCGATCTTGAGCAGCAGAACCTCAATCGTCTCGCGTTTCTCCAGGACCACCCGAAAAGTGTCGTAGTCTTTGATGTTGAACACCGTCTGGATGATCGGCTCGAAGAAGACCATCGTCTGGGAACCGATAAAATTGAGCGGCTTGACCGATTCCAGGAAAAGTATCGCTGGCACGGCCATTTTCCATTCGACTACTTTTTTCGCTAACTTTTCCAGTACCGCATCCTCCTCGGCGGGAAGGGCTGGTTTCTCCGGGTCGGGCAGGTTCATGCTACCTTTGAAAATGCTCACGCCTGCTCCTTCGATTCGGACTCGGATGCTGCGGCTTTGCGACCGACGTGAGTTTCGACGAAAGCTATTACCTCATCACGGTTATCCGCGAACATTAGATATAGCCCTCGGAAATTCTCCAGTCGCGATGGTTCCGGAAAAGGGGAGAGCAGGACGCCGTTCTTGTCGGGGTAATAGCTGCGATACTGCGACCATGGTTTGACCAGTGTCTGCGTGGTGGTTTTGATAGTCACAGTTTCGTCGGTCAAGTGGAAGCGGGTAGGGAAATAGAATTTGGCCAGCGACAACAGCAAGACGACCAGGGCCAGCACGGCGAAGGCTCTGGAATCGGTGGTGTAGAAAACAGCCACGGCGACCACAATGACGAATACGGAAACTGCAACCGAAACAAGCGGTCGTCGCTTGACCGGGTGGCAACGCCAACTTAGCGACGCTCCCGGATCGCCGGACGGAGTCGCGCGGGTATCGGTCCCACCGGTGGAAGTGGCAGAGCCATTGTGGTCGGGCTGGTAGTCGGACATGTTACTTCTGGTCGGCTGGGCGGTAGCGCTCTTTCTTGACCGTCTCCATCATCTCAATCAACTCTTTTGGTTCGAACAGCTTCTTCTGGATCAAGAGACGCACCAGCGCTTCCTGTGCCAGGTTGTTGGAGAGAGCGAGTTCTTCATAGGAGATTTCTCTCTCTTTGCCGTCGATCACCATCTTAAGAGCGAATTTCTTTTCGTCCATTGTCAGACCCTCCTATCATTTCCAACGATCATCAGGGTTAGCCATTTGTTCTTTCCGGCAGGAGGCCATGCAGGACCGCCTTTACTCCGTCTGTTCTTCCTCGACCATACTGCTTCTACGCCCAATAGGCAGAGCTTCGCCGTCGGTGATTCGATACAACGGCATGCGAGTGTTTTCACGATTGGCCGACAAGTTGATTTCTCCTGAGGCGCCTATGTAATCAACGGTACGCGACAACTGTCCGGTGAGTTTCTCGCGATCACCGTCGGCCTCAAGAGCAGCCAGGCTGGTCAATCGAAGCGCATCGTAGCCCAGCGCAGCCAGCCGAGGTGGTCGTTTGCCGAAGCGAGCATCATAGGCGGCCGCAAACCGCATGTATTCTTCGGAATTCGTTGCGGACAGAAACGGCGAAGGAAAAACAGCATTGCGAGTGACATGATCACCCAGCTTCGTCACAGCCTCATCAGCCCAGGCATCGCTGCCAAGGTAGGCGCCTTCGAGTTTGTAGAACCTGATCTGCGGCAGGAGCAGTCGCAACTGCTGTGGAGAACCGGGCAGGTACAAACAGTCGACCGAGACCGGGATGCCGTCGGGATCGAGCGTGTCACCGTACTCGTTGACAAAGTATATCGAGTCGGGATGCAAACCCCACAGCACCGCCTTGACATCGCGAAGGTACGGTCCGAAATCTTTGTCGCGCGAACGATAGTATTCCACAGCGGCCACGGCGCCGCCGAGTTTCTCGAACTGCTCGGCAAAAGCCCGCGACATACGAAGGTGGTCAGCGGACGTCGAAGTTACAATCACAGCCGAATCGGCGTTGAGGCTGTCAACGGCGTATCGGGCCATCATGAGTCCCTGCAGTTCAATGTTGGGCGATAGTTGAAAGCTGTTGTCGGAGAGTCGAGCCAATCCGGCCTGCGTGGCCGCCGGCACCATCAGCGGCAGCGAGCGGCAAGCCAGGGTCGCCGAGGTTACTGCGGCCGCGTCGCTGGTTAACGGCCCGATCGCCGCCAGCACGGAAGGGTCTCGGGCCAGTTCGGTGGCTACGCGAGCGGCATCAATCGGGTCACCCCGAGTGTCGTACGGTTGAATCTCCAGGTTCTGCCCGGTTTCGGTTCGGAACTGTTCGGCGGCAATGACAGCGCCGTTGTAAATCTCCTGACCGTAGCCGGCCAGTTCACCGCTGAACGGGAGCATCATGGCAATCGAGATGGGACCATCTTTGCGCCGGTGCCGATCCTGTTCCGACCGAGATCGATCCAGACGCTCCCCGCACGACACGAGTAACTGTTCGGCGGCGGTGGCATCACCTGACTGAACCAGAAGCGGCGCCACGATCTTAACTAACGGGCACCGTTTGTTCGCCGGCAGGTTCTCAAGCAACTCCGGAGCAAGCGCCACTGAAGATGCGGTGCTGAAGGCGGCTTCAAGCGAGGCCTGAACGATCTCGTCCAGCCGTCCATCGTTTGAAAGTCGGTAGGCCTCAAGGTAGCTCTTTACAGCTTCGGTTACATTCGCTCGTCGGTAGTGGCAATTGGCCAGGAATAAGTGCGCGTACGGCGCTTCGGGAGATGTACTGTAGCGACTAAGGAAGTAACTGAAACCTGCTGCCGCCTGCGAGAACTCGCCCAGGTAGTAGTCACACTTGGAGCGATGGAAGATGAAGAGATCGAGGTTCTTGCTGTCTGCGTGCCGCCCCTCAAGTCGGCTGAAGATTCTCGAGGCGCGGAAGTAGTCACCCTCGCGCATCAGCCGTCTCCCATCGGTGTAGTCAGCTACCACTTCGCCCAGGTCGTCGATACCGCCGGCATGAGCGACGACCGCGAAAGTGATCGCAAGCACCAAACCAATGAAGGCCGAAAACAGGCTAGGACGCATTAAAGCTCATACTTCCCGAAGTCTTCCGGGTTGATCCGTTTCAGACGTTCCCGCAGCGATTCCGGATCGGTAGGCATCGGCGGTGTTTCCGATGACTGGTCCTCTTCTCTGATATGGAACAACTCCTCATTGACAAATATCTTCGCCTTAGTCTTAAGGGCCAGAGCTATCGAATCGGATGGCCGCGCGTCAATCTCGAATGAGCGACCGTTACACTTTATGTGAATGCGAGCATAGAAAGTCTGGTCCTTCAATTCGGTGACCTCAACCCGTTCTACTTCGGCCTCAAGGGCGCCGATCACCGTTTTAAGCAGATCGTAGGTCATCGGTCGCTTCGAAGTCACCCCGGAGAGTTCCATAGCTATACCCCAGGCTTCAGCATGGCCGATCCAGATCGGAAGAACCTTATCAAGCCCGATCGGAGCGAGAATGACCACGGGTGAGTTAGTGGTTACATCCATAGCCAGACCTTCAACTGTAGCTTCCAGCATTTCCACTACTGCGACTTCTTTACTACCCAGAGTTTCAACTCGGCGGTGACATCTTTCTCGATCTTGACCGGGATTGTATAAACTCCCAGCACCTTGATCGGGCTTTCAAGCTGAACCGCATGTTTGGGCACGGTCACGCCCTCTTTCTCCATGAGTTCAACGATATCGTGGACCGTAACGGATCCAAATACCTTGTCCTCCTCGCCCACCAGTACTTCGGCGGACAGGGACAGTTTTTCGATCTTGTCCTTGACAACCTCGGCCTCGCGACGAGACTTGCGTTCCCGCAGATCTTTCTGTTTGGTGACCTCATCGATAGCACTGAGGTTACCCTTGGTGGCCGGTATGGCCAGGTTGCGGGGGATCAGGAAGTTTCGGCCGTAGCCGTCCTTGACCTCCACCATCTGACCGGCCGTCCCGATATCGGGAACGTCCTCTCTTAGTATCACTTTCATCGTATATCCTTCCAATAGCTATTGCAAACGGTTTCTTGCCTGGGCCGCCTCGGTTGTCGATGGCTCCTTGCGCCAGTCGGCGAAGCTATCGACGAATCCCAGGAGGATCATGGTTCCGAACGCGGCCGTCGCCGCCAAGAGGCTCACGAACTGCGTCAAAAACAGCAGCATATAGAAACTGAACCTCAATAGCGGCGGCAAACTCAGCTTGTTCATATAATACTCGATCAGCGCTAGCCCGGCAATACAATAGTGGAGCGCCAAAATGGCCAGTATATTGTCTGCGACCAACTGGGCGGTATCGTTGCCCAGCAAACGAGCCAGAATGGTGACAGCTACCACCGGCGTAAAAGCAAACGGCACCCGCCACCGACTGAACGGCGCCCAGAACCGCCGCCAGGGATGACGTCGATTGACCACGTAGGCGAAGACCAGGAAACCCAGACCGAATTCCACCAGAGCGCCAAGTACCGTGAAGGCGGGAATAAGTCTCACCATCACTCCGAACAGTTTCCCGGCCTGGGCCAAAACATCCTGAGTGGTCTCCTCAGTGAATCCGAGGGAGCGGTAAATCGGTTCCATCTCGGCCAATACCCGTGGGACTGCCTGACTGGTTTGGTCCATCATAGGAGCCCAGTAGCTGAAGAGTTGAGCGGTGAAAAACAACACCACGACTCCCGCACCAATCAGATAGGTGCGACCGGGGTGGTGGCCGTCTCTGCACATCCGTCCCACGATTACACCGCCGAGAAGAAACATGCTGCAGCCGGTCAGCACCGACCAGATGTCGGTCAGGCCGGTGGACAGAAAACCAAGCACGAACGCCGCCACCGCACTGCTCCACAGCAGGTAGGTGTGGCGCTCAAAGGCCAACTCGGCTATTCCGTAAAAGAAGTAAATGGCAGCAAAATACAAGATGGTCGAGACCAACAGTCCCACCAACGGTGTCAACTGACCAAGAATTGGGCCATAGGTCAACACTACGAAGACGGGGAATGCCATCGCCGTGAAGTAGCAACTCAAACGGCGGCCGGAGGTCAACTGCTCGACCGCGGCCGTCGAGATGGGTTTTTCACCTATAAGATTCACTCTCGAACGCCATTATGGCCAGGATGCGTGCTCTCTTGACTGCCTTGGTCAGCTTCCGCTGATGACGTGCACAGTTGCCGGAGATGCGACGAGGGATTATTTTCCCGCGCTCGTTCACAAAGCGACGGAGTAACCGCTCATCCTTGAAATCGACATAGGCGATCTTATTTTCGCAGAAGCGACATATCTTTCGTCTTCTCATTCTCATGTCAAACATGCCTACAGTCCTTTCTATGGAAGTAACCGATAGTGTACTTTAGTTGCCGGCTGTTTTCAGTGCCGATACGCACAAATCTGTCGGTCATAACTCTTCTTCCTCGCGATAAACCTCTTCATCTGCCGTTTTGCTTTCGGTAGCAGCCGGTTTAGAAACAGGTGGCTGCGCGGGAGGCGCCGGTATTGTCGGTTCGGGTTTGACCGTAGGAGGCGCTGGTTCTGGTTCTACCTTAGGAGCCTCCGGCGCCGGCTCAGTTGCTGCGGGAGCCGCTGGTGCTGGAGGAGTGAATGGGGCCTTCTCAGCGGGGGCGGCAGCTGGAGGGGTGACTGGGGCCTTCTCAGCGGGGGCGGCAGCCGGAGGAGTGAATGGGGCCTTCTCAGCGGGAGCGGCTGCCGGAGAAGCGGCGGGGGCTTTCTCAACTGGAGCGGCTGTCGGAGCATCGGCAGGGGCTTTCTCAGCGGGGGCGGCTGCCGGAGCGGGTGATCGTTCAGCCGGTTTGCCGGCCTCCGGCCTGCCCCGGTCGCGACCTGAATCGCGACGACCATAAGGCCGGTCGGAACGGCTACCTCGCGGTCGGTACCGGAAGTCATCAGTTGGTGGGGCATCCTTATCCGGCACCGGGCCTTCAAAGACAATAGTCAGATGCCGCATGTAGGCCTCATCCAGCCGCATGTGGTGATCCAACTGAGACACGACCGTTTTCGGCGCCTCAAAGATGAAGTTGGCGTAGTAGCCCTGGGTCAGCTTGTTGATGGCATACGCCAGTCGACGCGTACCCATGCGGTTTTCATACACGATCTTCCCGCCGGCCTCGGTGATAATGTCGGTTACCGCCTTGACGTGACGATCGATCGTTGCGTCGTCGGTTTGAGGGTTGACAATGAAAGTGGTTTCGTAAAGTGCCATCAGGTATCCTCCCTGTGGACGTTGGTTAAGGGTTCTAACGGCTTAGCCCTGGATATTGGGTAGTTGAGCTAAGCAGGGTTTACATTATATTTTGACATCGCCTCATCCAGACGATGGTCTATGGCGAACAATACCGCCTCGGCGGCGGTGGCGATCATTTTCTCTTTCGGTTCGATCTCCTCGGTGTCAAAGCGACTCAACACAAAGTCGGCGCTGTCTGTATTATCGGGTGGCGGCCCGATTCCCAAACGCAGCCGTGGGAAGTTCTCGGTCTCAAGTGTCTCGATGATCGAGGCCAACCCGTTGTGGCCGCCATCGGAACCGTCGCTGCGGAACCTGAGGCGTCCCAACGGCAGGTTGAAATCATCGAGGACCACTAACATCTGCGGCGGCGTCAACTCGTTCCGCTGTAAAAGAGCCTCAACTGCCCGCCCCGAGCGGTTCATCAAAAGCCGCGGCAGGGCCAGAAGCAGTTCCTGCTCACCGTGGGATGCGCACGCCCAGTCATACTCGGTAGTCGCCGGTTGGGTTTTGGCTCTAAGGCCTTCGGCTACTCGCCGCACCACTTCAAAGCCGACATTATGGCGCGTGGCGGCATAGGCCGCGCCGATATTTCCCAGTCCGACAACGAGTGACAACATAATATCGCCACCCACCGGCAGCAGACCAGTATAGGAAACCGACCGCACGATGTCAAGGGTTTTTGGAGGCGGCTCAAAGCCTTGACCTCAGAGCAGAAACGGCGGGTGGCCCGGACGTTCGGATCTATTGAAAAAGCTCCATTTCTCGTCATCTCTGAAAGCGAAACGCGGCAATCTCCAATTTGTGGTCGGTGTACGTCCCCGTGCGCCAGCATTCGGGGTGAACGCAGTAGACGAGGACGTTCACCGCGCACTAACGCACCGTCTTTGTCGCGGTCCCGCTTAAGGGGTGGCCTTGCGTCGCCCCAATGAACGCCACTTGTGGCTGGCGGATACAAGGCCCGCCGCTGCGCGATAAAAGAAGCAGCATACGAGACAACCTGTCTGGCCACCCGGCTAATTCCTTGACAACGGCGCTCAAAAGTGCTTTAATCGGCTGTCGTTTTTGACTCGGAGAAAGGAGCCGACTTGCCGCCCGAAGAAAAGACCGGCGTCACTTGTGCCGACCTGTTCGACAAGTGCTACCGGTACAAGATCCCACAGAACGTTCGCGATCTGGGCATCTACCCGTACTTTCATCCGGTGCAGTCAGCACCCGGCGATGAAGTGGTCATTGACGGTAGAGAGTGCATCATGGTCGGGTCCAACAACTACTTGGGTCTGGTCAACCATCCCAAAGTCAAGGAAGCCGCCGCTGAAGCCGCCCGCAAGTATGGTTCCGGATGCACCGGCTCGCGCTTTTTGAACGGCACCCTCGATCTGCACCTGGAACTCGAGCACCGTCTGGCCAAATTCATGAAACGCGAGGCGGCTCTGGTATTCTCCACTGGTTTCCAGACGAATTTGGGCACCATTTCTAGCCTGGTCGGCAAGGGTGACGCACTGTTTATCGACCGCCAGGTCCACGCCTGTATCGTCGACGGCGCCCGCCTCTCTTATGGCAAGGTTTATAGATTTGCGCACAACAATATGGACGATTTTGAACGGGTCGTCAACAATGTCATCAACAACAACAACCATCGCGGCGGACTTATGGTCGTGGTCGACGGCGTCTTTTCCATGGAGGGTGACATTGTCGACCTGCCGCGCCTGGTCGAAGTCGCCCAGCGCTACGGTATTCGGGTGATGGTGGACGATGCTCACTCCGTCGGTGTCCTGGGGGAGACAGGGGCCGGCACCGCCGAGCACTTCGGCCTGATCGATAAGGTCGATATCACCATGGGAACCTTTTCCAAGTCGTTCGCCTCGCTCGGCGGTTTTATCGTGGCCGAGGCGGCGGTGATCGAGTGGGTCAAACATACCGCACGGGCGCTGATATTCTCGGCTTCAATACCGCCGGCCAACGCTGCATCGGTATTGGCGTGTTTGGATATAATCGAATCTGAACCGGAACGCCGGGAGAACCTCTGGAAAAACGCCCGCCGCATGCGGCGGGAATTGGCTGATCTCGGTTTCGACGTCGGCCGTACCGAGACGCCGATCGTGCCGATTGTAATCGGCGATGATCTGGAAGCGTTCGTTTTCTGGAAAGCGCTGTTCGATCGCGGCGTCTTCACCAATCCGGTAGTCTCACCCGCTGTGCCGCCGGGACGGGCAATGATCCGCACATCGTACACCGCTACCCACACCGATGAACAACTCGACCGGGTGGTCGAGATCGTCGCCGAAGTCGGCCGCGAAAAAGGTCTCATCTCGTAAGATCCATGGCAGCTATCAGTATTGTCGAAGTTGAGTCGGCGGCGAGGTTGAATGATTTCATCGACCTGCCCAACCGACTGTACGGTAATGACCCCAATTACGTCACACCGCTGAAGTCAGAACGGCTGGAGTTCTTCGACCGCGACAAGAACCCGTTTTATCGGGCCGCCAAAACCAAGCTGTTTCTGGCCGAACGAGACGGCGAGATTGTCGGTCGTATCGCAACCTGCATCAATTTCGCGCACAACGAATACCATGAGGAACAAACGGGGTTCTTCGGGTTCTTCGACTGTGTTGATGATATCGAAGTCGCGTCGAGTCTTCTCAAGACAGCCATGATCCAACTCAAGCGTGAAAACATGGAGCGGATGCGTGGTCCCATGAACTTCTCCACCAACCATGAATGCGGTTTCCTGGTTGAGGGATTCGACTCGCCGCCGGTGGTGATGATGACCTATAACCCGCCCTATCTGCCACGGCTGGCGGAAAAATTCGGCCTCAAGAAGGTGATGGACCTTCTGGCTTACAAACTCACCCAGGATGATCCCATACCCGAACGGGTGCAGAAGATCGTCGAGAAACTGCGCAAGCGCGCCAGGATCACCGTCCGCAATCTCAACATGCGCGATTTCGAGAACGAAGTGCAGAAGGTTCGGAAAATCTACAACGAAGCCTGGGAGCACAACTGGGGTTTTGTTCCCATGACCGAGGACGAGTTCAACCACCTGTCTAAGGGTCTCAAGCAAATTGTGGAACCGGAATTGATCTTCATCGCCGAACACGAAGGCCGACCGGTCGGCTTTCTGATGGCCGTGCCTGATGTCAACCAGGCGCTGATACATCTCAAGGGGAAGCTGATGCCGGTGGGGCTGTTCAAACTGCTTTGGCACACGAAAGTCAGCAACAAGATCGACGGCATCCGGGTGATCACGTTAGGCGTGGTGCCGGAGTTTCGCAAACGCGGGCTGGACTCGATTCTGTATGTTGATATCCACAATCGCGGCATCGAAAGAGGCTATCGTTGGGCCGAGCTTTCGTGGATACTTGAGACCAATGAACTGATGCGTAGCGCCATCGAACAGATGGGCGCCGACCTGTACAAACGCTACCGCATCGTCGAAATGCCGCTGTAAAGGCCACTGATCACCAACGTCAATTACGGGCATCACAACAACCTCATGCTGAGCGCAGTCGAAGGCGATAAATCGCTTTTTTGCGCTACGCGCGTCCCCCCAACCTCACCCTGAGCATCCAGTCCCGTAGGTCGGAACCCCCTTGCGGGTTCCGACTCTCAAATCACTCACCAGAGTCCCGTGTCGGGATACCTGAGCTCTCGACATGTTGTCGGAACCTCATCCGTCGACTCCGCTCCGGACGACCCCTTCGGGGCAGGGGTTCCAACCTACGAAGCTGGATTCCGGGTCAAAGCCCGGAATGACAGAGGTGGACCGACTGGCGGCGGGGAAATGGGTTCGTTTTGTGTATTTGTATATTCGGATAATAGGATCGGTGGTGATTACGAGGCCGGCATGAGTTGGCGGTGATGTGCGCAGCGGTCTGTTTTGTACAGGTAGTCATTGGGCCGATCCTTTTGCTAACGGACGTACAGTCGCATTTTGGAAGGGATTGGTGGTGTTTGTGAGTGAAAGCAGGGCAGGTCTGTCCGCAGACCTGCCGATGGTGGCGGGTTCGAAGACGGACCCGCCCTACTACTTGTTTGGGACGGGCATTCAATCGGGGGAAGAGCCACCCACAACAAATCTGAGGGTGCCACCCAAGCTGCCAATTGCGACCATTGTTATTGTTGACTATGCCGTCACTATCCGCGCATTGAATAGTAGAAACGAGCAGAAATCTGGATGTGGAGGATTTGCTCATGAAAAGCTCGGTGTTTCTTCTGATAATCTGTCTGGTCGCACTCGTCAGTGCCAGCGCACAGGTTCCGTATGTTGTCTCGACGAATCCCGGCCAGAACGAACTAAACGTAGCCAGCGGCTCGGTGATCTCGGTCGCGTTCGATGTTGATATGGATCCGTCGAGCATTACGGCGTCGAGCTTCCTGGTCTACGGCGATCTAACGGGTTGGTATGAGGGCCCGATCTCCTACGACAGTGCAACCAGGACCGCGACGTTCGATCCCGCCACTGTCTTCATCGCTGGTGAACGTGTCGTGGTTGTTCTCACGCCGGGCGTTCGTTCGGCCGGTGCGGTATCCATCGAAGAACCGCACGTCTGGACATTCACGATTGCTACCGAGGAATCAGCCGGTGATTTTGTGGTCTACGACCCGCTTTCGGCCGGCGCTTTCACCAAAGCGATTCACGCTGCCGATCTCACCGGTAATGGTCAACTCGATCTGATCACGGCCAACCAGTATGGTAATTCAATCTCAGTTTGGCTGAACCTGGGGGGCGGCGCCTTCTCCACACGGATCGACTATGCGGTGGGTGGCCAACCGGTTGACGTGACCGCGGCTGATTTTGACGGTAACGGTTTCAACGATCTGGCCGTTGTTATAAAGGACCGGGATTCGATGGTGATCTTTACCAACGTAGCCTTCGGAGTTCTCTCCCTCTCCGCGAGCTACCTGGTAGGTGATCGACCAACTGCTGTGACGGCAGGTGATTTCAACGGTGACGGTGCGATCGATCTTGCCGTGGCCAATTCGGGCTCCCACGACGTGTCGATCTTCCAGAACTACGGCACAGGGGACTTCTACCCTTGGGGTCGGTTCTCGGTGGGACCGGCGTCAGGACCATACTCAATTGTCGCCGCCGACTTCAACAACGACGGCGCTCTCGACCTCGCCACCGGTAACGCCGGCTCGGGGGATGCTGCCATACTGTTCGGCAATGGCGATGGAACCTTCGGAGCATTCTTCAGCTTTGAAATGGGCGGTTTCTCAGGGGCCGTCGAAGCCGCCGATTTCAACGGCGATGGCTGGGTCGATCTGGTAACAGCCAACTCCGGACCCAACGACTTGACGGTGCGGCTCAATCAGGGCGACTCGACCTTCAGCGACGCGGCCAGCTATCCCGCCGGTGATACACCTTACGCTGTGGCTGTCGGCGATCTTGATTCTGACGGTGACATCGATCTGGCTGCTGCCGGGAGCATCGACAGTTCCGTGACAGTTTATCTGAACGACGGGTCCGGCGTCTTCGAACTCTTTAACACTTATACAGTCGGCAATGGACCCAACGGCATTGTCGCCGCCGATCTGGACTCTGACGGCCATCTTGATCTGGCCACCGCCAACTGGGTTTCCAGCGACGTATCGCTGCTGTACTGGCTGATGTGCGTCGACTCCGACGGCGACCGATTTGGCGACCCCGGACACCCTGAGAACGAGTGTCCGACAGACAATTGTCCCTATACCTACAATCCCGATCAAGCAGATGTGGACGGTGATGGGGTCGGAGACGCTTGTGACAACTGCCCGGAGATACCCAACCCCGAACAGGCCGACAGCGATGGTGATGGCGTGGGTGATGCCTGCTGTTGTCAGATTATTGGAGATGTCAACTTTGACGGGAATCCTGTGCCCGACATTTCCGATCTGCTGTATCTGATTGATTACATGTTTCGTGACGGCCCGCCCCCGATCTGTTATCTGAATGCGAACGTGAACGGCGTCGGTCGTTGGCAAGTAGATATTGCCGACCTGGTTTTCCTGATCGATTACATGTTCAACGGCGGCCACCCTCCGTATGATTGCTGATGACTCGGTGCTGTACAGTTGCTTTGGTCCCAATGCGGCGCGCAAATGGGTTCGTTTTATGTATTTTTATAATCGCTTAACAGAATCAATGGTGATTACGAGTCATCCCGTAGGGTAGGTCTGTCCGCAGACCCGCCAACAAAGGCGGGTCCGAAGACGGACCCACCCTACGAAGAACAGACCAGGAGCCGGCCGGGGCGGGCAGGTTGTCGGTGGAAAAACATTTCGGGGTTCCTGAGCCATAGTGGTCATGGGGCTAGTCCTTTTATAGACCGATGTACAGGCGTATTGTCCGTGGAATTGGTATGTTTTTGGGACGGTTGAAGTGTCCAACCGTAGGTCGAAACCCCTGCGGTTTCGACACCGGCGCAGCCGGTTCTTTGGTTTTGTCTTGTCGGTCGAAGATGTCGAAACCTGCCCTTCGACTGTGCTCAGGGCAGGCTCGGCTCCTGACCTACTACAACTGACACACGGGTACCCCACCCAGAGGCTTTGCGCCGGGTGGGTTTATTCATTATTACTGAAGAACCCACCTGTCGCTTCGCTTTAGGTGGGGTACCGAAGAACTGGATTCCGGGTCAAAGCCCGGAATGACAGAGAGGCGCGACTACGCTCGGGGTGTTCGACCACCACAACGCCTAGAGTGAATGGCCCGTGGGCGTACCCAGGCCGAGGTCACCGTTCACTTTTCGCAGGCTAATTTGTGTTGTACTGATGAGGTATTTGCTGTATATTGGTTGACTGTGTGGCAGTGGGATGAGCCCACTTGGCCTGAAGGTTAGGTATGTATAGTTGTTTGACAAAGTTCTGATAGCTAATCGCGGTGAGATCGCCCTGCGGATCATCCGCGCCTGCCGCGAGCTCGGATTGACGACGGTGGCCGTCTACTCCGAAGCCGACCGGGATGCCCTGCACGTTCGCTTCGCCGATGAGGACGTTTGCATTGGACCGGCGCTGCCGAACCAGTCCTACCTGGACACGCGGCAAATAATCGCGGCGGCCGAAGTCACCAATGCCGGCGCTATTCACCCCGGCTACGGCTTTCTGGCCGAGAACGCCGATTTTGCCGATATCTGCGAATCCTGTGGGATTGTCTTTATCGGCCCCACTGCGGAGCAGATCCGCAAGATGGGCGACAAGGTGATGGCCAAGGAGTTGATGAAAAAGGCCGGCGTGCCGGTTACGCCCGGCTCCGATGGTATCGTCCGAACATTTCAGGAGACGTCCCGAGTAGCCCACGAGATCGGTTTCCCCGTCATGCTCAAGGCAGTGGCCGGCGGCGGCGGCAAAGGGATGCGCATGTGTCGCAACGAGGCGGAACTGGAACGGGGGTTCCATATCGCGTCGACCGAGGCGGCCAACTCTTTCGGCAACCCCGATCTGTACCTGGAGAGACTGATTCTCGGCCCGCATCATGTTGAAATTCAGATCATCGGCGATACCCACGGCAACTATTACTACCTCGGCGAACGTGACTGCTCAATTCAGCGGCGTCACCAAAAGCTGATCGAGGAAACCCCCTCTCCTCTGATGACTCCCGAACTGCGCAAGAAGATGGGTGAGGCAGCGGTGCGAGGCGCCAAGTTGGTGGACTACCGCGGCGTGGGAACGATCGAGTTCCTGGTCGACGACAATCGCAACTTCTATTTTATGGAAATGAACACTCGCATCCAGGTCGAGCACCCGGTGACCGAAGAGGCCTACGAGATCGATCTGGTGGTGGACCAGATACGAGTGGCTATGGGCGAGAAGGTTACTTATCGACCGGAAGAGTTGGTCCCGAAATGGGCTGTCATCGAGTGTCGCATCAACGCCGAGGATGTCGAGAAGGGTTTCCGGCCGACGCCGGGGAAAATCGTCGGGTTGCACATTCCGGGTGGTCCCGGGGTTCGGGTCGATCGGGCGGTCTATACCACCTACACCATTCCGCCGTTTTACGATTCGATGATCGCCAAGCTGATCTGCAAGGGTCGTGACCGGCAACAGGCTTTGACTCGTATGAAGAACGCCCTCAGGGAGTTCATTGTCGATGGTGTTCCGACCACGATTCCGTTTCACCAGCGCGTGATTGAACATCCGGATTTCGCCGGCGGAAACTACAACCTCGACTTTGTAGACAAAATCATGCTCGCTGATAAACAACCAGCGACCACAAAACTAACGCTCCAGCGACCGGCCGAAGCCACGGAAATGGTCGAAACCGAACCTGAGACCGAACCGATAACATCCGGCATCGAAGACAAGAGCTAAGACGGAGGATAGCGTGAACATCCCGACCGAACTGAAATACACCAAAGAACACGAGTGGATCAAATTGGACGGAACCACGGCCACAGTCGGTATCACCGATTGGGCTCAGGGCGAATTAGGGGATATCGTTTTTGTCGAATTGCCCGAGGTTGGCGACAAGATCGAAAGAACAAAACCGTTCGGCACCATCGAAGCAGTCAAGGCGGTCTCGGACCTGTTTGCGCCTCTCAGTGGCGAGGTGGTCGAGATCAACGCCGCATTGGAAGACGATCCGATGGTTATCAACCGCGACGCGTTCGGTGACGGCTGGATGGTCAGGATCGAATGCTCCGACTTATCCGAGTTGGACCAACTGTTGGACAGCGCGGGGTACGAAAGCATTATCAACGGTTGAGCCGCATCACTTCGGCGCCACTGATCGCATAGGAGCCTGCCGACCACAATATGCCATACGTACCGAATAGTAATGATGATCGCCGGGCGATGTTAAGTCGTATCGGCGTCAGTCGCATCGACGATCTGCTGAGCGATATCCCCACGCCGCTACGACTGAACCGACCACTGGATATTACGGCCACATCAGAATTGGAACTGCTTGCCCGGATGGGTGAACTGGCTGAGAGCAACTCGACCGGGCTGGCCTGTTTTGCGGGAGGTGGCGTCTACGATCATTTCATCCCGGCCGCTGTTGCGGCGGTGGTCAATCGCCCTGAATTCGTTACGGCTTATACTCCATATCAGCCGGAAGTGTCTCAGGGTACCCTCCAGGTGATTTACGAGTTTCAGTCGCACATCTGCCGGCTGACCGGGATGGATGTGGCTAACGCCTCGATGTACGACGGCGCCAGCGCCATGGCCGAGGCGGCCGTGATGGCGTGCAAAGTGACGCGACGAAACCGCGTGCTGGTGTCTGAGACGGTCAATCCGCTCTACCGTCAGGTGTTGCAGACCTATCTGTCGGGAAGAGATACGCAACTGGTAGCAGTACCGATGGCGGCCGGCGTCACCGATGAGCAATCTCTGTCGGAAATGGTCGATGACCAGACAGCCTGTGTCATCGCAGCTCAACCGAATTTCTTCGGACGGCTCGAGGATATCGAAGGTACCGCAAAAAAAGTGCACGCTGTCGGCGGTAAGTTAGTGATGGTGGTTGACCCGATCGTCCAGGCGATCTTGAAAACACCCGCTGCCTGCGGGGCGGATATCGTCGTCGGTGAGGGTCAGCCTCTGGGCATACCCGTTTCATTCGGAGGTCCGTTGCTCGGGTTCTTTGCTGCCCGCAAGCAACTTATTCGGTCCCTGCCGGGTCGGGTGGTCGCCCGCACCAGGGATATCGAGGGCCGCGATGGTTTCGTACTCACGCTGCAGACGCGAGAGCAGCATATTCGTCGTGAAAAAGCCACCTCCAACATCTGCACCAATGAGGCTCTCTGCGCAACTACGGCCGCGGTATACATGACCCTGTTAGGTCGAACCGGTTTGAAGCAAGTGGCCCTGCTGTCAGCCGAGAAGGCACAGGAGACGGCTCGACGGTTATGCGAACTCGATGGGTTCGCACCCTATTTCGAGGGACCCTTTGTACGAGAGTTTGCAGTGAAGACTCCCCTGCCGGCCGGGGAGATTATCCTGAATTTGGTTAAGCAGAATATCCTGCCGGGTATCGACGCCGGACGATGGTTTCCCGGCCTTGAGGATTGCCTGATTGTAGCCACGACTGAAAAACGTACGCCTCACGACATTGAATGTCTGGTTGAAGCCATGAAGAAG
Organism: bacterium; assembly: GCA_030605565.1. Classification (GTDB taxonomy): domain Bacteria; phylum Zixibacteria; class MSB-5A5; order GN15; family FEB-12; genus JAJRTA01. The sequence continues at coordinate 37,992 of JAUWIB010000066.1, forward strand.
CTCGCCCAAAGTCATGCTATGTCCCGAATGTAAAACTGAACTGGAAGACGGTGCGGTGGCTTGCCCGATCTGTGGTTGGGAACTGACTGAGGAAGAGATGGCCAAATGGCTTGTTCTCGGCACGATTCAGGAACCACCATTTGCCAACCTGGCCCGTGAGGTACTCAAATCGCAGGGCATCCCCGCCGTGGTGATTTCCAGATCCGGGTTTTTCGGCAATATCGGATTGTCCTTCAATCCGATTTTCAGCGGTGGAAAACCGGGAACGTTTGAGATCCTAGTTCCGCGCGACTATGCCGACGAAGCCCGAGACACTCTGGACATGACCATTGGCGACAAGTGGCAGCCGGAGGAAGACTGAGTGCCCTATTGTCCCAAGTGCAAATATGTGTTCCAGAGCGGTATCGGCATTTGCCCGGATTGTGAAGTGCCGCTGGTGGAATATGCACTCTCTGGTCGGGGCGCCGCCATGGTGCCTGACGATAGTTGGGTGGTGGTCGGTGGCGTCATTGATCGTGAGGAAACACAAGTTGCCAAAGGATCGCTGGATTCATCGAACATACCCTCTATGGTGTTGCCGTCACGGATCGGCTGGTTCGGAAGTGAAAGCGCCTCGTCACGACCAACAGCAAATGATGAAGATGACGGCAACCTGATCATGGTGCCGCGAGAGTTCCACCGGGAAGCTGCCGCCATTCTTGATGCCGTCCTGGGGGAGGATTACTTTGATGAGGAAACCATGGAATGATTGACTGCTCTACATACAGGGAGTTTCTATGAGAACCGCAACATTGCTCCTGCTGTCTGTTTTCTTAGTGGCGGGTGCTGTCGTAGCACAGGAGGAGCCCGAACCGGCGACCACATCAACGACGTCGTCGGCCGTTTCTTACAGCAGCATCGAGGAGGCTCAGGCGGCCACGGCTGTGCCCTGGTACAATTTCTGGGATGATCCGAAACCTATCGTAGTGAAATTCTACACCGACTGGTGTACGTGGTGCAAGACTATCGACACGGTCGTATTGGTAGATTCTGCCGTAATCGATTTCTTCAACAACGAAATGGCCCTGGTGATAATTAACGCTGAGGTCGACTCCGTGCTGACCAAAACATATCATGTGTCCGGCTTCCCCACGCTTGTGATGATTGAGGCGGACGGCAACGAAGTGGACCGCCTGGTTGGATACCTTCCCCCCGAAGAGTTCCTCAAGACTTTTCGTGACTACGGCAACGGCATCGGGACTTTGGACGACCTGTTGAACCGGGCTACTACCGAAACAGATCGTGAACTCTATAGCAAGATCGCTGAAAAGTACAAGTATCGCGGTGGCAGTGACGATGCCAAGACCTGGTATCAGAAGGTTGTTGACGAAGGTGACCCGTTGGACTCGCTGTCCGGGGAAAGCCGACTGGCTCTGGCCGACATGTTCCGTCGGGCTAAGGATTGGGAGACTGCCGAAGCCGCCTACAAGTCGATCATTGCCGACTTCGGCGACAGCCCCGCCGGTACGAATGCTGAGATATGGACGGCTATCGTTTACAGACAGAGCGGCGACACCACCAAAGCAGTCGCGGCGTTTGAGGCGTTCATTGAAAACCACCCGGATCATGAGAATGTCGAATACTGCCAGAAGCAGATTAAGAAACTGACCGAACCGCCGGAAGAGAAAAAGGACACGGAGGGATAATGCCGGCTTCTGCCGGCGGCTCTTGACATGGGATCTTGATCGATGAAGAAACGCACGCTGATATACGAGAAATCATCACCCGGTCGCAAGGGGTACACCCTTCCCGCATGTCGCATGAGTGAGGACGAAATCCTCGGTTCCATCCCGGCCGAGTTCCATCGCGAAACCGACGCTAAACTCCCCGAGGTCACCGAGGGCGAGGCGATGCGACACTTCGTAGCTTTATCGGTCAAGAACCATCACATCGACAAAGGGTTCTACCCGCTGGGATCGTGCACCATGAAGTACAATCCCAAATTGAACGATGTTGCCGCCGCTATGCCCGGGTTTGCGAGTCATCATCCCATGGCGCCGTGTAGTACGGCGCCGGGGAGTTTACTTTTGATGTGGGAACTGTCCGCGCTTCTGGCAGAGATATCCGGACTGCCTTCGGTCTCGCTGCAACCGGTGGCCGGTGCGCAAGGTGAGTTTGCCGGGCTGCTGGTGATGCGCGCTTATCATCTGAAACGAGGCGAGAAGCGCGACCGCATTATCATCCCCGATTCCGCTCATGGCACCAACCCGGCCTCGGTAACCTCGATCGGGTTCACCAGCGTACAGATTGAATCCAACGAACATGGCGTCGTGGCCCCCGAGGCGGTGGCAGCGGTCATAGATGAGAACGTCGCCGGTATGATGCTCACCAACCCGAACACGCTCGGCATCTTTGAGACGCACGTCAAAGAGATCGCTGAGATCGTCCACGCCAGGGGCGGCTTGATGTATATGGATGGCGCCAATCTGAACGCCAACATGGGTATCTTTCGTCCCGGCGATGTCGGCTTTGACATCATGCATTTCAACTTGCACAAAACTTTCTCCACACCGCACGGTGGTGGTGGTCCGGGGGGTGGAGCGCTTGGTGTCACCGCTGAGTTGGATCGCTTTCAACCCTTGCCGGTGTTAGAGAAAGACGGCGACGGCAAACTGTTTTTTAATTATGACCGGCCGGATTCAATCGGTCGGCTGCATTCGTTCTACGGTAATTTCGCGAACATGGTGCGCGCCCATGCCTACATTCGCACCCTCGGCGGAGAGGGACTCCGTCGCGCCAGTGAAATCGCCGTGCTGAACGCCAACTACCTCAAGACGCTCATTCGCGAGGACTATGAAGTCCCCTACGACGGACCCTGCATGCATGAGTTTGTGGCATCAGGCAGCCGCCAGAAAAAACTGGGGGTGAGAACCCTCGACATTTCCAAGCGCCTTCTTGATTTCGGCGTGCATTCGCCGACCAACTACTTCCCGCTGATAGTGCCCGAGGCTCTGATGATCGAGCCGACCGAAACCGAAAGCAAAGAGACGCTCGACGATTTCGCAGAGATCATGAAACAGATCGCACGCGAAGCTCGGGAGAACCCTGAGCTTGTCACCTCCGCCCCTCACACCACGCCGGTCCGCCGCCTTGACGAAGTCACTGCCGCGCGCACCCTGGATGTGTGCTACAAAGGGGACGAGTAGTTCGAAGGTTGAATCAGCATACGGCAGCCAGATCGGCAAGCTGGTTATCATCAAGTAGATTCGTCGGACCATTCACGTACTGCAAATCCCGTCAGACCGACTGAGATCACGAAATACCTGCTCGAAAATGCACTGATTTTTGTGCCGTCACAATCGCATTTCAGTCGTATACAAACTATATGTCAGCGCAGGATTGCCCCGATACGAAGACAAGGAGATTAATGTGCGACTACTGCTGTTGATTATGGTATTCACGATAATTCAGCCTGTCCGGGCCGGTGTAATCACCGGGACGATACATGACCAGGAAAGCGGCGAGCCCCTGCCCAGCGCGACTGTCCGGGTGATGGGAACCGGACGTTCGATGCTTGCGAATGACCAGGGCCAGTACCGGCTCAGGTTGGAGCCTGGAACGTATCGGCTGAAATTCAGCCATGTGGCGCATTATTCGGAGCTTCGAGAGTTGCAGATTACCGCCTCGGATACTGTGCTTGATATACGCATGCGTCCGGCAATGATTGAAATTCCCGGCACTAAGGTCTACAGTCGCGCCTTTGATCCAGCCCAGCGGATTATCCTGGAGGCGATCAAGCGCAAGAAGGAAATTCTCTCCAGGCTGCAAAGTTATGACTTCGACGCTTACACCAAATTGCTGGTGCGTGATACTTCCAAATCAGATTCCGAGAGTGTCGTGCTGATCACAGAAACACAAATGAAAGGCTTCTGGGAACAACCGGACAAGTACAAAGAAATAATCACCGCTCGCAAAGTCACGTCGAACATTGAGGCCGAGGGGACACTGGTCACCATCGGTGAAATACTGAATTTCAATGCTAATCGTGTTGATATTGATCGTTACAGTGTTGTATCACCAACGGCGACGGATGCTCTTGACTACTACAACTACTACCTCATCGACACTGTCTTCATCGATGACCAGTTGATATTCCAACTCGAACTGGAGCCTAAGAACCAGATCGATCCGCTGTTTGTCGGCGCCATTGACATCGCTGATTCTTCATTCGAGGTAGTCGGGTTCGACGGTAGTTTCAGCGAAGGGTTTGAAACACCTTACATATCGGGCCTCAACTACCGTCAGCGCTGCGCCCAATTCGACAATGAATACTGGATGCCGGTCGAAATAGGGTTTGCCGTCGTCGTCGATCTGCCTATTCCCGGTTTTCCCATTTACTCGGTCGACTATGTCGCAGCACTACACAACTACTCGTTCGAGGTCGATCATGATAACCGTACCTTCGATTACGTCCTGGAGGTCGATCCGAAGGCGGACGATATTGATTCAGCAACATGGTACGCCGGCCAGATGGTTCCGCTGACCGCGCTGGAGCAGCGCGGCTACGAACGAATCGACTCGCTGGAAAACGCCCCGCGCCCGCTGGGCAAAAAGCTCAAGTCGGCGTTTGGGTGGCTCCTGCTGCACTCCGTATTCGATAAACGGTTCTTTCACTTTAATCGTGTCGAAGGCGCCTATCTCGGTTATGGCGGATACCAGGGCAACCTGATACCACGGAGCAGACTCAGCTACAAGACCGGCTATGCCTTTGATCGAAAGCGATGGCAGCATCATTATTGGCTGAGCTACCGTCTGTGGCAACGACGGCTTCTCGACATTAGTGTTGCATACATCGATGATATTGTGCCGGTGTCGAATATGATTACGGACTATTACAACCCTACCATCATGGCTCTGTTCAATAAGACCGATCCGCTGGATTACTACCGAAGCCGCGGTCTGCACGTGGACACCAAAGCAAAACTTACCAACCGGATCGGGTTCACAATCGGTTACAACGACCACCGGCATTACACCGAGGTTAACAACACACAGTACAGTTTTTTCCGTGACAGCAAGAAACACCGACCCAACCCTGGGATTCTTGAGGGAACTATGCGCTCCGGTTTTGTTCGAGTCGCCTACGATTCGCGACCGGTGGCCAAACTCAAGAACCAGGAAGTTAGATTCTCAGCGGTACCGATGACCCAACTGGAAGGGACCATCGGATTCGCATCGCCTGACTTTATCGACAACGATTTTGATTTCGTGCAGTATTCTCTGGAACTGCGCCGTCGACAGCGCACTCTCGGTATGGGCTTGACGACCATTCGTGCGGTAGTCGGCGGATCCGACCGATCGCTGCCACCCCAGAGATATTACACCATCGACTTTGGGGATGAGTTCTTCAGCAGTTCCATGAACTTCAAGACGCTCGGCGAGACGAATTTCAAGGGCAGCCGCGCGGCTTTCATCTACGCCACGCACGATTTTGGGCGCTGGCTGTTTCGCCGCAGCAACCTGCCGCTGATTCGGGATATTCCTTTTTCACTTAGCCTGTATGGTGGTGTCTTCTGGACCGATTTCGATGGACATGCTGTCCAGCCGGGCGACGAACTGGTGCGCATAGCGCCGAAGATGTACAGCGAACTCGGTTTCGGACTGGGACGGGTGCCGCCGTTGAACTTCAAACTGTTTTTCACTTGGCAGCTTTCCGATTACGATACGAATCGCTTCACTTTCAGCCTGGGGAGTAGTTTCTGAGTCATGAGTCAATTGTCGAAACCCGCCGCGGCGGACTCAAGAACCGACGGAACACGGCACTTGTGAGACAACCCCTGAAGATTCGTCTGCCACAAGAACAAGGTTACCCAAGTCATGGTGAGCGCAGTCGAACCATGAGCGGAGTCGAAGGATGAGAACAACACGCCGACCACACTGATACCTCATCCTGAGCGGAGTCGAAGGGTGGCGTAAAGTGCGCGAGAAGCGCGAAGAAGTGGCTTGCCACTATCGGGATGGCATCCTACGGCCCACCGTCGCCATCGTACCAGTTGGTGTCGATATCAGGGGGGTCATAATTCCATAAGGAGTCAAGAGGTCCAAAGATAGTACCATCATCATATATGGTGAAATCATCCGGGCAGAGACCGTACCCCGGAACGACCATGCGCAAGGCCGGATGCGGCCGCGCCGCTGCCAGTTGATACGCGATCGCCTCGACCACCTCCCACATACGGCATTCAGTGCTGGTCGGAATCCGGTACAGTACGCAGCTTACTGACAACCTGATGGCGTAATCCAATACCAACCAGCCACCGATAGAATCGTTAAGTTGATTCAGCAGCGCTCGCTCGGCCTCGGGAGTTAGCGGCCCATAACCGCTTGTCTCATAACAGAAAGCCAGGTAGATGAGATTGGTGGCGCTGTAGTCCATGCGAATCAACAGGCTCAGAGTAGTATCCCTGAATAGCACCACACTGTCGAAAGTATCCGGACGGGTGTGATCCGTTTCGACCGTGATTGTATAGAGCCCCGCCGGCAATGTCAGATCGAAAGCGGATGAATCGTCCGTCTGAATAGCAGTGGTTGTACCCACTTCGTTAGTGAATCGCAGGTCCGCCAGTCGTCCGGTTTTGACGGAATATGGTAACGTATCCGAATAGGGATCCCTTTCCGGTTCGCCAAAGTCGCCGCAGATATAGGCCAGCAATTCGCCCGACACACGAACATCGGTATTGCTGTCGGTACTCCTGTCCGAAGAACAGCCAATGAAGGATACCAGGACGAGCAACGCAGCGGCCCAACTGCAAACATATCGAGATAGTGATTGCGACTTATTCATACTTCGTAACCTCCTCTTGCTTGACTATTCTCAATATACGGTCACACCGGTATTTGTCAAACAGTTCATTAAGACCAATAGCTATACCCTCTGTGGGTGGTGGACATCCTCGTCTACCGCCAACTCATGTACAGTCGGCGCACGTATGGTCGGTGCGCGAGGACATGCGCCGACCACACTGATACCTCACCCTGAGCGGAGTCGAAGGATGAGGACAATACACATTACCCTTGAACCTCAAGCTCACGGCTATATCTTACTCAACACCCCACGCAGGTAGTTCAGGCGGGTGTCGACGTTGATCGCACCCAGGTCTATCCCAACCTTGGCGCGTCCCGCCAGGTCGAACGACAGCGGACAGTCGGTGGCCTTTCGTAACGCTTCGACCTCGGATCGTGTTAGTTGTCGACCTTCTTTGAATACCAGCCTGGCGCGTCCGGACTTTAGCCGCACCTTTTCGATCTCCAAAGCCGCCGCAGCTATCTTCACCGCAGTTGCTTCGATCAGGTTGACCGTCGACAGGGGCATCCGACCGAACCGATCCGTAACCTCATCGCGAATCTTCTCCACCTCGTCCAGCGTGTGGGCATCGGCCAAGCGGCGATAAACGTCAACCTTCTGATGCCGATCGGTGACGTAGGCGTCGCTGATGTGCAGTTCATAATCAAGTTCCAGTTTGGCTTCGGGCAAGGATTGTAGAGTGACACCTTTCAATTCGGCGATGGCTTCCTCCAACAGCCGGTTGTACATGTCGAAACCGATCTCTTCAATAAAGCCGGACTGTTTGGCGCCGAGGATCGTCCCGGCGCCGCGTATTTCAAGGTCACGCATGGCCAGAGCGAAGCCGCTGCCAAGATCCGAGTGCGCCTCGAGCGCGCGCAGACGTTTGACGGCGTCGGCTTTCAGTCGACGGATCGGTGGTGTCAAGAGATAGGCGTAGGCCCGGCGGGAACTGCGGCCGACCCGTCCGCGAATTTGGTATAACTGAGCCAGGCCAAACCGATCGGCGCGATTGATCAGGATGGTGTTGGCGCTGGGGATGTCCAGGCCGGATTCGATAATCGAAGTACACAACAGCACATCGTAGCGTCCCTGCATGAAAGCCAGCATGATCCCCTCTAATGACTTCTCGTGCATCTGTCCGTGCGCGATGGCGATCTCGGCCTGGGGCACGATCTTTTTGAGATAGTTGTACATGGCGTCGATCGTCTGCACCCGGTTGTGCAGGAAAAAGACCTGTCCCCCGCGGTCGATCTCGCGCAGAATAGTTGTGGCGATAATGCCTGGGTCGAAATCAACGATCTCCGTGATGATCGGCAGACGGTCCTTGGGCGAGGTCGTAATCAAACTCATATCGCGAGCGCCCATCAGTGACATTTGCATGGTTCGCGGGATCGGCGTTGCCGTCATAGAAATAGTATCGACGGTGGCGCGCAATCGCCTGAGCTTCTCCTTGTGCCGCACGCCGAAGCGATGCTCTTCATCGATAATCAGAAGTCCCAAGTCCTTGATAAACACATCCTTTGAGAACAACCGATGGGTGCCGATCACCAAATCGACCGTACCGTCGGCGAGACCATCCACCACCTCGAGCTGTTCCTTGCGGCTGCGGAATCGTGAAAGCATCTCGATTTTGAGAGGGAACTCCTTGAGACGGTCGCTGAACGTCTGATAGTGCTGCTGCGCCAGAATAGTCGTCGGCACCAGCACCGCCACCTGTTTGCCACCTTCGATAGCTTTGAAAGCGGCGCGGACGGCCACCTCGGTCTTGCCGAAACCGACGTCACCGCAAATCAGGCGATCCATCGGTTTGTCATCGGCCATGTCGTACTTGACATCGTTGATGGCTTTCTGCTGGTCGGGCGTCTCATCAAACACAAACGATGACTCCAACTGCCGCAGCCAGACAGTGTCCTCCCCGAATGAGAAGCCGCTTTTCGCTTTTCGCTCGGCGTACAACTTAATGAGGTCGGCGGCCATGTCGGCGATCGCCTTCTTGGTCTTCTTCTTCAGCTTCTCCCAGCCGGGACCGCCCAAGCGGGTTAACTGCGGGGAGCTATCCTTGCCGGAGTACTTGGATACCCGGTTGAATTCTTCGATGGGCACATACAGCCGATCCTTCTCGGCGTATTGGAGGGTGAGACAGTCGCGGTTTCGGCCGTCCACCAGCAGCGCCTCCAATCCGCGGTAACACGCGACGCCGTGGTCGGTATGCACGACATAGTCACCGACACCGAGGTTGGAATAATCCTGAATCGCCATGCCCTCTTTGAACTTCTTGCGGTGGACGCGGCGATGATAGCGACCGAAAATCTCGTGATCGGTCAACAGGCCGAACCGACCGGCGGGACAGACGAAACCGCCCTTGAGGTTAGCTACCTCCAGAGGCGGAGGTATCTCCAGCGACATGCGTTCCATGATCAGATCGCGCAGCCGCGACTTCTGGCCTTCGGTAGCGGTGGCAATCAGGTAGCTCAGCCCTTGCGATTCGAATTCGCGGATGGTTTTCTCCAGCAAATCGAGCCGCGACCCCAAGGATGGATGAGGTTTGCACGCGAAATCGATGATACCCGCACGTCCACCCCGAAACGGCACTTGATCGATGCAGAGACGTTCATCAATGGCAGCGAAGAGGTTACTGACCGGCTGGTAGTACTGCTCCGGCGTCGGCAGACTGGAGAGGCGACCTCGCAACCGTTCGTGCAACAGGGTTGCCTCATTCATAACAGCAGCAGCTTCGGCTCTCAGCGCGCCCTGTCCCTGCATGAAAACGATTCCGCGTTGATCGATGAAATCCAGCAGGCGGCCCTGCTTCAGTCCAAAGAGAATGGACAGCCATTCCAGTCCCGGAAGTTCCGGGTCGTTCAAGTAGCGGGCGCGGATGAAATCGGCGTCATCAGCGGGAAGAATTTCCAGATAGCTCTCTAAGGATTCCTGTGTTATAGGTATCTCCCGTTTGGGCAACAATCGAACTTCATCCCTTCGGCACAGCGTGCGCTGGGTGGCAACATCGAATTCACGAATCGTCTCGATCTCATCGCCGAACAATTCGACCCGCACGGGCGCGTCGGAATCGGGCGTGAAAAAATCGATCAGTCCGCCGCGCACAGCCAAATCGCCGACTTCCTCCACTACCGGGACACGTCGATACCCCAGCCGGATCAATCGCGTCACCAACTCGTCCAGGTCAACTTCCCCGCCGGCCTTGAGACTGATCATGCTCTCGGTGAGATTGTCGCGCGTGATGGTCGGCTCCATGAGCGCTCTGATTGAACATACCACCACCGGCATCCGACCTTCCAGTAACCCGGCCAACGTGGAAATCCGACGACCCATAATCTCCCCCACCGGGGCGCGAAAATCGTACGGCAATATCTGACGCGAGGGAAAATGCCCGACACGACCGCTCCCCATGAGAAAGTGCAAGTCTTCGTAGAGATCGTTGGCTTTCTCCGCATCGGAAGCCACCACCAGAATCGGCCGTTGCAATCCATCTGCTAAGGAGTGGATTAGACATGACGCCGCTGAACCGACCAAACCGGTAACGGTAGGGGAGGATGAGTCTTCAATCGCCGCCAGCAGTTTGTGAAATGGTGCATAGGCCCGAAATTGCTCCAGGACTCTCGGCAGGGCGCGCGTTGTTTCAGCCGTGGGTGTTTTGGTATCCAGTGCGTCACATCCTTTCAGACAGCACAAAAGCCCCGGATCGATTTTGACCGGGGTGTCTCTTTTCTTTTTCTATCGTCTAATATAGGGGAAAGTTCACGAGACGCCAGTTTTTTGACACAGGCAAGCCTGTCTTTCGCGCTTCGCGCGCCGCAACGACGATTCCAGGACGTTCGATATGACAAGATGCCACCCGAACAAGGGGCAGATGTGGACATCTGCCGGGCACATGAAATACGGACACCTCACCCTGAATGAAAAGGGGTGAGCGGAGTCAAAGAAGGAGCAAGTCTGTCTTTCACGCTTCGCACGCACCGCAAACTTTATCCTGAGCGGAGTCGAAGGATAGGCTGAGTTGGATGCCCGCCTGCGCGCGCATGACATTGTGATGGAGTATGTACCTACCCCTCTGCTTCGATTTCGGCTAACAGGTCGCTGCCGACTTCAAGCTGGTCGTAGGCTATTTCCGTGGAGCGGTAAAGCACCAGGAGAGTGACTCGGCGGTTGCGGGCATCGTTGGGATTGTGCATAATCATCGGGAAGCGATCGGCATAGCCGCGCACTTCTCGAATCTGGTCCTGGCCGAGTCCGGAGACCGCCATCAACTCACGGGCGGAGTTGGCTCGGTCGGCCGACAACTCCCAGTTGGTGTAAATCTTGTCGCCCCCATATTGAGCATCAGTGTGACCTTCGATCACTATCCGATTGTCAAGTTCACCCAACTCGCGGGCAATCGTGATCAGGATGACGGCGCTCTTCTGAAGCAGTTTGGCTGAGCCGGGCTCGAAGAAGGCCGGCGAGTTCTCCGATTCGTTTAGAATTATTCGCAGCCCTTCCGAGGTCATTTGCATCTTGACGTTTTTCTTGAGACGCTTGAATGCTTCCTGCTTGTTGAGTTCATCGATTATTTTCTTAGCCGCCTTTTTCATCTGCTTGCGCTCGACATCGGTGGGGCCCTTGTCGCTCTCCGGTTTCCTGGCCTTCAAGCCGACATCGGAAGAGACCACGGGAATGACTGAACTCGAGCCTTTCAAGATGCCGGACGAACCCGCCCTTTGGAACTTGCCGGGATCACGGAAGTAGCCACCGACCGCCTCGCGCACCTCCGGTTTCTGTCCGACCAGCCACATAACCAGGAAAAAGGCCATCATGGCCGTCATAAAATCCGCGAGAGCAACCTTCCAGGCGCCGCCATGGTGAGCGGCGTGGCCGCCCTTGATCCTCTTTATTATTATAGGTTGCTGTTCGTTGCCATCGGCCATTCGAACTTACCTTCTCTTGGCTTCGTTGCAGGCCGCTTCAAGTTCCAGGAAGCCGGGGCGCACGATCTCAAAAAGCGACCGTCTTGCAAACTCAACCGCTATAACGCCGGCGACACCTTTGTTGAAGGCCAGGAGACCATGTTTGATACAGGTGATGTACTGCCTATTCTCATTCACGCGGTGCTTGAGACTGACAGCGAGAGGACCCACGAAACCATAGCAGGAAAGAATGCCGAGAAAGGTGCCGACCAGGGCGGACGCTACACTATTACCGATTTCGGCCGGCGGGCCGTCGATTTTCGCCATAGTGATCACGATACCCAGCACTGCCGCCACGATCCCCAGCCCCGGCAGCGAGTCGGCGGTAGTATTCAGCGCTGTTGGCGGCTCCATCTCGGCTTCATGCATGGCTTCAATGTCGGAATCCATCAGGTCTTCCAGATCGTGTGGCTGGACCGCGCCTGAGATGATGACGCGCATGGTATCGGCAAAAAACGCCATGGCTGCGTGGTTCTTCAGGAATTTCGGGTAGCGTTGGAAGATTTCGCTCTCGTCGGGATGTTCGACGTGGTTCTCCAACCCAACCAGACCATCGCGGCGGGCCACGTTGAATACCTCAAACATCATCACGAGAACATCAAGGTAATCTTTCTTTGCAAAGCCTCCCCCGAAGAGGCCGGTGAGCTGGTTTATCAGCCCCTTCAGCACTGCCGTGGGGGTTGCAATAATCAGGGCGCCCAGGGCTGCCCCGCCGATAATGAGGACTTCGTTGGGCTGATTGAGGGCCATCGGCTGGCCGCCGTGCCACATGAAACCACCCAGGACCGAACCGATAACAATTATAGCGCCGAGAATTGCAAGCATACCATAAATCTCTGTTGGACGTTAGTTCTCCATTCTCAGCCGCATCAAACGGCCATTATTCTATGTTTCGACACATGTGGCCGATTCTGAACGGCTGGAACGAGGGCTGAGACTGCTTTTTTGTCGGTTCACCTCTGTAAACAGCAGGCTCGGAGTAACGGATCAGCCGTCGACAAAAAAACTTGCCGGTTTTGGTGTCGCCCTGTAATTTGCCGCGAGCATTGAACATAGGAACGATTATTCGACTACGGAGGAAACGTGCGCATCCTGACGAATAGACGAACTATAATCCTGATGACGATCCTCGCAGTTTATCTGGTATTTGGACTCGCTTTTGGATCTCCGACCGAAATATCCGGTGAGCCTGCCGTAGCCGAAGCGACTCACGATGAGGGCGGTCATGGCGGGCCGGTGCTGGGGCTGTTGCTGGGATTAATCGTAATACTGCTGGTGGCCAAGTTAGGCGGCGATCTTTTCGAGCGATTTGGCCAACCGGCCGTACTCGGGGAATTGATCCTGGGAATGTTGATCGGAAACCTGCACTTGCTCGGCATCGATGTCCTGGAACCCTTTAAACATGACATAACCCTGGAAGTGCTGGCCGAACTGGGCGTGATCATTTTGTTGTTTGAGGTCGGCCTCGAATCATCGGCTAAAGAGATGATGAAGGTCGGGATGGCCTCTTTTATGGTTGCCGTTTTTGGCGTCGTTGTGCCGTTCTTCCTGGGCTGGGGGGTCGGCTACTTGTTCCTGCCGGAGGAATCGATCTACGTTCACATCTTCATCGGCGCGACACTTACCGCCACTTCAGTCGGCATTACGGCCCGCGTATTGCAGGAAATAGGGAAGATAAAAACGCGCGAGGCGAAAATCATTCTCGGGGCGGCGGTGATCGACGATATCTTGGGACTGGTAATTCTGGCCGTTGTCGCGGGGATAATCACAGCCATTAACAGCGGCGCGGGGGATGGTCTCTCGTCCGGGGCGATTCTGTGGATTATCAGCAAGGCGGTCTTGTTCATTGTTGGCGCCATCGTCATCGGTGGTTGGGTTCTGCCGCACTACTTCGGGTTCGCGGTCCGACTGAAAGGCAAAGGTGTGTTCCTGTCGTTCTGTCTGCTGGTTTGTTTCACTCTCTCCTACGTAGCCGGTCAGGTAGGCCTGGCCCCGATCGTGGGAGCCTTTGCGGCCGGACTGATACTGGATGAGTTGCACTACCACAAGTTTCGCGAAAAGGGTGAGCGCACGATAGAGCATTTGATCGAGCCTATTGCGGTTTTCCTGGTACCGATATTCTTCGTACGGATGGGTATGATGGTTGAGTTGAACACTTTCGCGCAGGTAGAAATACTGGGTTTTGCGGCAGTGATGACGCTGGCTGCAATTCTTGGTAAGCAGGTTTGCTCACTGGCCATTTTCGACAAACAGACCAATCGTATTGCCATCGGTCTCGGCATGATCCCACGTGGCGAGGTCGGTTTGATCTTTGCCGGTATCGGCGCCAAGCTGATGCTTGACGGTCACCCGGTGATTTCGAGTGGTACTTATTCGGCAGTTGTCATTATGGTTATCATAACCACCCTGGTGACGCCACCGGCTCTAAAAATCTCGCTCCTGCGAGGTGACAAGAAGAAAAAGACAATTCAGGAAGGACCGGCTCCCGCGAAGGCGTAGTTTGGGCATCCTTATCCCTCAACGCGCGGCCGATGATTCCTGTCAGGCAATGTGCAGATTAAGTCAATGGATATCAGACCGCTGACGATCGAACATCTGGAGTTTCGACTGGCCGAGGAACCAGGTTGTCAACGCAACTGGTTCGTCCCTCACATACGCGACCTCATTCGTTACCAGCCGGACGGTTGTTTCGCGCTGTGTGACGGCGACGACGTCATCGGCATGGCAACAACCACCCCGTATCAAGCGGTGGGCTGGATCGGCTGGCTGTACGTGGACGAACGCTGCCGCGAGCGGGGCCTGGGGGCGCGGTTGATGCAAGCAGCGATCTCGTACCTGCAAAACGCCGGGATGCGCACTATTCTGCTGGAAGCGGTGGTCGAAGCGGAGCCGCTCTACCGGCGGTTGGGCTTTCGCCGTCAGTTCATCACCCAACACTATCGTCTGGATGCGGCGGCGGTGAGTCGTAGTGCCGAGGACGATGGTGACCTGAGGGTGGGTCCATTCGACAAGGCCGGGCTGGACGACATCGTGGCTCTTGATCACGCCTTCTTTCACCAGGACCGTCGACGATTGTTCGAGATCGTAATCGAGAATGAGAACTTCGACGGCTGCTCGGTGTCATTGAGCGACAGGCTGATCGGATTCATGTGGTGGACGCGCTCCGAGCACAACCGCCAGGTCGGTCCGTGCATTATAGATAGCAGGAATCCACGACCAAACTGTTTGCTGTCAGTTCTGCTTGAGACCGCCTTTGACATGGACGACCAACCTCTTTACCTGCGCTGCCCGATGGTGGATTCGGACCGGGCGGCGCTGTTGGTTCAATGCGGCGCTGAGAGAGTGGATTATCACACCGTTCGCATGTACCTGGGCGAGCCGTACCAGGCGGAATCTCCCGGCGTCCTGTCGCTCGGTTGCCCCGGCAAGGGGTAGCGACGACGCACCTAGTGGTGTGATTCATCCTGTTGGGGCATTATCCAGGGCGAGCCTCGCCCGGCCGACCTTGTCGATGATCTCTTCCGCGGTTTTTCTCCAGATGAACGGTTTCGGATCGCTGTTGTGTTGGTCAATGTAGCTCATGA
>JAUWIB010000050.1 GCA_030605565.1 bacterium
TCATGAGCTACATTGACCAACACAACAGCGATCCGAAACCGTTCATCTGGAGAAAAACCGCGGAAGAGATCATCGACAAGGTCGGCCGGGCGAGGCTCGCCCTGGATAATGCCCCAACAGGATGAATCACACCACTAGCTGCGCTCCCACTCGATGATGGCAGTCCACGCAGATGGACGCACTCGACAGAAAAGTGACCGCTGGGACGGGCAAGACCCAGCGGTCGTTTGGTGGCCATGTAAGAATGGCCAGGGGAGGGAGGTTCTTTGGCGCTACTGACTGCCCAGCAGCTTCAAGACCGAATTGGCTCCGATATTTGTGTGCGATAGTAAGGCTACCGAAGCATCCAACTGGATCATCTCCCTGACCATGTTGGCAATTTCAACGGCGTAATCGGTGTCACGCAGGAGCGACTCCGCCGCCTGTAGATTCTGCGCAGTGATCTGAAGTGATGACCGTCGCGACTCCAGTTCGTTCTTTTGTGTCGCGCCGAGGTCGATCTGGACACTGTCCAGTTCGGCGATAGCTTCATCGATGACCGCCAACGATGCCTCGGCTGCTTCGGCGCTGGAGAGGTCGACATTTTCAAGCTTGCTTACATTGGCCAGCGAACCTTCGGATCCATCAAGCAGGTTGGCGCCATTGTAAACCGCACTGTCCGCTGTGCGGTTGAAGTTGTCGACAACACCGGCCGCCGCCTGGTTAAGCGCCGTCTGGAATGTGTCGTTGTTGAATCCCTCATTCGCTGCGCTAACCGCGAGGCTGCGCAACTCGGTCAACTGGCTCCTCATCTCCATCACTGTTAATGATCCAGTCTCATACTTGTTGATCAGGTGAGTGGTGTTCTCGATTTCCTGATTGAGCGAACCGATCTGCGAGCGCAACTGCTCCGATATCACCAGCCCAGCCGGATCATCGGAAGCGCTGTTGATCCTCATACCTGACGACAACCGCGCCATGGCCCGAGACAGGCTGGCATAGTTGTTAGCAGTACTCCTGGCCACATCCAATGATGCCAAGTTATTAATAGTGAGCCCCATAGGTGCTCCTTTCAGACAAGCCGGAAGTGGCGTTGTTGCTTCGATAGAAAACGGAGCAGGATCTATGCCGCGCCGACGAATAGTTAAGTTGTTGGTTGATTGTCGGTTGGAAACACAGCCGGGAAAGCCGGATCTCAAACCGGGCTATTGTGGGGGATTTGCTCCATGGTCTGTGGGAAAAAATCGAAAGTGCTCGCCAGTTCTGAGCGGTGAAGATCGCGCTCTTCTGTTGGAGATGTGGCTGAAAGAAAACCAGCGCCGCCGGCTGGGTAGTGGTGCCGACGGCGCTGAAGTGGAGGAACCAAGAATCAAATGGACCGACCGGCCTGCGGCCGGACCACGTTACTTTCAAATCGAACTGTCGCGCGGGCGACAGGTCACTTAGCTGTTCTCATCCAGTCTCCTTATGTAGGCCGGGATGGTCAGGTCATCTTCGGAGAACAGCGGAACCCGAAGGCGGCTGCCGTTGCCGTTGCCTCCGATTCGGCCGGGTGTATCGCTCGAACTCGCCACCGGCTCCGGCTCATTCATACTGGAGGTCAGGGCTGTCGCAGCTTCGACCGGCTGGATAGCCGGAGGGTTCTTTCGCGGCAGAACCACGGCATTGTCAGGGAAGAGCGACATCGGTTGACCGGAAGCGGAGGAACGGGACGCAAATCTCGTATCCTCTTTGGCGGGCCGATATTCCTCCTGTTCGCCGATGCCGGTCGCGATTACTGTGACCCGCATCTGATCTTCCATTTCGGAATCGAGCACGGCTCCGAAGATGATATTGGCATCGCTGCCGGCTTCTTCGTAGATCAGCGAGGTAGCCGTGTTGACGTCGAACAGGGTCATATCGTCACCACCGGTGACGTTGATGAGTACGCCTTTGGCCCCGCCGATCGAGACATCTTCAAGTAACGGTGATGAGATCGCCTGGCGCGCCGCTTCGGTTGCCTTCTCGTCCCCCGTGCCGAAGCCGGTTCCCATGATAGCGTTGCCCATCTCCGACATCACCGTGCGTACATCGGCGAAGTCGCAATTGATCAAACCCGGGATAGTAATCAGATCAGATATCCCTTTGGTCGCCTGATGCAGGATTTCGTCGGCGACGGCAAAAGCCTCGGTGAGTTTGGTCCGTTTGTCGACGATCTGGAGCAATCGCTCATTAGGAATAGTGATGAGGGTGTCGACTTTCGCTTTGAGTTCGGCCAGTCCCTGGTCGGCGCGCTGGATTCGTTTGTTGCCTTCGAAGCGAAACGGTCTGGTCACGATAGCCACCGTCAGAGCGCCGGCCGCTTTGGCGATCTCAGCCAGTACCGGGGCGCCGCCGGTGCCGGTACCGCCA
This sequence comes from bacterium, assembly GCA_030605565.1. Taxonomy (GTDB): domain Bacteria; phylum Zixibacteria; class MSB-5A5; order GN15; family FEB-12; genus JAJRTA01. The sequence continues at coordinate 2,371 of JAUWIB010000050.1, forward strand.
CCCATTCCAGCGGTGATGAAAACCATGTTGGGATTGCCGATAGCTTCGGCTACCTGTTTACGATTTTCTTCCATGGCCCGCTGCCCCACCGCCGGTTCGGCCCCGGCCCCCAGACCGCCGGTGACTTCCTGACCGATCTGGATTTTGGTGTTGGCCAGGTTTTGATCGAGGACCTGGGAGTCAGTGTTGATGGCAATGAACTCGACTCCCTTCAGACCGGACTGGATCATGCGGTTGACGGCGTTACCGCCGCCGCCGCCGACGCCGACCACCTTAATGTTGGCATAGCCGATGAAATCATCGGCGAAATTGAATTTGTGCTTGGTCTCTGCCACGACTTGTTCCTCCTTGAACGAGCTATTCAAAAGCGTTTTGTAATCCAGGTTTCAAATCTCTTAATCCAGCCGCGCGCCGAGGAGCGGCTCTCGGTCATGATTTCTCCACGAAAGCTGTGCGCCAACAGACCGTGGACGGTATCATAGCGTCCGGTGGCCAGTTCTTCCGGTGTATGTTCGATCAATTCGATGGCGCCGACGCGGACCCTGGTATCGAAAATCTGCTCGGCCAGTTCCACCGTCCCGTCAAGCATAGCGCCACCGCCGGTTAATACCAGGCCGCCGGTCAGCATGTCGGTAACGGCTGCCTTCTTGACTTCCCGAAAAGTCAGCGAGAGGATTTCCTCCATGCGCGGTTCGATGATCGAAGCCAGGACGTTGCGGGATATCTCCTTGGGCGTCCGTCCGGAAGCGGAGGGAATGCTGAGCATTTCCTCGGGATCGACCATCGCCGCCACCGCCGAGCCGTATGACAGCTTGAGCGTCTCGGCCTGGTCGACTGAGCATCTCAATCCGATGGCTATATCATTGGTGACGTTTCGTCCGCCGAGGGGAATCACCGAAGTGTGCCTGACAGCGCCCTCGTGGAATACCGAAAGATTGGTATGGTCACCACCAATATCAAGCATGACTATTCCCAACTCGGTTTCCTCATCGGTCAACAGAGCGCCGGCCTGGGCCAATGACTCGAGGACCATGCGATCGACGCCGAGGTGACACCGTTCCAGAGCCCGGTAGATGTTCCTGGCGGTTGTTATCGAAGCGGTAACGATATGCGCCTCGACCTCCAGCCTGACTCCGGTCATGCCGACCGGATCCTTGATGCCGGACTGATCATCGACCGAAAAAGTTTGCGGGATGACATGAATGATCTCGCGATCGACCGGTATAGCCACAGTTCGGGCAGCCTCAATAGCGCGCTTGACATCGGCCCGGGTGATTTCATTGTCGGAACGACCAACGGCAATCACGCCATGACTGTTGATGGAGCGGATGTGCTCACCGGCGATACCGACCGTAATGCGATCGATCTCAGTACCGGAGGTCATCTGAGCGTCTTTGACGGCGGTGGTAATAGAACGCACTGTTTTTTCCATATCAATCACGACACCGCGCCGCAAGCCGTCGGCGGCCGATTCTCCATGACCGACAACATAGATCCGTCCCTCATCGTCGGCTTCGCCGACCAGGGCCACGATCTTGGTGGTGCCGATATCAAGCGCCGCTCTTAGGTTCTCGCCCGCCATCTCAGTCTTTCCCCCGTACACAAACGACCATCTTGTTAAAGCGAAGATCCAGCACCCGGGCCTCGTTCAGATCAACTCCGTAGCGGGTGATGAACTGTACGAATCGATCCAAGTCTTCAGGCAATGTCTCCGCCCGCAGTTTCAGTCGGTAAGGCATGCCGCTTACGGTCACGGACAGTCCGAACCGATCGGTGAAGTCGATTTCCTCGATAAGTCTATAGAGATCGCGGTGGTCACTCCTGGTGCGGCGCAACTGCTGAACAACAACTTCGACTCTGGCGTCAGCACAGCGCTGAAACATCTTACCTGCGGTCAGGCCGGTCAGCACCGGACGTTCCCAATTCTCCACCGGGGTAACAAGGGGCACCACCCGACCATGATCCTCAACGCCGAACAGCCGCCCGGTCCGATTGTCCAGCAGGAAGCACTCCGGCGTGAAGCGATTGGTACTGATTCTCAAACGGTGGGGCAATGACCAGGACAGGTCGACTTTGTAAACACCGCTGTCGGCCAGCATCCGCATTGCCAGACTGTCCAGCGACTGACCGGGACCCTGCCTTGTATCCAACATCGCGAACCGCTCGGGCCAGTCTTTGACCGGAACATCATCCAGCGTCACCTCACGCAAACGACAGGCCGCAGTGTAATTCACAACCACCGTGAGCGCCACGCCGATAAGTGAGACGGCAACAAGACCAAGTTTCATCCTGGTTGACATCCGCTTCATAGTTTTTCTAATGCTTCCATCAATTCGTCGCGGACGAGAGTGATCGATCCGGCGCCCATAATTATGACCAGATCACCCCTCCGGGCGATCCCGGTGACCGCCGCTGCTACCTTCGCACGCGATCCGATACAAGTGAACTTGCCACCGCTGAGCTTTTCAGCCTGCCGCGCGATCAACTCGGAAGTGACACCGGGGATCGGCTTCTCGCGGGCCGGATAGATATCTGTCAGCAGGCATTCGTCGGCAATCGCCAGAGCCTCGGCAAACTGTCCGGCATACTGTTGCGTGCGGCTGTACAGATGCGGTTGGTAGACCACGATCACCCGTCGACCGTAGATCTCTTTAGCCGTGGTGAGGGTGGCGGTGATCTCGGTGGGATGGTGAGCGTAGTCGTCCACTAAGAGGATATCATTGACTTCGCCAACAATCTCAAAGCGACGGGCTACGCCGCCGAAAGATGCCAAGCCTTCGGTGATGGCCGCCACCGGCGCCTCAATCTCTCGACAAGCGGCGACAGCGGCTAAGGCGTTGGCGACGTTATGGCGTCCGGGAACCCTGATACTCACCCTTCCCAACTGGTCCGTTCCATGGTAAACGTTGAATACCGACCGTCCCGGCAACAATTCGATATCCACCGCTCGATAGTCGGCGGTAGCATCAAAACCGAAGGATACCACCGGCCGAGTGATCCGCGAACGCACGGCGGCCAGGTTGGCGTCATCAGCCGAGATGATCGCCGAACCGTAAAACGGCACACTGTTCATGTAGGTCACAAATGACGTCAGGAGGTCATCCATCCCGTCGTAGCAATCCATGTGATCGGCCTCGATATTGGTGACCACGGCTATGGTGGGATACATGACCAGGAATGAACGGTCGTACTCATCCGCTTCGGCCACCAGATAATCGCCGCCGCCCAAGGCAGCGCCGCTGCCGAGCCCGGCGACGATGCCGCCCACGATTATGGTTGGGTCGTATCCGGCCAATTGCAGGACGCGACCTATCATGGACGTTGTTGTCGTCTTGCCATGCGTGCCGGAGACACCGATGGATTGCTTGAGCCGCATCAATTCACCAAGCATCTCGGCTCGCTTGATAACCGGGATACCCCGGCTTCGCGCGGCTGCCACCTCGGGGTTGTCGTCGCCAACAGCAGAAGAGATCACGACCAGGTCGGCATCCTGCAGATTCTCAGCCGAATGCTCTTCGTAGACTGCCACACCGAGCGACTCTAAATATTGGGTGACGCTGCTCGGCGTGAGATCGGAGCCTCTGATTTTGAAACCGAGGTTGTGCAATAACTCGGCGATACCGGACATGCCCGCGCCGCCGACACCTACGAAATACAGTTTCTTGAACTTACCGAACATAGTTCCTCGACACCGGAAGGCTTTGGTTTCTTTCGTGACCGTGGAGCTCGTCACACCCGGTCAACTCCACGAGCTTCTTCAATCAGCTTGATGATGTCCTCGGCGATGACATCCACGGCCGGCTTCTTTTCACTGGTCGCCGCGACCACCGACGCTTTCATGGCGGCATATCGATCCGACTCGAACAGTTCGACAACAGTGTCGATCAGATCGGTTCGGTCCAGATCGTCTGGATCGATCACGACGGCCAACCCCCTCTGGGCGAACTCCAGAGCGTTCTTGCGCTGGTGATCTTCGGCCGCGTGTGGATATGGCACCAGTATCGAGGGGATACCGGTGGCCGTCAGTTCGGCCAGGGTCAATGCCCCGGCCCGCGCCACGGCAATGTCGGCAGCCGCGTAGACCAGATTCATTTTATCAGCAAACGGGAAAAGGGAGCAACACGAAGCCTTATCGCCCGCGTCAACGGTCACATCCTTGTAATCCCTCTTCCCCGTTTGCCACAAAAGTTGATACTTGTCGGTCAGAGATTTATTCTTGAGACTTTGTAGTACTGCCTGGTTTATCGCCCGCGCTCCCTGACTGCCGCCCAGCACGAGAATCGTGCGCTTGTTGGGATCGAGCCCGAACGCTTTCATCGCCTCGCCTCGGTTGCCACCAAGAACCGAAGAGCGCACCGGGTTGCCGGTGACAAGAAGTTCAGCCGGGGTATCCAGATAGTCGGCGGCGCGTTCAAAACCGAGATATATCTTTCGCGCATGGCGCGCCGACTGTCGAGTGGCGATGCCGGGGTAGGAGTTCTGTTCCTGCAGGACGGTTGGGATCTTCCGCGTGCGGGCCATTCGCAGGACCGGCCACGAAACGTAGCCGCCGGTGCCCACAACGATATCGGGAGCAAACCGACCCAGCAGCAGCCGAGCTTTGAACAACGCGCCCGCCACCACGAACGGCAACAGCAGATTCCTCGGAGTGAAAGAACGAACCAGCCCGCGCATGTTAATCAGGTGCAATGGATACCCCAGAGTGTCACGAATGCGATATTCCAGACCACGCTTAGTACCGACGAACCTGATATCGACTTCGCCGCGTCCCTCCAGCAGTTGAGAAATGCGGTCGGCGATTGCAACCGCCGGATAGAGGTGCCCGCCGGTCCCGCCCCCGGCGAAGAGCATCTTGTAGCGGGTCATCGCGGCACCGTCCTTCGCGAAAGGTTCAGGAGCACACCGACCGCCGCGCTTGACATGACAAGCGACGACCCCCCATAAGAAATGAACGGCAACGGCAATCCGGTCACCGGCAGCAACGATGTCACCACCCCGATGTTGACGGCGATGTTGACAAAGAGCGACAGGGTCATGCCACCGGCCAGGAGGTAGCCGAACTTGTCCGGCTGCGTGAACGATATCCTGAGACCCCGCCAGAGCAGGTAGAACAGGAGCGTCAGAATTACCATGAGGCCCAGCAGACCTATCTCCTCACCAGTCGCTGCGAAGATGAAATCGGTATGCGGATAAGGCAGAAAGAACAGTTTCTGATGACCCTCCCCGAGACCGACGCCGAGCCAACCGCCGGCGCCCAGCGTCAAAGCCGCCTGCCTGGCCTGATAGCTCCCCTGCAGAGGATCGGCCACTGCAGCCACGAAGTCCATGATGCGAGCTTTCTTGTAGCCCAGGCCGAATACGACCAACAAGGCCATAGCTACCATCGGCGCCGCCGCGCCGAGCAGATGTTTGATGCGCGCCCCGGCCAAAAAGAATATGCCCACGACAGTGATGGATATTACGATTGTGCTGCCGAGATCGGGTTCGAGAAGCACCAGCAGCAACCCGACTCCTGTCAGCGGGAGGTATGGCCACAACAGTTGGCGCAGGTCAGTGAGGTCGCGACGTGGGTTCGACAATGAAAAGGCCAGGAAGAAAACGAGAACGAAGCGGAATATCTCGGACGGCTGACCGGAGAACGGACCCAGGGCAATCCAGCGGTGTGCTTCGTTGCGGACCGGTCCGACAAACGCCAGGGCCAACAGCACCATACTTACCAACAAAGCCGGAACCGAGTAGATGGCCATTCGGCTAAGGTTCAGTTTGCTGATTACGAATACCGCACCCAGCGAAAGCATCGCCCATAGACACTGCTGCCGCAGGAACAACAAGTGTGAACCGAAGCGTCCTTCGGCCAGTATCGAAGATGTTGAGTAGATCATAACCAAACCGATAACCATCAGCGCCAAATAAGCCAGCAGCAATCCTTCGTCGACAGTGCTTTTAGTCAGCGATCGTTTCATTCTCTTTCCTGTCGCGCTTGAGGTCAGCCACCGCCGCCTTGAACAATTTCCCGCGCTGCTCGAAGTTGTCGAACATATCGAAGCTGGCGCAGGCTGGTGACAACAGCACCGTGTCGCCCGGGCGCGCCTGCGCGAAGCTGACCTTGACCGCCTCCTCAAGTGAATCTGCAAACTGGGTCGGGAAGTGTCGTCCCAAACTGTCGTACATTTTCTCTTTGGCTTCACCGATCAGGACGATTGAAGCTATCCGGCCCTGCCCGTGCTCCAACAGCGGCTGGTAAGAGGCTCCCTTGTCGCGTCCACCGGCAATGAGATGGATACGGGTGTCGATCGAACGCAAGGCGTAGCAGACGGAGTCGACATTGGTCGCTTTCGAATCATTGACAAAATTGATCCCCGCCACGCGCGAGACGGGTTCGAGGCGATGCTCGACGCCGGGGAATGTCTTCAGCACGCGCGCCATGATTGCCGGATCGACGTCGAACAACGTTGCCGCCGTTACCGCCGCCGCCGCGTTCTGCAGATTATGCGGACCGGGGATGCGAATATCCCGGGCAGAAACTATTCGCAGTCCCCGTCCACCATGCGCTATGCAAAGATCTCCCTGCTTAACAAAGGCGCCCTGCTTGACCTCACCCTCGGTAGTGAAATACAGTTTGTCAGCGGCGGTCGTGACGCTGTCACCCATGATTTCCTTGTCCTGAGCGTTCAGGATGAGATAGTCACCACTCTTTTGATTCTCGGTGATACGATACTTGAGGTTCTTGTACGCCTCGAAGCTGCCGTGGCGGTCAAGATGATCCGGCGACAGATTCAGGATCATGGCCACGCGCGGTGCGAAGTCGGCGATCCGTTCCAACTGGAAAGTCGACACCTCAACAACAGCCACTCCGGACTTGCCGATCTTGTCCGCCACCTGCGCAAACGGTAGTCCGATGTTACCGCAGACGAAAGTATCGAGACCGGCGGCGGATAGTATCTCACCTATCAGGGTGGTGGTGGTGGTTTTGCCGTTGGAGCCGGTGACACCGATGATCTTCCCGCGACAGACCCAGGAGGCAAACTCGATTTCCGAGAAGATAGGTATCCCCCTGGCTTGCGCTTTTTTCAGGATGTCGATCTCCGGCGGCACACCGGGCGAGACTATGATATAATCCGACTTCAACAGGCGATCCGTATGTTGGTCGGTTTCGTAGGCGATGCCCTCCTGCCTGAGCTGAGTGATAGCCTCGGCTAACCTATCGGCCGGCGCCGCGTCGGAGACAAAGGGCACGCCGCCAAGAGCCGACGCCAATGAGGCCGACGAAAGGCCGGAGCGACCCATCCCTATGACACCGATGGTCCGTTCGCTTATGCGTTCCTGAACAGTCATTGTTTTCTTATCGCACTTTCAAGGTCGCCAGGGTTAAGAGGACACACAGAGCACCAAGAATCCAGAAGCGAACCACGATTTTGGATTCCGACCAGCCGCACAGTTCGAAGTGGTGGTGTATCGGCGCCATCTTGAACACTCGTTTGCCGCCACGGTAGCGATATGACAAAACTTGTATAATCACGGACAAAGCAACCATGACGAACACGCCGCCAACGATCACCAGCAACAGTTCTTTCTTGAGCAGAATAGCGATTGCACCCAGGGCGCCGCCCAGTGCCAGCGATCCGGTGTCACCCATGAACACCTCGGCGGGGTGTGAATTGAACCAGAGAAAACCCAGCGCCGAGCCGATAGCCGCTCCACAGAAAACAGCCAGTTCACCGCTTCCGGGCAGGTACTCGATGGCCAGATACTCCGAGAAATCGACGCGGCCGGTGACGTAGGCGATACCGGCAAAGGCCATGAAGCACAAACCGGCCAGCCCGATGGCGAGACCGTCCAGGCCATCGGTAAGATTGACGGCATTGGAGGAGCCTGTTATCACGATCACGATGAAAGGCGCGTAGAATACCCCGAGTGTGAGCACGTAGTTCTTGAAGAACGGAATCCCGGTCGTGCCGTCGTAGATTTTCTCAGGCGCCAGCCAGAACAGGGCAGCGGCAAAAACAGCACCCAAAAGTAGCTGGCCGATCATCTTCTTACGCGCTACCAGTCCCTTTGGCTGACGTTTGATAGCTTTGAGGTAGTCGTCCATGAAACCGAGCGCGCCCAGCCAAACGGTTACCAGTAGCACCATCTGCGTATAGTAGTTAGTCAGGTCCGCCCAGAGGAGGGTGGGAATAATGATACCGGCCAGAATAATCAGCCCACCCATGGTCGGCGTGCCCGCTTTTTTCTTGTGACGCTCAGGCATCTCTTCGCGAATCGTCTCAGCTACTTGATACTTCCGAAGCAGCCGGATGAAAAACGGTCCGAGAATAAGACAGATGAAAATGGCCGTGACGGTAGCGCCGGCCGTGCGGAATGTTATGTAGCGAAAAACATTCAGGCCGGAGACATATTCGGAGAGAGGATACAAGAGGTGGTATAGCATCAGGCGTCACCCTCTCTCTTGGCTACAGCGTCGATCACAGCCTCGAGGCCGACGCCGCGCGATGCTTTGACATAGACGAGATCGTCTTCGGTGAAGTATCGGGACAACTCCACGGCACAGGATGCGGCGTCTTCAAATTGACGGCACGATCTCTCATCCCTCCCGGCTGCCGACAACTCATCGTGGATCTGACGCGAGAGGGGTCCTACCGTTACGGCCAAGTCGAAGTCACAGGTAGCAAGCAGTCGTCCGACCTCACGGTGGTACCGTTCTGCTTCGTGTCCCAACTCGAGCATGTCACCCAGCACAACGATCCGACGACCGGAGGCCGGCAGAGTAAAGAAGGTCTGCAAGCCCGCTTTGACCGATTCCGGATTGGCGTTGTAACAATCGGCCACGAAAGTCACCCCGCCATGTTTGACGATCTGACCACGCATCGGCGCCGTGGCAAGGGGGATACTTTCAGTAGCCACGTCGTCAAAGTTGTATCCGAGTGTTCGGACGATTGCATACGCCGCCAGCAAGTTGCTGACTTGATGTCGACCGAGCAGCGGCAGTTTGAACAGATGACCATCGATTGTCACCGTAGTGCCGTCGACGCCCTGCGGATCCAGCACATCGACGGTGAAATCAGCGTCGTGATCGAGGGCAAAGGTAATGAAGTCACGGCGTATGGCTCTCGTTTGATCGATCAAAACCGGGTCGTCACCGTTTATAATTACCGGGACTTCGGCATCTGCTGTACACACCAATTCCAGCTTGGCGCGGGCGACCGATTCGATCGAATCGAGGAACTGCAAGTGCGATGGTCCTACATTGGTGATCGCAATCAGATCGGGGCGAACGATCTGTGCCAGCCTCGGCATCTCCAGTTCGGTTGAAATACCGAGTTCCATCACGGCAACCGTCGTCCTCTGCGGGACAGCAAAGAGAGAGAGAGGCACCCCAAAGAGGTTGTTGAGATTGCCCGGAGATCGGTAGACGTCTGTTGTCACAGCGTTCAGGAGATGATAGGTCAACTCTTTGGTCGTCGTCTTGCCGTTGGAACCGGTGATGCCGACCATGCGAGCAGTGAGACTATCGCGATAGGCCGCCGCAAGGGTCAGCATCGCTTCATGACTGTTGGGTACGGCGATCACCGGCACCTCGCCGCGAATATGTTCCAGACCCGGCCAGGCGAATTCTGCGATTATCCCGGAGGCGCCGGCGGCGATAGCGGCGTTGATGAAATCATGTCCATCATTGACCTCGCCGCGGATAGCCACGAACAGTTGCTTCTCCTTTACTGCCCGGCTGTCGATAGCCACGCCGGTGAAGCTCTGTTCGACGTTGTCCGTGTTGTACACGGTGCCGCCGGTGACGGCTGCCAGTTTACTGAAACGCAACGTTATCAATTCCCTTTGTCACTCACCAGTCCGGTATAGCCAAGTTCGGCCAACACTCGCTTCGCTTCGTTGGTGTCATCGAACTCGTGCCTGACACCTTTGATTTCCTGATAGTTCTCCGAGCCTTTCCCGGCCAGCAGGACGACATCGCCGGGTTCGGCCTTCTTTAGAACAACTTCAATGGCGGCGCTTCTATCCGGGATTATGTCGTACTGATCACCTTCGAGACCGGGCTTGATATCCTCGATGATGGCATCGGGTTCTTCGCTGCGTGGATTATCTGACGTCACCACACAGTAATCGGACCCGGTCGTGGCCGCCTTGCCCATCAGGGGACGCTTTCCCTTGTCGCGATCACCCCCGCACCCGAACAGCAGCAGCAGCTTTCCCTGTGACAATTCGCGCGCCGTTTCGCACAAGCGTTCGATGGCATCGGGGGTGTGAGCGTAGTCGACATAAACAGCGAACGGTTGCCCGCACTCAACGTAGTTGAGACGGCCCGGCACAGGTTGAGCCGTCTGAAGTCCGCGGACGACGTTGTCGATATCGACGCCGGCGGCCAAGCCGGCGGCAGCAGCAGCCAGAGCATTGATAAGATTGAACCGCCCCGGCAGCGGGAAGGTCACCGTGTGAACACCCATCGGCGTTTTGAGATCAAACATGGTTCGAGCACTCTCCAGTTCGAAACTGGTGCAGTAGACATCGGCCGAAGTATCCTCCAGCGAGTAAGCCAAGTAGGATGATGTGATGTCACTGAGGAAGGATCGAAACTCCGGCACATCGATATTAATGACAGCGTAGCTGAGAGGACCTTCCAGTCGCTTAAGGAGTTGCTTCTTGGTCTGAAGGTAGTCCTCCATGGTCTGATGGAAATCGAGATGATCGCGCGTGATGTTGGTAAAAACGGCCACCCGAAAATCGACGTTGTCCGCCCGGTGCAAGGCCAAAGCGTGCGATGACACTTCGACAACGGCATTGACGCAATGGTTCTTCTTCATGAGATAGAGCAGGCGCTGCAAATCGAGTGATTCCGGCGTCGTGCGCTCGGCGGGGAAGGTCTCCTTGCCGGAATCGTAGACGACAGAAGTCACCAGGCCGACCTTCTTGTTGCGCGCTTCCATTATGCTTTTGATCAGATAACAGACCGTGGTCTTGCCATTGGTGCCGGTGACGCCACAGATCTTGAGTTTGCGCCCCGGGTAGTCGTAGAATTTCGCTGCGAGATCAGCCAGCGCCTGGCGGGTGTCGGCCACCTTGACGTAGTTCTCAACGAGGCTGCATTCGTCATGTTCACCCACGACGGCCACCGCGCCCCGCTCAACCGCCTGAGGCACAAATTCGAAACCGTCGCGCTCATAACCCTTGATGGCGACAAACAAACTGTTCGGTCTCACCTGGCGCGAGTCGTATTCGATATTATCGATCTCGACGTCGCCGCTGCCGGTCAGTTCGGCTTGTGAGTGTCCTGTCAATAGTTCGCTGAGTTTGATGTGAACCTCCACACTCCTAAGTCGGTTTGCAGGTCAGACGACATATCTTGTCGCCGCTGATTGTTTCGCCGGGCCTGAGGGACTGTTTGACCACACGACCACGGCCCTTGATAGTGAACTCTACCCGGAGAAAATCCAGGTAGGCGGAAGCCTCACGGATTGACAATCCGGTCAGGTCGGCAATGCGAGGCAGGTCGTCGCCGGGTGACGTTACCGATACCAGGATGTCGTCGTTCTTGACGGCCATGCGATCCGCTGCCGGGAATTGCCAGACGACAAAACCACTCGTGTCACTGCACCGGAGCGCCAGATCGTGTTCCTCGGCCCGGAGGCGTGCCGCGCCGATATGGCGACCGACCAGATCAGGAACCTCGACGGTGGATTCCAGTTCGTCACTCTTCGCCACCAGTATCCTCTCAGAGGGGGTAAAATAGTCCGGGTTGAGGCGGGCATATCGCTCGGCAATTCTGCGGAAAGTCGGTCCCGCGGTCCATCCACCGTAATGCATCGGATGTGGTTCGATCAATACTACCATCCCCGCGATGAGCGGTTGGTCGCACGGGAAAAAGCCGGCAAAGCTGGCGGTAAATTTGTTCTTGAAGTAGCAACGATTCTCATGATCGGGGATTTCGGCGGTGCCGGTCTTGCCACCGATGCATACTACATCCGATTTCACCGGCATGGCGGTTCCGACCTCGACCACTCCCTTCATGAATGATCGTAGCGTGTCACAGGTTATTCGGCCGGCCACGCGTCCGATGGACTCACGGTCGCAACGGTCGGCGATGTAACCATCTTCATCGACACTGCCGAGAATCAAGTGCGGTCGCAACAGTTCTCCACCATTGGCGATAGCTGCGAAACCGGCGGCCATCTGCAGAGCGTTGACAGCCACGGCATGACCCATAGCCAGCGCCGAGATCGTGTAGTCGGACCATCGTTCGGGCGTTACCAGACGGCCGCGGGTCTCACCCGGCAGACCGATACGAAGCTTTTGTCCCATACCGAATCGGCGCGCCGTGTTGTACAGTTCGTCGCCGCCTAGTTGCACGGCGTACTTGCCCATGCCGATGTTGCTGGAGAGTTCCACCACCTCGCGGAAGGAGAGCCATCCGTGCTTCTTGTCATCGCGAAGGCGGCGTCGACCCAGCTTCCAAACGCCCTCCTCGCAATAGACCGAATCTTCGAAGTTGATCAAACGGGCATCCAACAGTCCGGCCGCCGTGAACGCCTTAAAGACGCTGCCCGGTTCGAACTGGTCGGAGATAACACGCAGTTTGGCAGGTTTGTCCGGCGATAATTCGCTGGGGTCATAGTGGGCCATGGTCAGGATGTCGCCGTTGTTGCAGTCGAGCATCACGACCATCCCACTCCTGGCGCTATATTCAGAGACTGCCGCCCGCAACTCCTCCTCGGCGATCTCCTGCAAACGCCAGTCGACGGTCAGCACGAGCGAACGGCCCGGCGAAGGTTTCACCAACGCCTTCTCGTTGACACGGAAAGTGTTGCGCAAACCATCACGGCGGATATCAGCCAGTCCCTTGCGCCCGGCCAGCGTCGAGTCGAAAGCGAACTCCAGGCCGGACTGGCCGCTGTTATCAATATCTGTAAAGCCCAGAATTTGCCGGCCGATCAGCCCGAAGGGATAGGAGCGGTGAGCGGAACGGCGCAGATAGAGACCGTTCGGAGCCGTCTGTTCAATCCGGACGGCGGCGGCATCATCAAGCTGTCGCTTAATCCATCGAAAACGCCGCGACGCAAGCCCATACTTTCGGGCTGCTGAACCGGCCTTGAGATCGAATAACTGCTCGAGATATTTCCCCACCGCCTTGAGTTCGCGCTTATTGGCCGGGTAGGCATACAACGACGAGACCACGATATTGTCGGCGACTATCTGACCGTTTCGATCATACACCAACCCGCGATCGGCAGGAATGTCAATTGTCCCCTCCGACTGTTTCTTGACAATCTCGCAGTATTGGGAATGTTTGAAAACCTGCAGATGAACCAGACGAGCCGTCACCACAGCAAAAAACAGGCAGACAATCGCCAGCATAATTCCAAGACGCAGACGCTGCTGCCCGGTCAGAATCACCGATCCCCCTCCTCACCGTTCAGGCTGGCCGGTCTTAGTTGACGCAGATCACCGGCGCTGGCGCGATTCTCCGTTACCACCGGCACATACCGGGTAACGCGTTCGATAGCTCTGAACATCGTAGCCAACTCGTCAGGCTCCGGGGGTTTCTCTTCCCGTCCGATCAGCGTGTAGATCTGATCTGCCGCCACCGGCTGTAACCCAAGCGAATCCATGGCATACTTCTCGATCCGTCCGGCGGCCGACAGCGAGGCCAGACGGGCGTTCAACTTCGAGGTGGCATCGACCAGTTGCTCATTCTCGGCGCGCAACTGTGAAACCTGTTTGACCGTCTCCAGGACATGCACCCTTTGCCAGACATGGATGACGCTGGCCATGAGGAACACCGTGACCAGCACGGCTATCGGGAAATAGCGATGCGACCTCAGACGATTGATCACAGAGGAGCGAATTTCCACCGTCTCTTTGAACTTGCGCACCGTCTTCCTCATACGGGCAGCCTCTCTGCAACACGAAGTCGGGCCGATCGGGAGCGGGGGTTGGATGCTATCTCTTCGGCGGCAGGCCTTACCGGCTTGCGAGTGATGATTTGCATTTGGGGAACCCGGCCACACACGCAAACCGGAAATCGAGGAGGACAGGTGCACCCTTTGGCGGCCTGCTGAAAGAAGCGCTTGACGATGCGGTCCTCCAGCGAATGGTAGGCAATTACGGCCATGCGACCGCCGGTATTGAGGAAATCCAACGCTATAGGAAGGAGCTTCGAGAGTTGGGCCAACTCGTCATTGACAGCGATACGCAACGCCTGAAAACAGCGGGCAAGAGCTTTGTTGCGATAATTCGGAGGGGCCAGTTGGGAGACGATGGTGGTGAGGTCGGCGCTGGCGGTGAACATTTTCTGTTGTCTTTCCCTGACGATCGCTGCGGCTATCCGGGCCGCCTGCTTCTCCTCACCGAAATCGCGAAAGATGGCGGTGAGGTCCTTCTTACTCAGCGAGTTTAGCAGTTCCGCCGCGGTCGGCCCGCCGGACTCCGGGTCGAACCGCATGTCCAGAGGTCCCTCCAGACTGAATGAAAACCCGCGCTCGGCATCTGCCAGTTGATCCGATGAGAGTCCCAGATCCAGCAGAATACCGTCAAACTTCTTATCCTCGAATTGGCCGACTACGGTTTTCAAATCGCCGTATGCGGCGTGTACAATATCACGGACTTGTCGGCAGTCACCGAGGTTTCGTCTGGTCCGATCGACCGCCTGAGGGTCCCGATCGAGACCGTACAGTCGGGCCGCCGTGCCCAGTTTCGAGGCCAGCGCCTTCATGTGGCCGCCGGCGCCGGCGGTGAGATCGAGATAGGCGCCATCAGGATTAGTCACCAGCAAGGCAACTACCTCGGCGACCAGCACCGGCCGGTGACTACTCTCGTTCGCGTCCGGGATCATGGACGGAAAACAGTCGCTCGGCTACTTCCTCGTAACTCCCTGCGAACTGCTCGAGATAGTATTCATACCTTTGCGGATCCCAGATCTCCAGCCACCGATTGACACCGATCACCAACAGTTCCTTGGACAACCGCGCTTCTTTGACCAGGTGCGATGGTACCAGGATACGGCCGCTGCGATCGGGTTTCACGGCGCCGGCGGACGAATAGAACCGCCGACTGAAAAAGCGGAAATCCTTCTGCGTAAAATTGAGGGAAGAAAAGCGACGCTGGACTTCTGCCCACTCAGCCTCAGGGTAAAGACTCAGACAGCCTTCCAACCCCTTTGTCAGAACCAGGGTACCCTTCAGCAGTGGCGTGCCGTCCGGCCCGTTCACCGCTCTCAGCCTGGCCGGCAGGGCGAAACGCCCTTTGTCATCCATCGTCGTTTGATAGCGACCGACGAAACCAGTCACCGGTTTCCTCCACTTTCCACCATTTTCCGCTCTAATTATCCCTATTCTACACATTTCCCCCACCGGATGTCAAGCGAATTCTTCTCCCAAAATAAAAAAACTGCTCGTGTTAACTACAGGCTATTCAAAGAGTAAGGAATATCACATTTCACCAAGACGTTAAGCCGGTGTTGTGAACCAAGCTTTAGACAAAGACCAGTGCGGTTCAAAAGCCAAAAACTCGGGCTAAATCCTTCAAATGTTGGGGGTTCGCCAATATAGACGGTGACCTTCGTCGCCCTCCCGAGCCTCCTCCGTTCCTTTATCTATCATCTCGAAGCGACTGAATAACAGCAAATTGCACGTATTCGAAAGATTTTCGGGGGTCGAACTGCGCAGAGGGTCGGTC
The DNA here is from genome assembly GCA_030605565.1 of bacterium. Lineage (GTDB taxonomy): Bacteria > Zixibacteria > MSB-5A5 > GN15 > FEB-12 > JAJRTA01. The sequence continues at coordinate 18,052 of JAUWIB010000050.1, forward strand.
TCTTGCACTATTTGTGGCAGGTTCAGGATGAAACGAGCGAGCACGTATATGAAACTATACATCGAATTATTGGCAACCCTAATAATCCTGGCGGCATCGGCCTTGTCCGGCACGGCAACGTTGGAATTCGACACCGATGAGGTTGAGTTTGATGCCGCTAACGGACAGATTGAATACAGAGGATTTGAGGCTACTTCTGTTGGTCTGGCCTTGACCCTTCCGAGCCGAACGTACTATGTTGCGCTCGGCCCCGGTGAATCGGTGGAATCGGTAAGCTATCAAGTCACCGACTCTGAACCGCTGGGATCTCTTAGCAGAAAAGCTCAGGAACATGACATCCCGACTGGTGAAATCCAGGTCGGCGGTGTGAACCTCGCGAGCACCTTGGCGGAAAATGAGTTGGGCAGGAAGGCGGTCGAGGTTGCTGACGTCATTCAGATCGATCAGGACCGCTATGCCAGTCTGGTGGTTTTTCCGGTGACGGTTGGGACTGATGGTGCTGCACAATTCAACAAAGCCATCACCATCAGGATTGGCCCGGACATCCTGGCTCCCGAACGGTTGTTGACAGAACTGCCCGGCATCGAGTCCCGCTCCACAGAATCACAGTTCGCCACGCTGTCTGGTGGCGATGCGCCCATAGACTATGTCATCATCACGTCGCCGGAGTTGGCCATCCCCCTGCAACGGCTGGCCGCTTACAAGAACAGCACCGGATATCGATCTGAGGTGAAGTTTATCGGTGACGTACTATCGTCGCAGACCGGCCGCGATGACGCCGAGAAGTTGCGCAACTATCTCGTCCAGTTCTACCTCGATGGCGGTCGGTTTGTGATGCTGGCCGGCGACCATACGATCCTTCCTATCCGCTACGCTTATCATCGGGCAGTCGACACGATGCCGAATCTCGGCGTGCAACAGGTGTGCGATCTTTACTTCGCCGATCTGACCGGCGAATGGGATCAGGACAACGACAACGTCTGGGGCGAGCGCACCCACGATCAGGCCGACCTGATCCCGGAGCTTTGGGTCGGGCGGCTGCCGTTTAACAGTGTCGAACAGTTCGACGCCTACGTCGACAAGCTGATCGCCTACGAGACCGAACCGGGAGGCGATGATCGCAGTTACTTGTCGAAAGCGTTCTTCTTCTCATCCGATCAGATGCGGGACTACTCAGGCGGCGGTCAGCATGCGCGTATCGCTCTGGCCTACCCCGATCATTTCGACATTGATACCACCAATGGCGTCGAATTGAATCGCGGCGACGATCCCGACCCACACAATGTCGTTCCCTGCGAACTGGAAGCCGTCTTGTCGGAGGGTTATGGCATCGTCAATATCATCGCTCACGGATCCGGGACCCTCTTCGAGGTGCGTACGTCGGAGTACAACCATTTCCCCAAAACTCGGTTCACCACTGACACGACCTCGTCCGCAAACGGTGTTATCAGTCATCTCGCGCCTAACGGACGCACCTCGTTCTATTACTCGCTGGCCTGCGACAATGGCGCTTTTGACTACGATTATCCGGAACCAACGCCCAACCTCGTCGTCACCACTTTGGCCTTGCCCGATGCCGGCGCGGTCGCTTTTGTGGCTAATTCACGTTGGGGCTGGGTGGGGTCGAGTCACCTGCTTCAGCGAGCCTTTTTCGATTCCGCCTTCGCTCACCCGGATCGTCCGGCCGTAGCGGCCATGTACGACTCCAAGCTGCGCTACCACTACGTGCGCGATGTCGTCTACGGTCAGAACTTCTATGGCGATCCGACGCTGATAATGTACGACGATGTCCCCGGTGAATTGACCGTCGAGGTCTACGCCGAAAACGGAGCCTGGGATATCGACGTTTCCGCCGGCGGTAAGCCAGTGGCCAACTGCCTCGTCGTTCTCTGCGATACGCTGGGGATGATTGAGCGGGTCAGCACCGACGATCAGGGGCACGTCAGCATCATGGCCGACTACGAACCACTCAATAGCTACACAGTTGCGGCCGTCAAGCCCGGTTTCACCATTGAACTCAAAGTCTTCGCGCCGTCGATTGCCGCCGACGTCGATGACCGGGTCGATGACAACCTCCCGCGCGACTACGGGCTGTCCCAAAACTATCCCAACCCCTTCAACCCCCTCACCACTATCCGCTTTGACCTGCCCCGCCGCAGTCAGGTGGATTTGTCCGTCTACAACATCCTGGGGCAGCATACCGCCACCCTCAGCGAAGGTGTGTTGCCGTTCGGCGCCTATGAAGTGACATGGGACGGACGCAACGAGCGCGGGATTGCCGTGGCCAGCGGCGTCTACTTCTACCGCCTCATCGCCGACGGTTTCACTGAAGAGAAAAAGATGGTGCTGGTGCGCTGAGTGCGCGCTGGGTTCTTTGCCGTTGTCGCAGACTGACCACTGTTGGTATCATCTCGTGAATCAGCCTTGGAAAGGCGATGACCATCGCCAACAAGGTTCGCTATTCTCCTTTACACCACTATCGCCCCATAGTAACTTCAGTAAACCGTAGGTCGAAACCCCTGACCCGAAGGGGTCGCGAAGCGAGGTTTCGACATCGGCGCAGCCGATTCCTTACTTCACCCCTCACAAAAACATCACCATTCTCCCCTAAAACGCGCCTGCACAGTCGTTAGGGAAAGGACCAGGTTCTTGTACCATGAAATGCGCCTCGACCGACAACTTTCCCACGCCCGGCCTTCTGTGGGAAATTGTAGGGCAGAACCGCTTCTGCCGAAGGTCCGCCTTACGAGGGTTCTGCCGCTTCCCGATGGCGGAGCCGCATATGGGTTTCCACCCTACAAGACTCCCAGCTTGTGCAGGCGTCGGAATCACCACCGATTCTATTATCCCAAATCAAGAATACACAAAACGAACCCATTTTCACTCCGGCTGGGTAGCCGTCGCAAACCTTGTTTGGAAAGGCGATGACCATCGCCAACAAGGTTCGCTATTCTCCTTTACACCACTATCGCCCCATAGTAACTTCAGAGCGCTGTTCGCAGTGGAAGAGTACTTTCCAATCGGAGGACCGATCGGTGCCGGGTATTCATTTCGTACATGGTCATCAAGCGCGAAACGGCGCGCCAACGTTCAAGGCGATGCTGAGTGAACTGCTGCACGATGAGCAGTATCGTGCGGAGGTTCTTTATTCGGATGAGTTGGTCAGCTTAGGAACCACTCGTTACCCCGAGTACCCGATAGCCGTCTGGGACGATGCTGACTACTTCATCGTATTGGAGGGAAAGCTGTATGGGTTGAACGACAGACAACTGCATGCCGATCTTCGGTCGCTGGGATCCCTTCTTTTTCAGGATGCGTTCGACGCTGTCAAGGACTGGCTGCTTGCTCATGACGGCGAATACCTGGTATTGGTTCGTGACAAGCGCACTTCCCAATGGTCCTTGGTCAATGACGCTTTGGGACGGCTGCCGGTGTATTACAGCCGGGTGGATGGGCTTGAAGTTATTTCGCGTGAGATCAGGTTTGTAGCCGAGAGCCTGCGAACTGTACGCATGGACCGCATGGCGCTGGCGCAGTATTTGTTGCTCGGTTGTCCGTTGGGAAGGCGCACTACACTGGAGGAAGTTGATTGTCTGGCTCCCGCGACCATGCTACGATTCGGCTTGCCCGGAGGCGGTACCGATCGCACCGTGCTCTATCGCCTCAACCTCGAACAAAAAGACCACGCTCTACCACTCGGAGACTATGCCGACCAACTGGTCTCACAGTTTATCCAGGCATGCCGTGACAGGACCGAGGATGACGGGAGAGCCGTGGTATCATTAAGCGGTGGCCTCGACTCGCGCTGTGTGGCCGTCGGTCTGAAAAAAGCGGGGCTGAGTTTTCGGACTGTGACTTTTGACGATGCTTTGGGAGGTGCGTCGTCGGATGTTGCAGTCGCCCGCGAACTAACCGAGCGACTCGGCTTCGACTGGGAGCTCATCCACCTGACCAACCCGACCGGGAGAGAGTTAGAGCACTTTCTACGGATGCGGGGCGGCATGAACCATCTGGCTCAGGCGTTTGGTCAACAGTTCCTGGACGAGATCGCTCGGCGATACGGTCGGGACATCATTTTCCTCTCGGGCGACGGCGGCGATGGCGCCTTGCCCGACATCGTTCCTCCGCGCGAATTCGGCTCCTTAGATGAAGTGGTGAGGCATTTCATCGTCCGTTATCAACTCTTTCCGACCGGCCTCGTCGAAGAGTTGACGAGAGTATCGATCGATGAGATCATTGACGACTTGACTCCCATGGTAGCGGCGTTTCCGGAACAGCGGCTGGAATACAAGTACGTCCACCTCCTCTGGAATGGTCGGAGACAGCGGTGGTTGTACGAGGGAGAAGAGAGCAACCGGGCGACCTTCTGGTGCTGCGCCCCCTTCTACGGTCTGCCCTTTTTCATGACCGCCTTTAGGTGCCCCGACGAATACAAGAGGACTCACCTGCTGTACCGTGAATTCCTCAAACGTTTGTCACCGGAGGCGGCTCAGGTGGCAGACGCCAATCGCGGACTGGCAGTTACTTCTGCCGCCTACGAGCGCAAGTTACGCCTGATCGGAAGCCTGAACCGGCATCCCCGCATAGCTGCTGTCCTGCGTAAGATATGGCGACCACACTCGTCTTATAACAGTCAGTCGACTATCGTAAGCTGTATGCAGGATCAGATTAAACACTCGCCGGTCGTTTCAGAGTATATCGATCCCGTGGCGTTCAAGAGACTTCTGGATCATTGCCACAAATACACTCGCGAGGCGATGGACAATCTGCTCACGGTTACCGCGGCGACCGAAATGCTGACCGGAGCAGAGTGTACGCTTGATCGATATCTGGATGATGAATTCTGACAAGACCGGCGGCGCCGATTCTTTCAGAGCGCTTTAGTCAGTTCAGCAAATCGGGCAACCATTGCGGTTGCCGTGAACGGTTGGGCATATGTCGGGCAGGCGGTAATCGACAGTTCGCCGGACAGATGCTCCTGCATAAGGTCGCCAACGAAATCCACGGCTTTTTCGACACTGCCGGCATCGGAGGGATCGAAGATACAGGCATTACCCGATTCCTCCAACAGATCGGCTACGACGCTGCCCGGCGGCAGGGCGGCCAGGATCGGACGACCGGAGGCGAACAGGTCGAACAAACGAGAGGGAACGATGCCCCGTTCTTTGGCCGACGCCAGTCCGAAGTAGAAGAGAGACGCTTCGGATAGTATTTCAATCGAGCGACGTCGGTCCTGAAAACCATGCATCGTGCAGACCTCGGTCAGGGCGTGTTCTTGCAGAAGCGCTCGGAACCAGCCGGTGTCGACTCGTCCCACTTGCAGCAGTCGGATACGCTCAAACAACTCAGGTGATGCCCTGCGGAGCATCGCGAGCACTCTCAGGAGCGGTTCTATGGGAACGAGTTCATCGAAAGTACCGAGTAGTCCGATGTTTACTGTCGTGCCGTCCACCGGCGGCTGCCATAATTGCGCCAAGGTGTCATCGTAGCCGTTGAAGATAACCTCGCCGCCGCCAAGGTACTCACTGATAGCCGGGTTGCAGGTCGTGACGACGGCGGCCCGATCTTTGATAGTTCCAATAAGTTCCCAGGCTCGCTCCCGGCGCGATTGGTCGGCAAAGACATCTTCAATTTTGTGGCTTATCCAGAAATCACGAAAGTCGGCAATCCAGGGCAGGCCGGTCTCTCCGTGGATGGCTTGCGCGACGAGATGGCAAGAGATCGGCGGCGACGTGGAGATCATAGCCATATAGTTGTTCTCACGCACCAACCGGCGGGCCAACCTCACCGCTGGAGCGACCCAGCCGATTTTGGGATCGGGAAAGAACAGATTTGATATCCACCCGGCCCGACGAATGTGGGTTTCACGTACGCGGCGAATCCCGGCCAGGCGCAGTAGTCGTTGGGGATCGCGGCTGCCGGCCCGGTGGATGCGAGTCGTGTCGAGACCTTCGAGCAACTCCGGCTCAAAAACGCGATAAGCTACCGGTTTGACCGTGAGGACATCGCACTGGATGCCGTGAGACGGCAGTAGCCGGAAAAGGGAAAGAGGTCGTCCCACGCCGGCCCCGCCCAGGGGAGGAAAGTAGTAACAGATCAACAGCACTCGTGGTGTCATTGGCGGCTCCGATCAACCAACCGACGCATGATGGCTAACTGAGTTGCCACGTTGTCTTCGAAGATGGCGTCTCGCTGCACCTTCTCGAAGTTGCGGCGGCGCAGGTCGGTGAAGCTGTCGTCGCCCCGGACAATGTTGGTTATGATAGTGCGCAGAGCATCATCATCGTCCTGCGGAAAGAGTCGTCCATTGTCGTCGGACAGCCATTCCCGAACACCGGGGATGTCGGCCACAATCGGCAGCAATCCCAGCGCCATCGCCTCGATCAGCGATGCCGGCGAGGAATCGGAGCGGGAGGCCGACAGGTATACATCGTGCTGGGTCATGAAGGCCAGGAACTGCTCGCGAGGCATGGCATCATACAAGTTGATACCGCTATCAAGATACGGCGCGACCACATCGCGGAATCGTATACTGTCAGGTCCGAACGATGGAAAGGTGAGGCCCACGGTACCGTCGGCAATCAATGGTTGCAGCGTTTGCACGATAAACTCATTGTTGTAGACAGGCGCCTGCGTCCGGGGAACGATGATTCGCAGGGGCTTCTGAAAGGAGTAATCATCCTTGTGCAAGTTCAGGAAGCGGCGTTCGATGCCCCAGGGGATGACAGATCGCTCTGTGCCACCCGCGAGCTTTTCAGCCGCCGACACCAGAAATTCCGAATCGCCGATCACGTAATCAGCAGCCTCAAGGGCGTAGCGCGTTTTCCTTTTGTGCAACCAGGATTTTCGCGGGACGATGAGGATATCGGAACCCCAGAGGTTGAGCACGATCGGCGGTTGGTTTCCCCGGCGTGCCAGAGCTGCGATGAAACCATAGCCGGACGCAAAATGAGGGTTGATCATGTCCGGCTGAAACTGCCTGATCAATCGCCGAAGCTGTGGCACTGCCGAGAGGTAGTGCAGCAACTTGACCGGACCTCGTCCGCTTAGGTGGTGATATTCCATCGTGCCGTTCTCGAGCGAGGCGGTCAGAACATCGCAGCCCTGAGTGTGAAGCTGCCGGGCGAACCGCTCGGTGTGAAAGGCTCGGACGTCGGCCAGGAGCAGGACTTTCATATTCGACTCATTCACAAGAGCCTGCCCAATCCGGATTTGTGGACGTAGCAGTTGTAGGTGTATTCGTAGCCGCCCCACTTTGCCTTATAGTCGACCAGCCCCGAAGCACCCGGCGGGGAAGCACCCAGACTCAACCTGCGGACGCCGCGTTGTCTCAATTCACCAACCAGTTTCGACAACATGAGTTGATTGGCCTTGAGAAACGAGAAGGCCTTGTCATAATAGACCTGCCAGTGCAGAGCTGTGTCGCCTTCGATGAAAGTTATGTGGGAAACGACAGGCCGACCCTTATGCTCGCACCAGTACCACACGACGCGATCATCCTCGGCGGCAAGCTCCGCAAGAGCGGAGAAAAACTTCGGAGGATAACGCGGTTTCCTTCCGTGTCGTTGCTCGGTAGCCTGCATCAGTTGCAGGAAACTTTCCATGTGTATAGCAGCGTCCAGTTGTTCTATTGTGGCGCCCTCCCTTTCCGCTTTACGAATCTCCGACTGCAGCTTGCGGTCCGGCGGTTCCCAGTTTTTATCGAAGATGTCGACAATCGTCGTCCGGCATGGCTGTGCAGCATACGTCTCCGGAACCTCCATCGGGCCGTGGAAGTCGGTAATGTAGGTTTTGACGTATCCTGCTTTCGCTATCGCCTGTAAGAGAGCGCGGGTCATCTCCTGTCGTGCGTGGTGGTCGGGTGTCATCGAGAGGATTCGTGAGTAGATGCCATCGGGCATAGACTGAAAACGTTTCAACGGGCGCCGACCGAACTCGACGCCGGGCAGTAGGGCGACTACCTCGTCATCGGCACGAGCCGCCCAATAAACCGGTGTCCCGCCCATCGTTTCCCAGAGTCGGCCGAACCCAATGGAGCCAAATAACGAATCAGCCGTGAGGGTTGTCAGCAGGTCGGTGTTCAGACGTGAGATTGTCAGTCGCGAGACTTCCATCACTGCCGTACCAGAAGGATTTTGCCCCGTTTGATATTGCCCTGGTCGTCCTCCAGGAGGTAGATGTAGACGCCGGACGCTACACGTTCATGCGCCTGATTGTCGCCGAACCAACCACGGTTGGTATTCAGTCTCCTTACAAGTTCGCCGGCGGGGGTGAAGATTCGAACCATCCCCGGACGACCGAAGTTGAAGGCCAAACTGTCGAGCGGTGAATTGATGACAAACGGATTGGGGAACGCCACCACCTGGTCCAGATCGAACTCTATTCGTTCCACCGGTGATGTCAGCAGCGAGATGCCTTGGTTCGTAGCGATGTACAAGTCTCCGGTAGCCTGATCGAGGGTAAGGGCGTTGATTTGGTCGGCGACCAGCCCGCTGTTGGCGGTGGTGTACACCTCGAACTGTCCGGTAGTGGCGTCGAAACGGGCCAAACCGTCACGCGTACCCACCCAGAGATTACCGCGGCCATCGAACTCGAGATCGGCAATATCCCGGTCGACGCCGGCCGGAAGATCGACATCAACGAACCTCTCAATGCCGGGATCGTAACGCGACAATCCCACGTTCGTCCCCACCCAAAGAATTCCGTCGGGAGCAAAGCGGACAACGCGAATGTCATCGGAGCGAAGAAACGAGTTGTCCTCGGTGTAATGGGTGCAGGAATTATCAGGGCGGTCAAAGGGATTATCTCCCACATTACAGACATACACGCCGTTGAATTCATTGCCAACGGCCACAAAGCCGTTCCGGTAATCAAGCGAAACTACAAACGTATGGTCGATACCGTCGGCGGAGCCAAGCGCATCCCAACCGTTGATGGGGTCATCAATGTTGTTCAGGTCGGCGATTGCTACCGGGTCACCGTTGGCGGCTCGGTAGCAGGCAGCAAACAAATACCGTCCGTCGGTGGCCAGACCGTTTATGACGATATACCTCAGTCCGTTCGGAGGGTCATCGGTGTTGCCGATAAGGGTGGAGTTTTGTTCGTCATAATTGGTGGCTGAATCCTCCCCCAGGAGCCACAGCCCGTTGCCCCTGGTGCCGAGCCAGGGAACACCGTTGGAATCCGAGATCAGCAGGGTCGTGCGTTCGCCCACAGAAAAATCATAAGACCCCCAGAGATTGTCGATGAGGGTAGCCGCCGGTCGGGATGTGAAGGCCGCCGTGATGACGCCGTTGCGATTGACGGTCAGGTCGCTGACCTGGTTGTTTGGAAGTCCGGTGCGGCGGAACTCAACAAAGGTCCCATTGCTGTCGTAGTAGATACCTTCTTGCAAAACCGCCAGCCAACGTCGTCCTCCAAAACTGAGACCGGTGTTCGGCGCCGCCGGCAGGCCGGGAGTGGGAATGAGAGTCGGCGTGCCGTCGACAATAGCACCCATGCCGCCTTCGTAGTAGAAGAACAATGAGTCATTCTCAAGATGCAAATCGGTGAAACGCTCACCGGTCCCTGCGTCGAGAAGTGTGATGTTAGTATCGCCATCCAGGATCGTTAGTTTCCAAAGGCCGGTCGATGCCGCCAGGTACATATCCGACTGGTAAGCAACCACCCGTTCCAGACCGCCGCCGGCGAACCATTCGGCGCCCCAGGTCGTCCATCTTGAACTCTGGCCCAGGATCCTCGGATCAGTGATATCAGCGGTGGCCAGCCCGGCCGACGTCGCCAACCAGATGGAATCGCCGCGCAGAAGCACATCCCTTACCTCGGGATCATCGGTCAGGTTGCCAAACCTGGTGTACCAAAACGGAAACTCTCCATCATCGCTGGTCTTTGAGAACAGTTCCAGGCGAATCGATGTGCCGATCCAAAGGTCGTCACCGTTATCGACTATTCGGTACAGAGCATACGGGTCACGATTGTCATCATTCTCCAGGAATTGCCGGGACTCAGTCTCACCGAACCGCACCAGACGTCCCATACCGGCCACCCACTTCTGTCCGTTGCCGTCAATGATAATATCAAAAACGTCTGTCGTCCCCAAGCCATCGACGTTGGTGTACTCAGTTACTGGTTCGGTCCCATCGTGAATAGCCAGCAGCCCCCCTGACGTGGCCGCCCAGAGAGTGTCATTGATGACAGTGAGGCGGCGTACATCCTTGAACGAGGTCGAGGTGCGCCACTCGATCGCGGACGCTGTCTGGCCGAGGCCGATAACGATAGTCCAAAGCGCTACACACCAGAACCGGAGCGCCGGGACATAATCTTTCCAGCAAACCATAGTGCCAGCAATATACCTATGATGGAAACGGTAAACAAGAACGAGAACCGCCCGACGTAGTCTCCGTGCCGGGTGTAAAAGGAGAACTCATCCAACAAATCGACCTCGCCTAACAGGACGTCCACCGTGTAGGGTTCAAGCTCTGAACGCACCTGTCCATAGCCGTCGACTATGAAAGTCAGGCCGCTGTTAGCGGCGCGAACGAACCAGCAGCGGTTTTCAACGGCCCGAGTGATGAAGATTCGGGCATGCATGTGGATCCCGACCGAGCGGCCAAACCAGGTGTCGTTGGTGATTCCGACCACGAAATGAGCGCCGTCGCGTATGGTGCGGCGCACAAACTCCGGAAAGGTCGTTTCAAAACAGATCAGCACTGAGTAGGCGGCGTCGGGCAGTCGGAAAATCACTGCCGAATCGCCGGGACGGAAGTCCGACCACCACTGCACACCGTATTGGTCGATAAACGTCAGGTACTTCCTCAGGAAGTCCTTGCGCATGAACGGGACTTGATCCTGATAAGGCACCTGTTCGGAAAACGGCACCAGCTTTACTTTGTCATATGATTGCTCGATCCAACCGGACGGGTTGAACTGAAAGCAGGAGTTGTAATACCGTTTCCCCTCTTGATTATAGCTGGCGGCGAGTGAGCCGACCATGTGGTAGGTAGCCGACTGGCGGGCCACCTCAGCTACCCGTTGGCGGCAGGCCCGGTCGTGCGAGAGATAGCAGGGCGCCGCCGTCTCCGGCCACACGTATAACCGAACGGTGCTGTCCTCAACGGTCTGAGTCAGCGAGTCGTACACATCGATACTGTGATATTGGTTACCGTCACTCCATTTTTCATCCAGCGGCACCGAGCCTTGAAGCAGAGCCAGGCGATAGCCGCCGGCCTCGGGAAATCGAGGCATCTCGATCCAGCCATAGGCAACCAGCGCACCTACAATAGCAAGAGACGCAAACAAGGCGGTGATGCGTCGTTCCGGCGACACCGCTTTTCGGAATACCTGCCACAGAAGCACATTCACCGTTACGATCAGAAACGAAAGGCCATGAACGGATATCACGGATACGATCTGCAGAATGTACAAGTAGTAGGCCTGCGTGTAGCCGAGATCAGACCAGGGAAATGCGAATTGCGAGAGCGTGCGAAAGTACTCCATGCCGACCCAAAGGAAGGGCATCGAGACAATTCCGAAGATGGGCTTCAGGCGATAGAGCTTCCAGAAAACCATCAGGATGATTGCGTAGTAGGAGGCGACAAGCACCACGGCAGCGACCATTCCGGGTGGGGTGACCATCCCTATCCAGTAGATCGAGAACAGGTTGAAAAAGAAACTGAAGAAGTAAGCGGCGTTGAAGGCGGCCCGGCGCTGAAGCGAACTGATAATCCATAGCGGACGGACTAAGGCAAACCAGGCGATGAAACCACAGGACTCAGGATAAAACGCGAAGGATAGCAGGAACGCCCAGACTAACAATTCCAGTCGGCGCTTGCGCAGAGCAATATCTTCAGGGAGGATTATGCGACCGATTCTTTTGAACAGGCCGGTCAAGTGATCACCCTCGTTCTATTAGTGATTTACCGGTCATCTCGACCGGGATCTCGAGATCCATCAGGTCCAGGATAGTCGGCGCGATATCGGCCAAGATGCCACCATCACGCAAGGTGACGCTTTCACGACGACCGACTGCTTCCGATGGGTCGTACAAAATGCACGGCACCAGATTGGTCGTGTGGGCCGTAAAGGGTCCGCCGGAATCGGGGTCGACCATTTGTTCGGCGTTCCCATGATCGGCTGTGATGATGGCCACACCGTCCTGGCTCTTCACGGCCTCAAGGAGCCGTCCCAGACCGGTGTCGACCGCCTCGACGGCCTTCCTGGCCGCCTCAAAAACACCGGTGTGACCGACCATATCGCAGTTGGCGTAGTTCAGGACCACCAGATCGTACTCCCCGGATTCGATTTTCTTCACGGCGTTGTCTGTGACCTCAACCGACGACATTTCCGGCTGAAGATCGTAGGTGGCCACCTTGGGCGACGCTATCAGGTCACGGTTTTCCCCCTCGACGGGTTTCTCGACACCGCCGTTAAAGAAGAAGGTAACGTGAGCGTACTTCTCCGTCTCCGCCGTGCGAAGTTGCTTGCGTCCGGTCCGCGCGAGCACGTCGGCCAGAATATTGTCCAACCTGTTCGGCTGGAATACCGGTTTGGCCTCGGTCATCTTGACATCGTAGTTGGTCATGGTCACCAACTCGACTTGCGGGTTGTCCTGATGGTTGTAGCCATCGTTGGGATAGCCGAGAAACATCTGCGAGATTTCTCGGACGCGGTCGGAGCGGAAGTTGAAAATGACCGCCAGATCGCCATCCGATAGCCGTCCCGCATCCGCCGAGCCGTTGTCAATTACCAGCGGCACGACGAACTCGTCGGTGACGCCGGCGGCGTACGAAGCTTTGATCGCCTCTACCGGATCGGCAAATTTCCGACCATTGCCGTGAACTATAGTTTGGTACGCCTGCTCGACACGCTCCCAACGCTTGTCACGATCCATGGCGTAGTAGCGACCGGAAATAGTGGCTACTTTTCCCAATCCGATCTCGGCCAGCTTGGCAACCACCTCGGCCATGTAGTGCCGACCTGAATCGGGCGGCGTGTCACGACCGTCCATAAAGGCGTGGAGGTACACACGTTCAACGTTTCTTTCTTTGGCCATCTTGACCAGGGCATACAAGTGCTCCAGCGACGAGTGCACGCAGCCGTCGGATACCAGTCCGAAAAGATGCATCGCCTTGTTTTCACCTGCGACGCGATCCATGGCCGGGCCAAGAACAGGGCTCCTGAAAAACTCGCCATCCGAGATGGCTTTATCAATGCGCGTGATATCCTGGTAGACAATCCGCCCCGAGCCGAGATTGAGATGCCCTACTTCACTGTTGCCCATCTGACCATCGGGCAACCCTACCGCTTCACCGGAGCCGTCGATCGCAGTGTGCGGGCATTCGGCCATTAGACGGTCATAGTTGGGGGTGTGGGCGGCGGCGATGGCATTGTCCGGCGCCGGTTCGCGAAGACCAAAACCATCCATTATACAAAGAAGAATCATTGTTTCACTCATGCCATAATGGCGGTTCAGCCTTCCGTCAGGAGAACCGGTTGACCTCCCTTGACGATCCGACCGATTCGATAGACCTTCTCGCCCATTTCGCCGATGCGTGATACTATCTTATCGGCCTCGGCTGCATCGACCACGAGTATATAACCGATCCCCATATTGAAGGTTCGATAAATATCGACCGGATCGATATCCCCTTTTTTTCTCAGAAAATCGAACACGGGCGGCGCCGGCCAGGCAGTCTTGTCGATCTCGGCGCACAAGCCGTCGGGGATAACGCGATTGAGATTCCCGGGAATCCCACCGCCGGTGATATGCGCCATGCCGTGGATGTCGAATTCAGACAATAGTGGATGGACGATCGGCGCATAACATCGATGCACCGCCATCAGCGCCTCGACCACGGTGCCGTTCAACTCGGGGAAATAGTCCTCCGGCCGCAAATGGGCGATCTCAAAGACGACCTTTCGCGCCAGTGTGTAACCGTTAGTGTGCAGGCCGTTCGACGGCAACCCGAGACAGACGTCACCAGACTTGATAGTCGAACCATCCACGATTTTCGAACGGTCCGTCATGCCGACAATAAAGCCGGCCAGGTCGTACTCACCCGGTTGGTAGAGATCGGTCAACTCCGCGGTCTCGCCACCCAGAAGCGCCATCCCAACCTTCTGACAGCCACGGCTGAGGCCCTCGACCAATTCGGCTACGATCCCCGGATCAAGTTTCCCGATGCCGATGTAGTCGAGAAAAAACAGCGGCTTGGCGCCGTGTACGAGAATGTCATCGACACAATGATTGACCAGGTCCTCACCGACCGTGTCGTGCTTCCCGGTTATGAAGGCCAGCTTCAGTTTGGTGCCGACGCTGTCGGTGGACGAGATGAAAACCGGCTCACTGATGCCTTCGAGGTCCGGCTTGAAAAAACCGCCGAATGATCCGATGTCACTCAGCACCTGGTGGTCAAAGGTCGCGGTGGCCAGTTTCCTGATTCGCTCAACAACCGCATCACCGGCATCGATATCGACCCCGCTGTCGGCGTAAGTGAGTTTGCTTTTCTTGCTTGAGTCGTTCATTGGCGTTATATATGGAGCGTCCGTGGAAATGTCAACCAGTATACCGATGGCGAACAGACAGGAGCAGGTGTGACCAACTCTCCCTATGAGCATCCCGAGCTATACGAGTTAGCCTTCAGTTGGCGCGATTACTCCAAGGCAGTGGATTTCATCAGCGAAGCGGCGGCATTGGCCGGACTTGCTGAGATCAAATCGATGGTTGAACTCGGCTGCGGACCAGCGCAGTACTGCCGTGAGTATGCTCGACGGGGCGTGACGGCGTACGGCGTGGATTCTTCGCCGGAGATGGCACTGTACGCCCAGCGCTACTACGATGACGAGAAACTGCCCGGACATATCCTCGAAGCCGACATGCGTAGCTTTCGTCTCGAACAGAAGGTGGACCTGGCGACCTGTATGATGGCGACCTTCAGTCATCTTCTGACCAACCGCGACATCGTCGACCACTTCGCAGCGGTGGCCGACAACCTGAAAGACGACGGCCTCTATCTGCTGGAGTTGCCCCACCCTCGCGACGCCTTCGACACCGATAAGAGTACGCGGGATGTCTGGGAGATCGAAAAGGACGGTGCAAAGCTATCTATCGACTGGTGCTCGGATGCTACCTTTGATCCGATCACCGAAATCGACAACGGAACCGTGCGCTTCAAGCTTGAGAAGGACGGGCGGGTCGAGTCATTCGTAAGTCCCAGCGAGTCGCGTCGTATGGGGTTTGGAAACCTACGGGCGCTGATCGATTTGTCGGGGCGGTTTCATATCGCCGCGATGTACGGCGATTTGGATGTGAACATCCCGTTCGACAACGCCAAGAAAGCCTGGCGGCTGGTATTGGTGTTGCGCAAGAGTCCACAGTGAGCGCGTCACCCTGAGCGGATCGCGTCACCCCGAGCGGGCCGCGTCACCCTGAGCGGAGTCGAAGGGCGGCCGACGCGGCAATCTCCGAGCAGGGCAGGTTTGTCCTCAAACCTGCCGATAGTGGCGGGTCCGAAGACGAACCCACCTTACAAGACTAGGATTAAGAATGAAAATCGTCATTGCGAGCGACCGATGACACTCGTGCCTTTGGAAGCGCGGCAATCTCATTGACAGGAAAAGCCCACCCGACGCTCACGCTCTGGGTGGGGTACCGAATATGGACAATGGCCAAGGGACAGACGAGGGCGTCTAGCTGTGACTTCATGCTGAGCGAAGTCGAAGCATGTCGCAAGTGGCGGGTTCGAAGACGGACCCGCCCTACTTTCTACTATCGTCCCTCATTATCCAACATCTGAAGCAATGACTGAAAGTCCTCCGGGGGGGGGCGGTGCAGGGAGAGTTTTTCTCCATTAACGGGGTGCGTGAATTCCAGACGCACAGCGTGCAGCGCCTGTCGCGGCATGATGTCAAGCAACCGTTTGGCTAGTAATCGCTCCGGCGCGAAAATGCCACGATGCCATTTTTGACGGCCACCATAGTCCGGATCGCCGAAGACAGGATGCCCGAGGTGCGAAAGGTGCACTCTTATCTGATGCGTCCGTCCGGTATGAAGGTTCACCTCCAGCAGATCATAGGAGCGATAGCTATCCTGCAGCTTGTAGTTGGTCACGGCCTCGCGGCTGCGGTGATGGGTCACGATCATCTTCTTGCGATCTTTCAGCGACCGGCCAATCGGCAGATCAATCATCCCGGCATCTTCTCTCATGTGGCCGCACACCAGAGCAAGATAGCTGCGCGCCACCTCACGTGCCTGCACTGCTTTTTGTAACGCCAGGAAGGCGGTGTCATTTCGGGCCACGATCAGCAATCCCGAAGTCTCCTTGTCCAAACGGTGCACGATTCCGGGCCGATCCGAGCCGCCCAATTCGGACAGTTTACCGAAGTGGTGGATCATGGCGTTGACCAGAGTTCCGCCGTAGTTCCCCGCCGCCGGATGAGTGACCATGCCGGGCGGTTTGTTGACCACGGCCAGATGCTCATCCTCGTAAACGATGTCGACGGGGATATCTTCACCTTCGAGGTGCATTTGTGGTGTGGGCGGGATGGTCAGGACAATGGTCTCCCCGCCCTTGATTCGCTGCTTCTTGATGGCAACTCGTCCGTCGATGGTGACCAAACCGTCATCGAACAGCCTCTGAATGCGACTGCGCGAGAGGTCCAGGTCCTGACATAACGCTAAGTAGCGGTCCACTCGTTGTGGGGATATGTCCGTAGGTATCCCGATCTCGATTACCGACTCCTTCTGATCACTGGCTCGGTTCACAATGTGGCTTACTGCGACGGTGGTTCTTTGCGCACGAGACGCAGCATCTCAGTTACGGCCCGCTCGTAACCAACCAGCAGAGCGCGGGCGGTGATGGCGTACCCGATCACGAATTCATCAACCAGTCCCAACTCAGCAACCGGTGTCAGGTTGCGATAGGTCAGCCCCCGTCCGCAGCTTACGGCCAGACCAGCCTTGGCTGCCGCCGCGCCGGCGGCGTCGATGCGGTCGAGTTCTTGCTGGGCATCGTCGATGGTGCGGGCGTTACTGTAACCGGAACAGTTGATCAGAACAGAACTGCCGCCATGTTTGGCCGCCCGCTTGACCTGGTCGACTTCCGGCTCGATGAAGTAACCGACAAGAACACCGACCGCGGTGAGGCGGTCGGCAATGTCGCCGAAGTCGATCTCATCCGAAGCGAAATCGACCGGCAGCACGGCCTTGTCGCCGCCAAGCTGGTCGGAGGCAAAGGTCACCATCCACGGCTTCACCTCGAGTGCTTTGTTAATGAAATCATCATGTGGCGGCATCTCAAAAGTTAATCTGGTCTTGACCACACCTTTCAACAGGTAGAAATCGCGATCACGAACGAACTGATGCTTGGGCAGCAGTTGAATGGCGATGCCGTCAGCGCCGGCCAACTCAGCCAGCACCGCCGCCTGCACCGGGTCCGGTTCGGCATAGCCACGCAGACCGCGTAACGCCGCCACGGTGTCGACATTTACTGTGAGCGATGACACGAAACACTCCTTGTTTCAGTTTTCCCAATGAGCAGTCTGTGCGCCCAGACACTTAGAGGAGAACCTATTCACCTGGGGTTCTAATGTCAATTCAAAAAAGCAACCGGCGGCTTATATCAGATGGAGCGCCACCAACCGTTCGGTAAGGCTCTTGAATTGCTCCGTGGCTACCTGCTCTGCCCTGATGTTGGCCGGCAGCTTTAGTTCGGTCAGGATAGATCGCAATTGGTTGGGGTCAGCAACCAAAGTCGGCGACAGATTGTTCACCAGCAGTTTGCGCCGTTGGTGAAAAGCGGTGCGGACAAGGCGTTCGAATTGCGCCCCATGCCTGATCTCCGCCGTGAGTTTGGGCGTCATCCGGATCACCGCCGAGGTTACTTTGGGCGGTGGTCGGAAACAGTCGGGTCCAAGCGTGAAACAGCGCTCGATTTCAAAATACAACTGTGTGAAGATCGCAAGCGGCGACCAGCCTTTGCTGCCCGGCGACGAGGCGAGACGATCAGCTACCTCACGCTGTATCATCAGGCAGGCCGATTGAATATGCGTCCGGTGTTGCACAACCCATTCGATCACCGGCGAGGTGATTTGATAAGGCAGGTTGCCGACCAGCACGAAGGGTCGTGTCGGGATGGACAGCGGATCGATATTCAGGAAATCCTCAGCCACGACTTTGGTGTTGGGATAGGTCTTGAGCAGGTTCTCCAAATAGCCGATCAGGTCGCGATCAATCTCGACGGCTGTGATCCCGGCGCCGGAACGCGCCAGCGGGAGGGTCAAGGCTCCCCGTCCCGCGCCGATCTCCACGATGTGCATCCCGGACTGAGGTCTGACCAAATCGACAATGCGTTGGATGGCGCTTTCAGATGTCAGAAAATTCTGCCCCAGACGTTTCTTCGGGCGATAGCCGCTCACTGGTCAGTCCCCGAAGGTCTCCACCAGACGGTAGAGCTTTTGGCAGGTGCGGTCGGTGACTCTTTCTATCTCAGCGATGCTGACGGAGCGAAGTTCGGCCAGTTTGTCGCAAACATACTTCACGTAGGCCGGCTCGTTAGTCTTGCCCCGATGCGGCGCCGGTGTCAGATAGGGAGCGTCGGTTTCCAGAATTATCTTGTCCAGGGGCAACTCAGCCGCGACTTTGGCCATGCGAGAACCTTTGTAAGTAATGACACCTCCCACCGCGACGATAAAACCGAGATCGAAGACCTCGTGGGCATCCTCGACGCTGCCGGGGAAACAGTGGAAGACGCCGCCCGGCAGATCGGCCGCATAGTCGCGCACGATTTCAACGGTATCCCGAAAAGCCTCCCGCGTGTGAATCACCACCGGCATGTTCAGCGTCACCGCCAACTCAAGTTGGCGTCGAAACGCTTTTTTCTGGACGGGTCGAGGCGACAGATCGCGATAGAAATCCAGTCCGATCTCTCCAATAGCCACAACCTTGTCGTGAACGGCGAGGTCTTCCAGTTCCGCCAGCACGTTGTCGTCGAGCGTGCGGGCATCGTGGGGATGGACACCGACGGCCGCATAGATCATCTCATGGATTGTAGCCAGTTCCACTGAACGTCGCGACGAAATCAAATCGGCGCCAATGTTTACAATCGTATGAACGCCGGCATCCCGCGCTGCGGAGAGGACATCATCGAGACGATTGTGAAACGGCTCGAGATCCAGATGACAGTGAGAGTCGATCATTAACTAATAGTAGCGCCTGGCGGGAGGTCCCCGTCCGGAATCACCAGAGCCAGCTTCTTGCCCTTACTGGCGGCCAATAACATGCCCTGAGAATCGACGCCGCGAATCGTGACCGGTTTGAGATTGGTAACGACGATGATGCTCATACCGGTAATCTTCTCGGGCGTATAGTGTTTGGCAATCCCGGCCACAATTTGACGTTTCTCTTTGCCCAGATCGATCTGAAGCTTCAGTAGCTTGTCGGCGCCTTCGACCGCCTCAGCCTCCAACACTTTGGCCACGCGCATGTCTGCCCGCGCAAACTCGGAGATGTCCAGGAGACCGATATCTTCCGTTTCGACCGACGACTCTTTCCTGGGCGAGGTCTTGAGACGCGGGAAGACCGGCTCGTCGATGCGAATCTCTGCACCCGGTTCAAGATTGAAGAACTCACGGGCGTTGTCCAGCGTAAGAGTATCGTCGCCAAGCGACAGCACAGATCGTAACTGGCGCATCTTGCTCGGCATCACCGGGAATAAGACCACCGACACGATACGCAGAATCTCGCAGCAAGCGTAGAGGACGCCGCCGAGTTCGTCGGTGCGGCCTTCTTTGGCCAGATTCCAGGGCGCCAGGTCATTGAAGAATTTGTTGGCCGCGCGCACCATCGTCAAGGCTTCACCGATGGCTTTCCCAATGCGAAAGTGATTGATGTGTTCATGCGCCGCATTGGGCAGTCGTTCGGCCTTTTCAAAAAGTTCCTGGAACCCGGCCAAACCGTCGTGTGGTTTGGGCAGGTGTCCGTCGAAATTGACCATGATCATCTTGGCCACGCGCGAGACCAGATTGCCCAGGTCATTGGCCAAATCGGAGTTGTACTGAGTGACAAAGCGGCTGGCCTGAATGTCGCCATCGATACCGAACGGGTACTGAGTCAGCAGCAGATAACGGGCGCCGTCGGCGCCGAATTCGGCCACCATGTCATTGGGATCAATCTTGGCTCCCAGCGACTTTGACATCTTCTGACCGTCGACAGTGAAAAAACCGTGCAGAAAGATCGTGTCCGGCGTCTTCACACCGGCCGCCATCAACATAGCGGGCCAGTACAGACAGTGAAACTTCAGGATATCCTTGGCCATCAGGTGGACCACTTCACCGCCCAGCCACCATTTGTCGAACTTGTCCGGATCATCGGCATAGCCCATGGCCGAGATGTAGTTGGATAACGCATCGACCCAGACGTAAGCCACCTGAGACTCATCGAACGATAGCGGGATCCCCCATTTCACTTTTTCGCGCGAGAGCGAAAAGTCGGGAAGGTCCTGATTGATCAGACCGAGCACCTCGCGGCGACGCTCCTTCGGCAGGATCAGCATTTCCTCGGATTCGATTTTCTCTTTCAAAAGCGGCAGGAAAGCACTGAGCCGGAAGAAGTAGTTCTTCTCTTTGAGCTTCTCCGGCGCTTTGAGATGGTCGGGGCACAGACCGTCGACCAGTTCCTTCTTGGTGAGAAACTTCTCACAGCCGGTGCAATAGAGACCCTCATAATAGTCGGAGTACACCACGTCGCGACCATCAGCAGTCCTGGCCGCACGCATGGCATCCAGAATTTTCCAAACCGCCTTTTCGTGTCGCTCGGAAGTTGTTCGGATAAAATCATCGTTGGCGATGTCAAGATTCTTCCAGGCCTGCTGGAAAGTCTGAACGGTCCGATCACAGAACTCGATCTCCGACACACCGGCTTCGGCGGCCGCTTCGGCCACCTTGGAACCATGCTCGTCGGTGCCGGTGAGGAAGAAGGAATCACGACCGGTCAGTCGATGAAACCGGGCCAGGAGATCGGCCGCAATGGTGGTGTAGGCGTGGCCGATATGCGGTTTGTCATTCACATAGTAGATCGGTGTGGTGACATAAAAGGGTCGCGGCAAATGTTAGCTCCTCTCTGAGTCGGAATCGGACGAGGCGGCATCGTCCTTGTCCGGCGCTTTCTCTTTGGGCCGGTCCGTTGAAGGCCCTGGCCTTGAGCCAGAGTCGTTACGTCCCCCACCGCCTGCTTCAGGGGACGGCGTTGCTTCAGGACCGACGAGGCCATCGGCCGGACAGTTGAAGCGTATATTCTCTTCACCTCGGATGATCGCTTCCTGGCGAAAGACATCAATCCTCTCGATAGTTCCTTCATCGCCACTTTTTGTTTTGACGAAAGTACCAACCGGCGGAAACTTGCGCTTGCACTCCGAATAGAAGGCGGCCTCATAGCGCAAACAGCACAGCAGCCGGCCACAGTTGCCGGATATCTTGGCCGGATTGAGCGGCAGGTCCTGCTCGCGCGCGTGCTGAGTGGAAACCGGGGCGAAATCCCGGATGAAAGTATTGCAGCACTGTCGCAATCCACAGATACCGAAACCTCCGATGCGACGAGCTTCGTCCCGGACGCCGATCTGACGCAACTCGATGCGAGTCCGGTAGCACCCCGCCAATTCCTTCACCAGGTCCCGAAAATCAACCCGGTGATCGGCTGTGAAGAATATAGTCATCTTGTTGCCGTCGAATTGACACTCAACATCGATAATCTTCATCGCCAAACCGTGTTTGGAGACTGTCTCGGCAATCTCCGATTTGAAGCCGGCCTCTTTTTGGCGAAGCTCTTTCATGGCCTCGACATCGTCCTCGGATGCCCGGCGCAGGATTGAGCGTGGCCGGCCCTGGTCGGCATAATCGACCTCCGCCCCTACTTTATTGTGCAGGACACCTGCGTCCTCCCCTCGTTCCGCCTGCACTATGACCAGGTCATTAGGCTTGAGGGAGTGATAGTAGCTATTGAAAAAAAACTCTCTGCGCGAACCTTTGAATTCCACCAGATACAGTTCAGCCATGGGCCTGCTCCATTTTCTGTCGGCTCTCAGGCGGCGCTATTAGCGGGCAGCTTCAACAGATGCCTTCAATCTGAGCACCAAAGCCGTCAGTGAGCCAAGAATATGCACATTCAGGCCCAGATCGGCAAGGCTAATCTTGATTCGCGCCGACATAGCGGCGGCCACCCGAGAATCGACAAAATGGGTCGACAAACGCTTCAGATCGGCGGCGAAGTCAATATTGGTCAACTCCTGCTCCTCGCCGACCTGGGCAAAGCGGGAACAGTCGCGTATCAGCGATTGCCAAAGTCGCAGGATATCCTCGGCCTCACCTCTATCGCGTGGATTCAGCAGTTCGGCCAGGTGCGCCACTACCGACGGTGCGTCCTCGGTAAGAAGCGCCTTGAAAAGCATAAATCCAACGGCCCGTCGTGATGTGTCGGATTCTTCGCCGCTGTCGATTAGTTCGATGGCCTGCCCAAGGGAGCCGTCGGAAATGCGGGCAAGCAGCCGGGCGCGTTTCTCGCTAAGGTCGTAGTTTTGAATGAGGTACTGTTCAATCGCGTCAGGGCGAATTCGCTCCAACCTGATCCTCTGAGCCCGTGACTGAATGGTCGGCAACAGCGACTCCGGACGTTCGGCGGTGAGAACTATGACGGTGTCGGAAGGTGGTTCCTCAATCATTTTCAGAAGCGCATCGGCGGAATCGGCTCTCATCTTTTCCATACGATCGAACAGCGCCAGACGGGTGATGCCGTCGGGCGCTTTGCGACTGAGACTTCTCTTTATCTCGCGGGCGGCGGCGATTGGGATATTGGTGGTGGCGGTGGCCGATAACCGGCAGAAAGGCTCCCGGCGCCTGTTGGCCAGAATTTCGTTGGTTATCTCAATAGCATCATCCGAGGTTTTGACCGGTGGCAGCGGCAGGGCCACCAGTAGCCCCTGGAAATTGAGATTGTAGATGGCGCGGCAATGACGGCAGGTTCCGCATGGTCGGAGTTCTCCGTCAGGTAAATCCGATCTGACCGGCTTGTCACAGTTGAGCAATGCCGCCAGGGCAACGGCCAGGGGCCAGTGCCCAAAGCCGTCACGACCATGGAACAGATAGGTTCCGGCTACCCGATCCGCAGCATACGCCCGCGACAATATCGTCCAGGCTTTGGGCTGAAACTGTGTGATATCAAAAGGA
Organism: bacterium; assembly: GCA_030605565.1. Lineage (GTDB taxonomy): Bacteria > Zixibacteria > MSB-5A5 > GN15 > FEB-12 > JAJRTA01. The sequence continues at coordinate 41,266 of JAUWIB010000050.1, forward strand.
GTCAAATCTGATCCATTTCACGGGATCCAGTGGTTCTCGACCTAACCTCAATTCGAATTTCAAACGACCCTCATCAGCCACCGTCGCCAGTTTGTCGGCGGCGTGGAGATACCGGCCGACCGTGACGGTGACGTCGGCCAGACCGGCGTAGGTACTGTAGTACTGGTCGCCATGGTCCAGGATAATGAATTTTCCGTAGCCGCGCAAATCCCCAATGTAGGCCACCGTGCCCGACGCTACAGCGCTCACTTCGCGACCGGGAGTTGCTTTGACGGTAATCCCCGGAGAGAACGACTTGAGCCTGGTCACTGGGTGTACCTTGGAACCGAAAGTCTCGACAATCTTCCCCCTGACCGGCGGCGGCAGTTGACCTTTCAGAGTTGCAAACAGCGACGGTGACGCCGGTTGGTCACCGGATCGGGGACGATGCTCTGTTTCCAGCCGGGCAATGATCGCCTCCATCTCCTCAGCGGCCTGCTGCAACATTATCAGGTAGTCAGCTTCCTCGGTCTTGCGGCGGCGCAGCGCCTGCAATCTTTTCTGTTCGCGTTCTTTTCTGCTCTTATCGAGAGCGGTCGTTGTTTCCTTCTTTTTCTTCAGACCGGCGACGCGGTCCTTTTCCCCGCTGTATCCCTCCAAAAGAGCGACCGATTCATCAAGAAAATCCGAGGCCGCAGCTACGTTGCCGGCCTCGAATCCGGCCACAGCGGTCAGGTACCTCACGCGACGGTTCAACTCCAGCTCCCGATTGGGGTGGTCTGAGGTCGTCTCGGTGGGGCTGCGAGTTGCGAGATAGAAGCGGCGAATACCCATGAGGAAATGTTGGCGCGCTTGCTCATGGTTGAGGCGGCTCAGATCCAACTGTTGTTCAGCGGAAACGATATCACCTTTGACTTTCTTCAGTTTGTGGCTGAGGCGATCGATCACCTTTCGGTTTGAAGCGATTTTCTGGTCGTATTCGGAAATGCCTCCCAGGACTCCCAACTCCTCGACCTTAAGAGAGTCAAGTCGGTTTTGTCCCTGCTCGACTTCGCGTTGGATCTGTTCGAGTTCCTTCTTCTGGTTAAGGATCTTCTCCTTCTGCCCCTGCACCTGCGTTATCGTAAACAAGATCAGGGCAGGAGTAACTATCAGAGTTGTCAGACTTCGTTGGATCATGCGTCTACTTAAGCATTCTCCTGATACCGAGATACCCGCTGATGAGTCCGATAACGGCAACGGCGGCAACGAACAGGGCTATTTCGTTGGCTCCCGGCAGCACCGGTTCGAACCTGGTGAATGAAATGCGTGATCGTACCCAGAGGATAGCTGCCCAGCCGGCGGCGCCGGAAAGTCCGGTGATAAGCAAACCCTCCATTAGAAAGGGGGCGGCCAAAAACAGCTTGCCGGCGCCGAGGATCTGCATCTGATAGAATCCGACAGCGCGGGTTTGGGTCATCAGGCGGATATTGTTGGCGGAACCGATCAGAGCCGCCAGCAGAATGAGACCGCCGAGGATCATGCCCAGACTCAGGATGATAGCTCGGGTCTCTTCTGCTTTGGAAAGCCATCTTCGACCGTAGAAGACCTGGGCGACGTTCTCGAATCGAGACACTCTGGCCTCAATGGCGGTCATCGCCGCCGTAGTCAGACTGTGCTCCTCGAAAGTCAGAAGGTACGATGCCGGCAGCGGGTTGGCGCTGTCATATCCGGCCAGAAGATCGGTGCCGACCAGTTCGGCAAGCCGTTCGCGCGCCTGGGCGGCGGAAACAAATTCGACAGTGCGAACGCCCTCGATGACCTCAAGGGAGTCATGCAAAGCCGGTGCCGCCGATTCTGCAGTGGCTGGCTTAAGGAATAACTCCATCTCCAAATCGGACAAAAGGCGTGAATAGAATCTTTCGGATGTCCCGGCCGCGATCCAGAACAGATCGAAAAGCAGAAACAGCAGGGTCAGCGACATCAGTGAACTGATCGTGGTACCCGGATGACCGACCAGGTTGCGAAAAAGTTCTTTGAGTGTGTGCCAGAGCAATCTCACGACAGGCACCCGTTTTCGATTCTCAGGAAATCGCTTTGCGGCAACCTCCCGGTTTCGGCCTGCGAGGTGAGGATTATCATCGACCGGCCCGACAGCGACACGCGCACCAGGTACTCGAACACGCGCTCATAAGTATCCGGGTCCAGACCGGCCGACGGCTCATCGATTATCATAAGCGGTTGGTTGGCGATGGATGCGCGGGCAAACTGAGCCAGGGTATACTCGACACGGGTCAGGTGGCGCGGGTACAACGAGGCCTGTTTCAGCAACTTGAACTCGACGAGCATTTTCATCAGCCGTTCGCGACGCACCCGACGACGCTCGGAAGCCAGCACCAGGGGAAACATCACGTTTTCCGCAACTGTCAGCCTTGGTACCAGGTCGAAAACACCTCCGACACCGCCGATGTGGCGACGAATCCGCTTCAGCAACCGTCGTGGCCTCGGCCTCAAACAGTGGCCGAACAACTCCACCGAACCGCTGTCGGGAAACCTAAGTCCCAGGATCATCTCAACCAGGGTCGTCTTGCCGGAGCCGGCCGCTCCTGATATAACTACCGACCGCCCCGCCGTCAGTTTCAGATTGACATCCTTGAAGATCGGCTCTCCGCGATCGGAAGTCATATAGACATTGTTGCACTCGACGATTGAATCAGTAGACATAACGGTTGACCACGGAGGTACCTCAACTTGGTTTGACATTGACGGCCGGCCGCACTACCTTCACGGGCAATTAACATTCGGTAATCTATACCGAACTAAAATTGTAAAAAGGCTATGGACCAAATGACAACTAAAAATCACATGATGAGAATTCTTGTAACGGCTCTGGCTATACTGACCATCAGCAGTCAGGCTTGGGGCCAGGAGTGGCAGACTCTGAGCTTTCCCGATCGGGCCGACATCACCGGAATATGCTTTGTACATCCTGATACCGGTTTTGTTGTTACCAACGTCGGTGGGATGGGGCGCACGGTCGACGGCGGTCAAACCTGGCGTCTGTTTCAGGTAACCAAGGGCGCCGCCCTGGAGGATGTGTCCTTTGTCAGCGGCAGCCTTGGTTTCGTCTGTGGTCGCGCCGGATCGCTCTACCGAACAGTCGACGGCGGCCTCAACTGGGACAACAAAAGCTTGAAGGACACGATTCCATGGTTGTTCGATGTGGAGATGCTCGATGCCAAAACTATAGTTGTTGCCGGCGCGACGCGGGCGGATGGAAAACCCTTTGAGGGACTTCTGCTGCGTTCATCCGACGGCGGCAAGAGCTTCACTGAACTACCGGGAGTCGGAATGGGTTACAAAGAGTTCTTCTTTCGCCGAGGAGGCCCCCTGTATTTGTTAGCGACCGGCACGCTGGCTACATCGGACGATCTCGGTGCAAGCTGGAAATCTAGTCTGATAGGGTTATCCAAACCGGGCAGGGCGCTGTCGTTCTCCGGCAAAACCGGGGTGATGGCCGGGCCCGGAGGCATGATTGCCTTCAGCGCCGACAACGGTCGCACCTGGCGCTCCAACGATCAAGCCGAAGACAAGATGTTTATCGCTGTCGA
>JAUWIB010000044.1 GCA_030605565.1 bacterium
GCTTTTTCAACTCCTGCAACCTCATCCTGATAATATCCTCTCCAGCCATAATCCTCCCTTACTTTTTGGAAGGCATTATAACTTATCAATAGGACATTTCTACTTTGCTCTAATAGGACATTATCACTTTGCGGGAACACGGCGGTTGGGCTTGCGTGTCAGAGTAGGCTACCGGAATAATGTCAGAAACCGGGGGGCAGAATGGAGTCGCGGCAATTGCCTTGACAATGGGGGTGGATTTTCTGACTATGATATTGCTACGGAGGAGTGGCTGAGTGGTCGAAAGCGGCGGTCTTGAAAACCGTTGTACCGCAAGGTACCGTGGGTTCGAATCCTACCTCCTCCGCTTATTCTGAGACTCCAGCCCTTTGACCAGGATGTCAAAGGGTTTGTAGTATGTGGGATATAGAGTTGTGCCGATCAACCGGCAGTTCGATAGTACGAATTTCAACAACCATCGCTTCTGGTCGCGATTCGCCCTAGCATATAGTGATTCAGCCTGATGGCTGAGTTCATGTCAAGAGTTGTGAGTTCTTTTTTCAAGCAGCGTTTCTTTCGATCTGGTTGCACTTTGCTGCGACCTCGATTCCATCTTCAGACTTCACACCCTCAAGGACCTTCGGTAAGTCTCCGTACGCTACGCTCTCTCCGCCTTACCGGCGCTCAACCATTCCTGAATCATTCTTTCCCCATGCTAACAGGGGGGTACCTTTTAACCTCCGTTTCCCAAGTGCTCTCCACTTTTCGCTTGACAAAACCTCCATCGCATAGTTAATTGCAGGCAGGAGGAATAGTTAGCAGGGTTCCTTCACCTCACCGCAGCTTTTGACCCTTCGCTTCCTGGCTCAGTGATTGAGTGACTTTATTTGGCATAGATAAGCATCCTTAGTTTCCTGACCGCTCTTCGCCAGGGAAACGGCAAAGACCGCCGATTAAGGAGGAATCGCCAATGCACCAATCCGTCCACAGCGCCATTCTCGGTAGCAGCCGGGCGGTAGCGTGGACATGCCAAGCACATGCAAAAACGTAAGACAAACCACAGCTAGATCGGAGTTGCCTCGATCTCCTGGTTGGGCGTCGAACAGGTTTGTGGGATCAGGGAGCGATCCCCCAGGCAAAATCTACACGTCGGGCACAGACCTGCACACGCTCATCTATCGTCCAAGGGGGTGTTGGGACGACAGCCCAATTGAGGATCCTGAGACGCTTCGATGGGAGTTGAAACAGATCCGTAATACGACTGAACCTGGGAGTCCTAAGTGGCTCCCGGGTTGTGTTTTGCCCCATAGACTGGGGGATCGGCCCCATAGGCTGCTCAGCATCTCAATCATGGAAATTCCTGACCGCCTGCTCAAAGTCTGTCCATTCGCTCATCCAAGCCTATCAGCCTGAAACAGTTACAACTCGGTGGCGACGATTCTGAATCATTGGCACTGGGGTTGCTCAAGCCTGTTCGGATGCAAGAGGAAACCATCAGACAGGTGAGAGTTATGAAAGTCAAGTTCATTCTTACGATGGAAGATCTGATCGTCGACGACAAGAACATCGACCGGGTTATTTTCGACTGGGAAACCGAAGTCGATCAGGGCGACATTCTCAAGCTGTCACACGAATGGATTACCTCGCAGAATTTCCTGACTCAACGGATGATGGGTTTGACCCGAGTCGGGGAATCATCGCTAACGATTGAACCGTTGGAAGACACAGCCGATGTCTAAGACCGCCCTCATAGCACAACTTTCCGATCTCTCCGATCGGGCCGCCGCCGAGGCCGATAGTTTTTCCGGCGGCCTGGGGTCCGTCAAGGAGTTGATCCTGGAGTACTTCGGACCCAACGGTCTCACCGCCGCGTATATCGTGGTGGCGGTGCTTGTTTTGGTGCTCGTCTGGCGGCTTACCAAGATAACCTTTGCCACTTTGAAATATCTGGTCCTTCCCGCCGTTGTTCTGGCTATGTTGGGTAGTTTTGTGCTGCCGTACTCCTTTGTCATACTCCTGCCGGTGACGGTCACCGCCTGCTCGCTGATTCTGCTGGTCAAGGGTTAACCCGGATCGGTATTCGAATGGACGACAAAAAGAGATGCATCAACTGTGGGCGACCCCTTTATCAGCAGCAGGGAATCTGGCTATGCGTCAAGTGCAACTCGCATGATATCCACGCCGCCCGGATTTTCATCGAGGAAAAAGAGTCCGACGACAGCGTGTTTATCGAATGCCCCGGCGCGACGTTGTATGAACCCGGCACGCACAATGTCATCGCTGGGGTGAAGTTCCACGACAATGACGATCCATTCAAGGGATACAAGATAATAGACAAGCCGATGTACGCTCCTAACCACACCAGGAGACGACGGATCAAACGGGAGGCGCTGGGACAAATCCGGCGTTGTCAGGCCTGTCAGGATTACACGGTCAGAATGCAGCGCAAAGAGGGTCCGGACTTTTTCATCCCTTCCTCGAAGTTTCCCCACCGCACCAAACTGAAATCAATCCAGCACGTCACCTACGAACCATAAGGCGAGGCGTCCGCCCCAAACAAGTTTGAGACGGCCACCCGTCGACCTTGCCCTAACGGGTTGTTGAGAAAGTCCCAACTGATGTCATTGCGAGCGACCAAAGACACTCGTATCGTTGGGAGCGCGGCAATCTCGCAATGACGGTTCCAGCGTTCTTCAACAGCCTGCTAACGGTACCCCATATCCTTCCAAAAACATGCGGACTTGACTCGTCTCCAGATCAGCCAAAACTGTCAAGTATCACCGCCGATATTCCGATATAGTCAAAAACTGAACAAGATGCCAAACTTGGAGGTATTATGCGTTCTGTAGTGGCTATTAGTGCCGTTCTGTTGCTGCTGGTCGGTTCGGCGCCGGTGTTTGCCGGGCAAACCGAACGGGATATCGTCGACCGCTTTCTCGCCCGGGCCCAGAAGAAACAAACCCATCACTTGAGTTGGGTGGCCGGGAATTTCGGCATGAATCGTATCAACCGCCAGAACGATTACAATGCGTTTGCCAGTTACCAATCGAGCAATTTCGACAACGGCTCGCTGGAATGGGTGGGTGAAGCGACGTCGTTCGGGCTTGATTTCGGATTAGTATTCGCCCAGAAGATCGGTTGGTCGATCGGTGGCGAATACTGGCTCAAGATGGGCGAGAACAAGACCGGATCATTTGACTACAACCCGCCTGATGGAGCAGCCGTTACTATATCCAATCTGAAATCCGAGATTCAGGTCTGGGGCGTGACCACCGGTCTGCAGTACTATGTTTTCAACCGACCGACCGCAACCGAACAACTGACCAAGCCGGCTGTTCGTATCGGCGGCAGTGTTGGCTATTATCAGGCCAGTTGGGATTTGTGGCCGGAATACCAAAATCTTAACCTGGCCACCGATACGTCCGAAGCTACCAATATCACCTATAAGGGCAGTGGTCCCGGATTCATGGTGAACATTGGCGGCGACTATCCCCTCCAATGGAATGGAATGGTCATCGGCGCCGATATCGGCTACATGATGTTGAACTTCAAGAATGTTTCCTGGTATAACAGCCAGGACGAAGAAGTGGTCGCTACTGTCGATGGTACCCCGGATGGCCGTGTGGACTTGGATCTGTCCGGAGTTAAGGGGAGAATCGAGATCAAGCGGTTCTTCAGTTGGTAGCCCGTCGACCGGGGTTGACATTGCCGATTGTGCGGCTTACTTTAGGCGACCGGTTAACCTGAAACGGAGACGATACAATTGAGAAGCAATAGACGATTAGTTCCCGCCTTTGTGGCGGCAGTTGTGGCATTGATGCTGGTCGCACCTTTGGCGGAGTCGGCCGAAACACTCCCGGCGGCGAAAGCCGGCACTATCGGTCAACCGACCGGACGCATCGCTTTTGTTCGCGACAAGGATATCTGGGTCATGAACGCCGATGGCCAAAACCAGGACAAGATCTGCGCCGCCGGTAACGCCGATGGTCGCCCCAGTTGGTCACCTGACGGCAAGCGGGTGATGTTTACTCGCTCCGGCACCGTCGAGTTGAAGGGACCGGATTTCATGGGCGGCGTGCACAAAGTGTACGATTTGTTTATTGCCTCTCTTGACTCTGCGTACGCCAACAAGGACTATTGGTGGCGGCGGGCTACCGACGATCTCGGTAGTCGCGACCCGGATTGGGTGTCGCCCGACAAGGTGGTATTCTACAAGGATATCAACGCCAACGATGCCAACGCTGTCACTCCCAATTACCAGATTTGCACGATCGAACCCGAAGGCGGCGGATTCAAACCGTTGCGCAAAGACTGGGCCAACCCCGGTGAGCAGTTCCTGATCGCCCCGTCCATGAACGCCAACGGTGATATCGTCTGTGAATATTTCGAGAAAGTCCAGCGCGTGGGGCTGGCAGTGATTCCGGCTGGACGTTACATGATGCCGTTGGATTCCATCGCGAAGATGGCCAAGTTGAACGCCGGGTTGGTAGCGCCGGCATGGTCACCCGACGGCAAGTGGATCGTCTACATCAACAACCGCATGGACGACGGTGGTCTGTATATCGCCACGCCTGACTTCAAGCAAAAGTACTTGGTGACGAAGGCTCCGGTCGGCACGTATTTGAATCCGATACGACCGTCGTTTTCGCCCGATTCCAAATGGCTGACTTTCTCGACCCAGGATGGTTCCATCTGGATCATCGACATTACCGGCAGCGGCGCCCGCCGCCTGACCGGCCCCGGCATGGATTCATCTCCAGCCTGGTCAAAACAATAGACTATTGCCTCCTTTCTGATGAGAGCGCGGCCGGTGGAAACATCTGCCGCGTTTTTTTTGTGTCTTGTGGGGCAGGACCCCTGCGCTCCTGCCATCTTATGTTGCCCTGATGTTACCCTTCGACTCCGCTCAGGGTGACATATGTGCGTGCTAACTCTCTTGCAGGTCAGGTTCCTTGCGAACCTGACAATTCAGGCCGGCAACGGTTTGATCAAAGTCCCTTGAGAGGGGATTTAGGGGTGCGTTTGACCTGACGGCAGATGTGGGCATCTGCCGTTCACTTAGTCATTCGCTGCATCGCCAAAGAGAACCCACCCCGGCCCGCCGTGGGGTATGAACCGGGCAGACTGATCACCGGGCATGTTCGCACACCAAATTAAGAATTGACTCCACTACCCTTGCATGCGATCTTTATTGCCGTTACGTATGAACTTCTGAAAGGAGCACCGACAAGATGATCAAAACAAGCAGAACGATGGTGTTGATTCTGGCAGCGGCCTGTGTGGCGCTGGCCGGATCGGCGATGGCCGACAGTTTTTTCAAGCAGGTGGTTCACACCGATGCTTTTGAGATGATGGGACAGACGGCGCCGGAGAAGAACGATACGACTATCGCCTGGCTGACCGAAGGCAAAGCCTGCAGTCAGACCGGAAGTGAGGCAGCGGTCATCTTCGACGCCAAGAAGGGTCTGATGTATTTGGTGGACCACGAGAAAAAGGAATACTCGGTGGTTCCGATGGACCTGTTCGGCGGCGAAAGCAAGGAAGGCGCATCCAAGGATGATGAGATGGCGAAGATGATGCAGGCTATGGGCGGTTCCATAGAAATCACGGTTACGCCGACTGATGAGACCAAGAAGATCGGTGATTGGAATACCACGAAATACAATGTCGACATGAAGATTATGATGATGCCCTCCAAGCAGGAATTGTGGGCCACCGAGGATATCAAAATCGACTACACCATGTTCAATGCCGTAAGCAGCGGGATGATGGCCCAACTGCCCGGTTTCGAAAAGATTGTCGAGGAAATGAGGCAGGTCAAAGGCATTACGGTAAAGTCGATTACCAAGACCTCGGCCATGGGCGGAGAAATTGTTACCACGACGGAACTGCTCGAGTATGCCGAAAAAGACGCCCCCGAGGGAGTGTTCGATATTCCGGAAGGATACAAGAAAGTAGAAGCCGGAATGGGTATGGGGGGAAGATAGCTGTATCCAAATGACTTGACATCGCACCTCTCCGGATTATGATGATACCCAGCCGATTTTCGCCAAGCACCCCGACGGTACGCAAGCGGCGCCAGCAGGAGTTGTCAATGGCCGACAAAGAACCGAATGCGATCGTAACGCAAAGAATTGAAATCACGCCCGAACTGATTAAGATGCGAGTAGTGCCACAGAGATGGGAACTACCGGAGTTCACTCCGGGCCAGTTTGCCTCGCTGGGTTTGCGGGGAACAGTGGCAAGGGTCGGGACCGAACTGCCGGAGGAACGATCACCTAAGGATCCTAACAAGCTGATCCTGCGAGCCTACTCGATCGCATCGTCCTCGGTGGCCAGGGAATTCGTGGAGTTCTACATCGGCCTGGTCCGCACCGGTTCCCTTTCACCCCGACTGCTCAGCCTCAAGCCGGGCGACAAGCTCTGGATGTCCGAAAAGTTCAGGGGAATGTTCACTCTGGCCGAAGTACCCGAAGAGTCCAACGCCGTACTGGTTGCCACCGGCACCGGCGTGGCGCCGTACATGAGCATGATTCGCACTGAGATCGCAGCCGGGCTGAAACGTCGTTTTGCCGTTTTTCACGGGGCCTACCATTCCAGCGATCTGGGCTATCATTCAGAACTTCAAACCCTGGACGCCGTCGCACCGAATTTCACTTACCTCCCGATCTTGAGCCATCCACAGGAAGACGCGGCGCCGTGGAAGGGCCACACCGGGTTTGTGCAGAAATTGTGGACCGATAGTGTGCTCGATAAGGCCTGGGGGTTCCATCCGAGCGCAGCCGACACGCACGTTTTCTTGTGCGGCAATCCCTTGATGATCGATGAAATGACGGGACTCCTGACTAAAGAGGGCTTCGTCAAACACTCCAGGAAAACTCCCGGTCAGATCCACGCCGAGCAGTATTTCGTGAAGTTGTAGAGAGATGTAGGCAACAAAAAATACGCCATCAAGGACTCGAACCTTGGACCCGCTGATTAAGAGTCAGCTGCTCTACCAACTGAGCTAATGGCGCACACAAGTAAACTTGTTCTACTGGCAAGCTTGTCTTATGGCTTGCCTGCGAAATCTTCGATATTCAAAGAGCCATGCATCCCGGGGCACGAGACCCTCAAGAGGCGCCGCAATATAATTGCCTCGGCAAATGACGCAAGTGTTTTTGCGCCTACGACCAGCAGACCTGGGCAGGGGGCACAGGTGAACTTGCCCATGGCTGTCGTTCGGCAGTCACCGAATCAGGACGCGGGACTCATACGCCGAAAAACAAGAAACTTTTCAGAAAAGGCTTGACAACAACGTAGATCATCATTATTGTTCCCGGAACGGGAACAATAATGATGGATTATTGTTGGGAATAGTGAGAGGGATGTCGATATAGTAGATGAAGATACTTGGATGGCCTGAAGTTGAGAACTTCTGCCGGAAACACGCCGATGCTCGAGAGCCATTTGACGCTTGGAAGTGCGAAGTAGAGGACGCCAATTGGGGAACTATCAATGAGTTGAAGGCGAGATACCCTTCGGCAAGCATTTTGAAGAACAAGAAAATTGTGTTTAACATAAAAGGCAAGAATTATCGGCTATTGGTCAGAGTGACCTTGAAGCTGGGCCAAGTTTGGATAAAGAAGGTAGGAACCCACGCCGAGTATTCAAAATGGCCCCCAGAGGAGAGTTGAAGATGTTAAGAGTAATAAAGTCTGATGATGATTATCGGTCTGCTCTCTCCCAGGTTGATGGACTGCTAGACCTAGATCCTGATCCAGGTACAAAGGAAGGCGACCGCTTGGAACTGTTGGCGCTTTTGGTGGAGAAATACGAAGCGGAACAGTACACGCCGAGACTACCTGATCCAATTGAGGCCATTCGATTCCGCATGGATCAACAACACCTGACCCAACGCGACCTCATCCCATTCCTCGGCAGTCCCAGCAGGGTGTCCGAAGTTTTATCCCGGAAGAGGCCATTGACCTTGAAAATGCTAAGGGCTCTGCACAAGGGTCTGGGCATACCTGCCTCCGTGCTGCTGCAAGAACACAACCCATCGTGGATGGAAGAAACCGATATCGATTGGGACCGCTTTCCTTTGGCGATAATGATAAAGTGGGGTTGGATCCATGAACCCGCCAAGGATGCCAATGAAAGAGCCGAGGAGATCATGCGCGGTTATTTTTCCCAACTCGGCAACACTAGAAACATAGCAATGCAGTGCCGAATGACAAAGAACATACGGTCAACCGTGACGATGGACCCATATGCGCTTACCGCATGGACTGCTCGCGTCATAGCAATCGCTAAGAGAACTGATCTTCCGGCAAAGTATGTACCCGGAATCGTAGATGAGGACTTCCTTCAAACCCTCGCCAGGCAGAGTTGGTCTGAGAATGGTCCGTTGCTTGCCAAAGAGTATTTGGCAAAGCATGGAATCCACCTAATTGTAGAAAGACATCTTCCAAAAACCCATCTTGATGGCGCAGCAATCATGCTACCAAAGCAAGAACCGATTATAGCGTTGACTTTGCGATACGATCGCATTGACAACTTCTGGTTCTGTCTTATGCATGAATTGGCCCATCTGGCTCTACATTTGGATGATGAATCCCCGGTGTTTCATGACGATCTCGAGGCGGATGCCCAAGGTAACCGGCAAGAGGCCGAGGCAGACAAACATGCGAGCGATGCTTTGATTCCAGAAGATCGGTGGAAGGCTAGCGACGCAAGTAAGAAAGGTTTGCGCAAACCGGTTGAGGCCCTTGCTGAGAAGCTGGGTATACATGTTGCGATTGTTGCAGGTCGCGTTCGACACGAGCTCAAAGACCATCGCCGACTTTGGAACCTAGTCGGACGGAATCAGGTGCGGTCGCTCTTTCCAGAAGTGAAATGGGAGTGACTAACCTGACACCTAATCGTGTCTTTACTCCTACTTGAAGAACTCCGGCACGGTGCCAGCATCCGTGTCAATGCCGACACCGAAGTTGTCGGCGCCAAAAGTGGAATCGGATCGTGCGGGCTGCAACCAGAGGCTGTTCTCGGTGGCGGTGGGATGTACCCATTCGCCGGTGCTGTCAAACTCGAAGTATCTGTCCATGCCGCCGACATCGATGAAGCCGCCAAACGACTTGGCATAAGTGTAGTAAGGTGTCAGTTTCGAGGGGTTGAGATAGTCCTGACGGAAGGTCGCTTCGCCCAAGCCGGGCGTTCCCTTCCCGAGGTAGTAGGCGTCATCGCCGCCGATGTCGACCAGGAAGGCACACGAACGAATCTGCGCCAGCCCCATCGAGATCATCTTTGCTCGGTAAACGTCGTTACCACCCTTGTTGATCAAGAGTGCGTTCGTATAGTCCCAACCAAAACCCAAGGCCGCACCGGCCGTCTCAAACAGTTCGTGACGATCATCCCCGCCTTCATCCAGCAGGATACCGTTGCAATAATGCGCGCCGGAACCCTGGGTGAAGTAGCATGATTCGTAGATATCGTCGCCGTTGCGGTCGACGGCAATCCCGGTGCTGAACCAGTAGCCGACTCCGAGTGTCCAGTTACCGGAATAGTAATGATCGTCACCATGGATGTCGATAATCGCTCCCAGCCCACCGGCCCAGGCGTGACCATCAGAGCCGTCGCCACGCCGCCCGAACCCGGCCCCCTGCGCATTGTTGCCGTTGATCTTGTTTTCGCTGTGGTAATCGCCCCGATTGTAATTCTCAGAAAACGGTTCGGCGGTGTATTTGTCGTTACCGCCGAACGATGCGCACACACCGATGCCTCCGCCGACACCGCCCATCCCCTGACCGTCACCGTAGAGATAGTAGGTGTCATCTCCCAGAGCGTCAAGACAGATACCTATCCCGAAATACCCGGCCCCCTGCGCCGACAGGTGAGCACGGTACTCATCGCGACCGGTACGATCAAGCAGAACACCCACCCCGAACAGCCCGGCACCTTGTGCATAGATGGATCCATAGTAATGGTCGTTCCCTTTCATGTCCAGCACCAGACCGACACCCAGCAGACCGACTCCGGCCGAGGGCTGCCACTGATTGTGCTGGTCGCCATATGTGTCGTCGTCGCCCAAATCAATCAGAACCGAGACCGGGTTGCTAAGCGAATAAGTTGCGCCGGGTGTGCCGCAATAGTGAGTCTTACGGCCGAAGTCGATCACCAAAAGAGCGTTGGTGGCATCGTACTCGAAAGTGCCTCGATACTCCGGTGAGAATAGCGCTACCTTGCCATAAGGTGTGGCGAACTCCAGTTCAAAGTCGTCTGGTACCTGATTGATCAGAGCCGTCAATTCCGAGGCAGCTTCCTCGGCGGCGGCGGCGACCTTGAGAGCGGCATAATGCAGCGACGGCCAGTCGATTGTTGCGGCCAGATCGTCCAACTCAGGGTAGTATATCATCCCGTCCGCCTGGGTATCGGCCAGGTCGCGGATGTTGAACGCTTTTTCCATATCTTCGCGATCGCAGTTGCGAAAGGCCAGGTTGCGCCAGCGAATCGCGTCGGTCAGGTTGACGATCAGTCGGGCAATGACAGTCTTGATTGTGTCCGGCAGGCCGGCGGTCCCCTCGCGTATTTGTTGTTTGTAGTTGGGCCAGTCGGCCTCGCTGCCGAAAGTGTAAAACTCGGTGGCTCGTCCAGCCAGGGCAAACAGTTGATCGACCGCCGTCACCAGCGGTTCGTCACCCATCGGCGCCGGGATGAGATTGGCTGAGTACGATCTGAAACCGCCCAGTTTCTTGTCGACACCCAGATTGTAAACAAGTTTGTAAAGACCGTCGTGCGCGCTGTCGGTGTAGGCTGGGTCGAGATAGAACTCAACCGTGTTGGCCATGACAGCGGCGTAGTCGTATAGCTTCAGTGGTTCGGCAAAGAGGGCGTCGAACGATGTCAACCGGTGCGGCACATCCAACGGGAACCGGTTCCAATATCCGGTTGGCTGGTAGCCCACGTCATCTTTGGTAAATCCAACTTCGGACAAGATGCCTTCAAGAATGTCCGGACCTTGTTGAGGATATACGCCTGCCGGTCCAATGAACAAGATACTAAGGACAACCAACATCACTTTCATAGTCTATTGCCTCCGGACAAACGGTTTCTTTTTGTTAACAATAGGTATTGCCACATATTCAGACAAGCAAACAGTTGGCATCCGAACTTGTGCGTCTTTCGTCTGAAAACTAAGCCCTCACTCATTCGCCGCGCGAGCCTGACCGGGTGCTCCACAGTTTTGCAGGTCGAAACCCCTGGTCCGAAGGACCGCTACAGGCGGGTTTCGACAATTGACGCGCCCTTCGGCTGCGCTCAGGGTGAGGTTGTATGAGTCTTCGGCCCTGACGTGTCATGGGCAGACGAGGACGTCTGCCGCCTGCAACAATAGAAACGCGGCGCATGTGGACATACGCCGCGCACAGATTTCACGCAACATGCTTCCTCAAGACGCGCGAAGCGCGAAGATGCGGCTTGCCGCTCACTGGCACACGGGTGCGGGGCCGTCGTTGAACATGTAGTCCACCAGGTAGACCAGATCGGCGATAGTGATCTCCGTGTCCCAATCAAAGTCAACCGACGATGGATGCGGCGGCGGCGGGCCGCTGTTGAACATGAAGTCGACCAGATAAACCAAATCGGCAATGTTCGGTCCCTCGCCGTCACCATCGACATCGGCGCAGATCCACGGGTTCTCGCAACTGAACTTCGTAATCGTTAACCCATCTACTCCAGCCTCAACTATGCTCTGCGGATCGCCGTCGTTAGCGGTGAAGCGAATTCGCATGTTGGACGTGAAGGTGATTCCCAGCGCGATGAGTTCTGCCTCGGTGATCTCGTGATGTTCCCAGTACAGCCCACCGTTGACATCGTGGCGGGCGATTTCGGTCCAACTGGATGCGCCGCCGTCATTGCTCATCTCGACAAGGAGCATATCAGCGCCGCTACTGTTGGTCAGGTAGAGGTAGTACTCATAGGCTATGCTGCCGCCATCGGCCATGTCGAAAACCGGCGAGATCAAGCGCACGGCGCCGTTGTCGACGTCGGTGTTGCCGGTCTGGTTTTCGGTGAGATAACACTGGCCGCTGCCATCCCCATCAGTGGCCGGGTCGTAGTCCCAACCCGGGTCGTCGACAGGCACGCCGCATTGCCAATAGCCGTTGGTGGCCCCCAGGTTCTGGGCTGTCCATCCGGTCGGGTTCTCAAAGTCCTCAGCCATCAGCGTGGTCACCGTCCCGACGACACAACTGTAAACCACTGACGGTGCTGCCGGAGGATTCAAAACAGTAGTTCGGCCGTCACCCTCAGCGCTGACATAAAACTCCGGCGTTGCCTCACAGGTAGCCGGAGGCAGCGTAGCCTCGTATAGGTTGCCGCCAAGCGAGGTCAGCGTCGATGTCAGATAGCTGCCGCCATCATAGCGATAGTGCAGCATACCCGAACCCGGCAGATAGGATTCAAGAGCGTCCTCGATCTCGACGTTGAAGGTGGTCTCAACGCCCGGCGCCATCATTTCAGGCAGACCGTTCGGGAAATCGATATTGAGTGGCGGCGGTTCTTCAGTGCAGAGAGCCTTAATACAGAAGTTGGCGGTGCTGTCGTCCTCGTACAGATCGTACCAGCTAGCTCCAACACGGTAGAAACTCTCGCCGGGATCGGAATCCGACTCCACGGTAACGCGGTAATCGGCGCCGAGAAGGACCGGTACATCGGAGGTCCGGTCGAATGGATGGCCGCCCGCGGATAACTCTACATAAACATAGAAATCGTCACCGTCCGTTAACATCAGGGGGGAATCGAGATCGATCGTATGGAATCCGGTGAACTCAAGCAGTCCGCTGGTGGTGGTCAACTCATCCAGCAGTTCGTTGCTCTCGAAACGATCATAGATTCTCACCGTGTAGGTTACGCTGTCGGCAGCAGTGAAGAAACTCACGGCCTCCAGGGCATGGTTGCCCTCTGCGGTAAAGGCGTTGAAGGCCTCGGTGGCGGTGGTGACAGTATCGCGCCAGCCGTGATAGTCGTGATAGTAAATGTAGTCGTACGGCATCGGCACTACATTCTGGAAGGAGACCGCACCCATCTCCGGATGCTGGCAACAGTGTTTGTCATAGTAGGAAATCCAGAGGTATCCGTTCAAACCCCAGCCGCCTCCCCAACTGTTCTTGACCAGCCAGGCACCCGGCTGCGGAGCCTGGGTGACCTTGTTGTCATCCCAGCCGACCACCGACACGCCATGATTGGGATCCAGAGAGCTGCTGGGTGGCTGATAGTGAATGTAGTCGGATATGAAGGAACCATCATAGCAGAAGGCCACGGAGATAACACCCTCAGACATAATCGTCTCTTTGATCACGTTGATGTTGCTCAGATCGGTCCCGGCTACATACCATTCGATATCGCGAGCATAGTAGTAGTGCCAGGTGGAGTCCGATCTCGGTGGCGCCGGAGTATGAGATTGACCGTCGATGTCGCGTACCGCCCCCTCACCGCGCGTCAGATAGGCCGTCGTGACTCGATAGTCACCACCCTGGTGAACCGTCAAACCGCCACCAGTGGGCGGATCGGTGTCGTCATTATTGTGCTGATTGAACCCGTTCCACCAATCGAGGTGATACTCGGCCAGGTTGGGTTCTCCCGACTCGCCAGCAGTTGCCCAGTTGCCGGTTATTAGTAAGTTACCCTCAATGGCGGACATGGCGCCAAACGTCCAGCAAGTACCGTCGATCTGACTCTTGACCGATGTGACGTAGTTGTTGCCGCCGACATCGCGCAGATCGAAGCTGGCCGGCGGGTTAGCGATTGCTCCGCCGCTCGATAGCAACACTATAATGGTGATGATTGTGACCTGAACTGACAATTTTTGCATCTTTTTCTCCGAGTCGAAAAGCGGGTACAGTTTAGTTGAAATATAGCAGGAATCCGGAATAACACAAAAGGTATTTCCGCGAGTTGCCAGGCCGGGCAATGGCCAACTAACATCGTGGCTTTCAATAGGTTGTTTCGGCGGGTCGAGACCTTCAAACGGACTCTTCTCATTTAGTGCGCAGTGGACGTCCTCGTCTACCGCGTTCACCCCGAAAAGTTGTCGGCGCACGGGGACGTACGCCGACCACAACCCTACGGGACTATTCAACCCATAGTTTCTTGGGGAAAGTCCTACGGCCTGGTCGGGTGTTCCCGCAAAGTGATAATGAACCTCCCCCGATTTAGTGGACACATCGAGAAGATAGAGTTTACTTCTATCAGGAGGTGTGTTTATGTCGAAGAAACGTCGTCAGTTTGACCGAGCTTACAAGATTGAGGCCGTGAGGTTGGTTACAGAAGAGCATCG
>JAUWIB010000052.1 GCA_030605565.1 bacterium
CCATCTTTGAAAGCCACCTCTTTCTGTCGGGTGGCTGTCTTCGCTTCCAACACGCCGGTCTTTTTCCCGGAAGCCAGTAGCTGCAATATATCCGGGAAGGAAACCGTTCTGAGATTACCGGACAGACTCAATTTGTCTCCCTCTGGAATCAGGTACACCAATAACAACCCGCACTTCGGGTACTTCCCTTAGATTATCGGGCGTATTGATGGATACCTTGAGACCAATTTCAGGTCCCTGAGACTACCCGAATGGCTTGTGATGGTTGAGCTTGCAACTGTAACCTGATTCCCCCCAAGCGACTCAGGTCGATAAAGTAGTCCGGATTGACCGACGTTGTCCGGAGGGCGCCCTCTAGCCGCTCCGGGGCCGCCGATCTACCCGCCCCGGCAGCTATAAGATAACCGGCGCCGGCTTGCCGCAATTGGTCATAGATCGAAGCCAGACGGTCGATCGAACGGCCGACTACCAGTACATCAGGCGGCTGCGACATCAAACGCTCCAGGACTCGCTGGTCCGGATAGTCCACAAACATGATCCGCGCCGAACCGACCGTCAGTTCGGCCCCGTCACCGCCAACGCGCCAACCGTCCCTTAGCGGTTCGGCGAACTTGATGTAGCCGGAGAAGTACACTGTGCTCAGACTGTCGAAGGGTGCTCTCATCGAACCTGCGACATCGGTAAGAGCCGCCTTGTTATCAGCATGAACACAGAGATGCTCGACCTCGTACTCCGATGCCAGGCGCAGAAGGTCGTCAATCGCCCCGAACTCAGCGGATAAAATGACCAGGTTGTTGAGCTTGTCGACATCCAAAGCGACCAGCGCGGGAGCGAGGATCTTCTCATCGATCTTGTAGGACCGTCCGGAGACGCCGGTGATGATCATGTCGGCGGTTGCGCTGTTCGGACGCTTGAGTACAGAGCAGACTCCACCCGGAATCTTGAGGAGATGCAGATTGTCACACCTCGGAGCGCTCCCGAGTTGCAGCACCAGGGCTAAGTTGATCAGCAGGAGCAGACCAAACACGAGAATCCGACGCCAGCGAAGGCTCCTCAGGGCCGGCGCTCCCACCCCGAGTGCGAAATACACGGCCACCGCTGCGATCAAAGATGGTTTGGCGACTTCCCATACAGGAACGTGATCGCCGCCAAAGAAGGCAAGCAAATACAGGATCAGATTCATGTGCAAATTAAGCAGCGATCCGACTATGGCTCCCAATAGTGAGAAGATCAGATCGGCCACCAACAGACACAATGATGCGATGACAGCCAGCGACACTAACGGCACAATCACCAGGTTGGCCAGCGGAGAAATCAGCGGCACCCGCTGGAAATGATAGGCGGTCAACGGAGCAGAACATATTTGAGCCACCAGAGAGATCGCTATCGGGAAAACGGCCCAGCGATACCACCGTCGCCCGTGGTAGCCGGCGAAGAGGGCATGGATTTTCGGCAGCAAATAGACCAACCCCCAGGCAACGACAAAAGAGAGCCGAAAGCCGACATCGTAAAGCTGAGCGGGATCATATAGCAGGATTATCAGAGCGGCTACCGCTATGACATTGTTGAGGTCGTACCGTCGTTGCACCAGACCAGCCCCGATAATCAGCGACGCCATGATTGAGGCTCTCACCACCGACGGCTCACCATAGGATACCAATGCAAAAACGACAATCACCGCCATTAGCACCAACGCTCGATTCCAGTGTCTGAGGGCCAACGGTCGCAGCATGATGATCACGAAGGCAAGCACCAATGCCACGTTGGAACCCGACACGGCCAACAGGTGCAGGGTGCCGGAATCGCGAAATCGCTGGTACACTTCCGGCGAGATGTTTCGGGTCTCGCCGATCAGAAAACCGGCCGCCAGCGAGGCGCCGGCCTCACCGAGGTTGCGATAGAAACTCGCTGTGATCTCGCTGCGTAGCATGTCTATCCAACTCAGGATGGTCGACCGGCCTTCGGTATTAATACGCACATCGAGCAGGTTATTCAGATAGACGACACCGAAAACCCCTTTCAGATGGAGATAGCGTCGATAGTCAAAACCACCGGGAGAGCGTCCTCCCTTGACGTCAAAGATACGACTCCGAAACTCAATCCGATCACCCCGCTGCAAGGCCGTTGTACTGTCGTGGATTTTGAGCAGGATAGCGCCGTCAACCGCCCGCTCGACCGGCGGTCCGAGGGAATCGACTGATATCTTGATCTCGGTGCCGGAGCTCTTGAGAAGCGGCCAATCGATCACCTCGCCGAAGATTTCGTAACGCTCACCATCGGTGACAAAGTTGGTGATGTGACCCGGCCCGATATCGTAGTAGCGGATGCTATAATGATAGCCCGAAAACGACAGCATGAACAGGCCGAACAGGATTGATGCCGCCTTCGGAGACGAACGGAAGAGAGCAATGCCGACCAGGCACAGAATCAAGGCTGATAACAGAAACCACTCAGCCGGCCATCGGGCCTGGTCGGCCAGGACAATCCCCACCAGGACAAACAGCAGGTAGAATACAGCCGGGTACTTACGACTCATTTATCCATTCGTAGGTTTTCTGCGTTTCAGCAGGCCGACCAGTTTGGTCACCTCACGGACACGAAAAACGAAACAGAACAGAATATACAGCACTGCCGCTACGGCCAGGGGTATTACAAGATTGATGGCCCGATCAAGCACCTCTGACCCGGTCGGCTCAGGATGATATGGCAGCAGCCCGGCCACATGGAACGCCAGAAATGATGCTGCGAGAATCCGCACCAAATTCAATCCCAACCTGCCGGCGGCGACGCTCAGCCCTTTGGTCGGGAGATAGTACACCAACAGCGCGAAATTGACCAACCCGGCGACCGACGTGGCCGCTGCCAGCCCGGCGAAGTCCAGCATCTTGATGAGTGGATAGTACAGAGCCATGTTGATCGCGACCGAGATGATCGAAATCTGCATCGGACGCTTCGAATCTCCGAAGGCATAGAAGAACGGCACCGTTACCCGCACCCCCGCGAAACCGATCAATCCGTAAGCGTAATGGCGCAACGCCAGCGCGGTATTGGCGGCGTGGGCATCGGTGAAAGCACCCCAACTGTAGATCAACTCGACAATCGGCTGACCCAGCACGGCCAGGCAGACCGCCGACGGTACCACCACGAACATGTTGAGATTGATGGTTTCGGAAAGAATCTTATTGAGACCTGCGGTGTCTCGCCGGGCCACCAGTTCGGACACTCTTGGTAAGGCCACGGTCCCCAGCGCTACGGCGAAAACTCCGAGCGGGAAGTGCATCAGTCGGTAGGAGTAATTGAGGTACGAGATCGATCCTTCCACCAGAAACGAGGCCAGCAGGGTGTTGAGCAGGATATTGACCCGCCCGGCCGACAACCCGATAATCATCGGAGTTATCAATCGAACCACCTTGCGCAATCCCTCGTCCAGGAGATTCAAGCAAGGGCGGAAGCGGTAACCGATTTTGTATAGCGTCGGCAACTGAATCACCAGTTGTCCCACACCGCCGATCAGCACTCCTATCGCCAAAGTATATGCGGGCTGCTGAAAGTAACGGTAAAGAACCATCACCGACATCACCACGCCCAAGTTGAACATGGCCGGCGACAGGGCAGGCACGGCAAAGCGACCAAATGAGTTGAGCATCCCCATAACCAGCGCCGACAGTGACACCAGCAACAGGTATGCGAACATAATCCGGGTAAGGTTAACCGTCAGGGCGAACTTGGGCGCATACTCGGTGAAACCGTGCGCCGTCACATAGACTATCACCGGCGCTGCCACGATGCCCAGCAGCACGATCAATCCCACGGCCAGCAGGATCGCCGTCACCACCACATTGGCTAACTTGAAGGCGTCCTGATCGGAGGTCTTGACCAGTTTCTCCTTGAACACCGGTACGAAGGCGCTCGACAACGCACCCTCGGCAAACATGTCGCGCAAAAGGTTGGGGATGCGGAAGGCGGTCACGAAAGCGTCGGTGGCCATCCCGGCGCCGAAAAAATAGGCCATCACCTGCTCGCGCACCAGGCCGAAAACCCGCGAGAGGGCCGTGGCCCCCGACACTGTTGAGGCCGAACCGATAAAGGAACCTTTTTTCACGCTGCTGGTTGACAAATCGATACTACCGACATATAATAGCGAGTTAGTTTGGAGACCAAAATACAGAAAGGGTTTGACATTGCCAACCCATAAATCGTGCGAAAAACGAGTCAAGACTTCCAATGAGCAGCGCAACCGCAACCGCGGCCGGCGTTCCATCCTGCGTACCTCTATCCGGGAACTGCGCGCCATGACCAGTAAAGAGGACGCGACCCCCAAGCTCAAAGAGGTCTCGGTGCTATTGGATCAGGCGGGTGGGACCAACCTGATTCACAAGAGCAACGCCAACCGCAACAAATCGCGCCTGACCCGCTTCGTCGCCTCCCTCCCCTAAGCGCCCCCTCAAATTATCCGTAGGGCGGGTCCGTCTTCGAACCCGCCAATCCTGTGGGTCCGTCTTCGGACCCGCCGCCATCAAAAACGACTCCAACCCCGTGAGTGAAAACCCTCGGGGTTTTGCGGGTTGTTGTGGGGGGAGAGAAAGTGTTTGACCCAGAACATACGATGTCGTATCCTGCCACAAGGAAATACCACAGCGTCATGGAAGCCATAGGGATTGTGCGGACTAAATGCTTACTAAGCGACAGATGCTTGAGGCTCTGGACGGGCTGCTAAACAAATGCGAAGCCATCCATTCGGATTTCCGGAAAGACCACGTAACTTGGACGCCCAGCTTCGCGTCATGGCTTAAGGCCGCAGAATCCACAATTGAGGTCATATTCGGCTCACGTTCGGCGGCATTGACAAGCTTCCAGCGCATTTACTTCCTTCCACCTCCCGGAACGCAGAATGCAGAGGCTACTCATGCAAAGCTTCTTTGGTTCGACAGTGGATTACGTTATGCGCACGCAAGTCTGGTTGGACTCCACTACTCTGTTGAGAAACTAGCGAATGAGAATCCAACTTCCTCTAATCCCAATATCTTCATATCCCACGGTGGGCCGACCCGCACGCATGTCGACGCAACCAAGGATCTACTCAAGGAACTTGGCCTATCACCCGTAGTGGTCTGTGATCTTCCAAACTACAACATGTCGTTGAATGAGAAAGTGCTTCACTACATGCGGCTTTGCGCAGGGGCCGTTATTCTGGCTACAGTCGAAGATGAAACGACCACAAGGGAAGAAAGGGCTCGTCCCAACGTAGAAAACGAGGTGGGCGCGCTCCAGACATCCCCGAGCATAGCCAACAGAATTGTCTACCTCAAAGAACCCGAAGTGCAATTCGCTTCCAATTACAAAGAAAAGGCTTGGATTCCCTTTCAGAAGGAAACTGTAGAGACGGCGTTTGTACACGTTATTCGCGAACTCCGCGCCTTCGGCTTTCTTACCTGAGGAACATATAGAAGACGGTTCAAATGAAAAGCGAAAACGCCCGGAACCTTATCATGCCGCACAGATGCCTTCGTAGTTTGCGCGAGCGAGACCATTGTCCTAACGATGTATCCAAGCTCTGTGAACAATCATGAGCCAAAGAAGAGTTGACCAAAGGGTATGTACGATGAAAAAGGCATTGATAACAGATGAACAAAGATGATCTTCTTCAAA
The DNA here is from genome assembly GCA_030605565.1 of bacterium. Lineage (GTDB taxonomy): Bacteria > Zixibacteria > MSB-5A5 > GN15 > FEB-12 > JAJRTA01. Next base: position 5,650 of record JAUWIB010000052.1, read on the forward strand.
CATTTGCAAGACTGGAAACGAGAGACCTGTTGATCAAACTCACGAGTGAACGTCAGGATTATACGAATGAGGCATTGGAACTAATGTCTACAGTACTGAGCGGGCGATTCCCTTCGCTTGACGTTAAGGACCCTCGGGAACTTGAGCGATGCTTGGTTGAGTTTGACGAGAACGCCGCAAATGAGGATGCGAGGCTCATTGAACAACAAACCAAGTGCTGTAATGCCTGCGGGGCTAAGGACCCGTCAACAACAGTTTCGATATATGCGTGTCTTCCCGGCAAGAAAAGGCTGGATTGGTCGCAGATTCTGCCCGGAATACTCGTAAGCGCATTTACAGTTCCGCTACTGGGGGTCGGTCGGGTTCATTTCTCAAGGGAAGGTCAATATTCTGTCGTGGAAGTCCCGTTTCTCTTGTGCTCACATTGTAGCCGTGAGTACGGCGGTCCTGGCATAAAGGCTGCGTTGTTACACTCCGTGCTAATCCAGAAGCTCTACGAACAAGGGTATGAGATACATGACCAAGCATCGTTTTCCATTAAGTTCGAAGCTTCCGAGTGAGCAATCCTGCTTCTCACATGTGGGATCAAATCTACTACAAAGTCCGGCAGGTGGCCCACCATTCATGGTGGGAATCAAAGCGTAAGAGCCTACCCGTCACAAAAACATACCAATTCCACGCACAATGCGCCTGTGCATCGGTCAATAAAAGGATTAGCCCCATGGCCACCAGACCCTCACGAACTGCGAAGGGTGTCTCGACCGACAACCTGCCGGCGCCGACCGGCTCTTGGTTTGTTCTTCGTAGGGTGTTCGCCGCGGCGAACGCCTTTGTTGGCAGGTCTGCGGACAGACCTACCCTACGGGATGCCTCGCAATCACCACCGATTCTATTAAGTGAATATGAAATTCCACAAAACGAACCCATTTTCCCATTGTGCTTGCCGCCCTTCGACTCCGCTCAGGGTGAGGTTCGCTACGCGCGTAGCGCGAAAAACAGGTTTACCTGTGTCATTCTGGCGAAGGCCAGTTTTGGGATTGCAAGTCTGGAACCCATTTCACACAAGAATCGTGGTTGCAGAATGACGCGCGAAGCGCGAAAAAGTGGCTTGCCACTGGATGCCGGATCAAGTCCGGCATGACAGGTTGTTGTCTTGTTGTCGAAACCCCGCCCTTCGACTGCGCTCAATCTGACACCTGTCGAAACCACAGGGGTTTCGACCTACGAGAACTGTACCTCGCAGTGCACGAGGACGTACACCGCGCACAGAACACTGCTGCAACCGGCGGACAAATCAAAAGTGTATACTATGTCCTGACACAAACTGTACACTATCTCTTGACACCGTACATCTTCGAACCCGCCGCCAATGGCAGGTTTGAAAACAAACCTGCCCTGATAATGCAGGCCTCGGAATCACCACCGAACCTGTTAAGCGAATATGAAAATACACGAAACGAACCCATTATCGCGCCGAGCGCTGATCCGAGTGCCCGGCACTGTGCGGCAGGAAAAGGCATCAAGGTGCACGAGGATGTATGCTGCGCATTGTCACAATACCCGGCAGATGTGGACATCTGCCGCCCACGTGATTGATGGGGCAGACCATTGGTTCTGCCGCCCACGTGAATTCTGTGTAGCGCCATGAGTTGATGTCGGTAAAGATGGACTGTGGGTGGCCATGACGAAACGGAAGCCGCGTCAGTTTACCAACAGTAAAGCTGGTGTCAAAGGGCTGGTGCAGTGGTGTCGTAAGGTTGTCGGCGATGCAACCTTGCATGTCTGCATGGAGTCGACCGGAGTGTATTCACAGGCGGCGGCGGTGAACCTGTTTCCGTGGGCGAAGGTTGAAATAAGCATAGTGAATCCGGCTCAGATTGTAGCTTTTGGCAGGGCCCAGTTGCGGCGCACCAAGACCGACGCCGTTGATGCGGTGGTTATTCTTCAGTTTGCTCAGAGTCAATCGCCCCCGGTCTGGACATCTGCACCTAAGGCTTTTCAGCAGTTGTACGCCCTGGTGAAGCAGGCTGATGCTATGCGAGACAGTTTGGCTCAATGGAAAAACCGTGCCCACGCCCAAAGCTATCTTTGTGAGTTGCCATCTGAGGTGAAACGATCCCAGCGCGCCGTCGAACGCTTTTTCACACGAGAGTTGGAGAAACTCGAAAAGGCCATTAACGAACTTATCTCGTCAGAAGACACACTCAAACGACAAGTCAAACTTCTGAACACTATCCCCGGTGTCGCCGATCTTACGGCGGTCAGAATGCTGGCCTACGGCAAGGAGCACCTCACTAAGCGAAGCCCTAAAGAACTCACCGCGCACGCCGGCCTGGCGCCAAGACATCGACAATCCGGCAGCTCGATCAGAGGCAAAAGCCGCCTCAACAAAGCCGGTGACCGACGATTACGCACCATCCTGTTCATGCCCACTCTGTCAGCCATTGTCCACAACCCGATCATCAAACAACGCTACCACCACTTGCTTGACAAAGGCAAATGCAAAATGTTGGCTGTCGCGGCATGTATGAGAAAATTACTCTTGATCATCCGAGCCATGATAGTTCAGAATAAACCCTTCAATCCGGAGATATTGACCTTGACTTAGAAGACGGTATCTACAACTGCAGCACCCATGCCCTGCGCACCTCACACAATAAAAGCGGCTCGCACAAAGCGAGCCGCTTGAAGTCATCGGAATAAGACAGGCGTCTTACTTGACCTGGTCTATGAGCCACTCCGTGCTGACAGATTTCGGACGAGTGATAGCGGTACCGAGGGCGCGGTTAAGCACCAATTGCGCCAGCATACCCATCGCACGCGAAACGCTGAACAACACCGTGTAGTACTGGAACTCTTTCAAGCCATAGTAATACAACAGCGCGCCGGAACCGGCGTCGACATTCGGCCACGGATTCTTGGCTTTGCCGTGCTCCTTGAGCACTTCCGGCACGATTTTGAAGACGCGATCGACGGTCTGGAAAACCGGGTCCTTCGCCATGTACTTCTTGCCGAAAGCATTGAAAGCTGTGAAACGCGGGTCGGTGACGCGCAGGACGGCGTGACCGTAACCAGGGATCACCTTACCGCTGCGCAGCGTCTCCCAGGCGTAGTCGCGAATCTGATCCTCAGACGGAGCGCCGTCGAATTTCTTCATCGTATCCAGCACCCAGTTGAGGCACTCCTGATTGGCCAGGCCGTGCAGAGGACCGGCCAGACCGTTGAGACCGGCCGAGACGGCGTAGAAAGGATCGGAGAGAGCCGAGCCAACGGTGTGGCAGGTGTTGGCTGAAACGTTGCCACCCTCGTGGTCGCAGTGCAGCGTCAGGTACAGCCGCATCATCTTGGCCGTCTCACCCTTCTTCGGCGGCAGGCCGAGCATCTTGGCATAGTCGCCGGCCCAGTCGAGCTTCTTGCTCGGGGGGATCGGGTCGCCTTTCTTGTAGCGGATGCGATACATGCCGGCGGCGATGGTGTGAATCGTCGCCATCACGCGCATGGCGTCCTCAAGCGTCGGCTCCCAGTACTCGGTCTTCTTCATGCCTTCGGTGTAACGGGCACGATACGCCGACTCGTTTTCCATCGTAAGGATAGCGGTGTCCAGCATCGCCATCGGATGGGAGGTCTTCGGCATCGCCTTGAGCACCTTCCAGACGTAGTTGGGAACTTCGCCGTAGGACTTGAGTTCCTTCTGGAACAGTTTCAGTTCGTCGGCTGTGGGGAAGTTGCCGGTGATCAGCAGCCAGAAGATTTCCTCCGGAATCTTGTCGGTGATATCCATGATCGGACGGCCGCGGATGATCAGACCCTGATCCGGCTCGACCACCGAAGTGTCGCACACCATCCCCTTGATCCCGCGCATGCCGCCGATCGCCTGCGCCACCGAGACGGTGGAGATCTGGTGATCGCCGTGCTGCTTCATCAGCGTGACGCGCTCTTCCCTGAGCTTTGGAATCTGAGCGGCCAGTGTTTCTTTGAGTGTTTTCGCCATTGGGAACTCCTTTGATATTAGAATCCTTACCTTGCTATCATGGTCCAAAAGCGCAATTATCATCCCTATGTGAAACCTTTCACAATAGGGGTTGTTAAGGTAAAACGCGCCGCGTCAGTTGTCAAGAGAAGGATTGCAAAAAATGACGATTTGCTGCTCAATCAGCGAATATCTTGCCCGGATTGAGCAGATTCTCCGGATCGAGGACACTCTTGACCGCTTTCATAGCGGCCAATGTGGCCGGGGTGAATTCCCAGTGGAGATACGGCGCTTTATGTTTGCCGATGCCGTGCTCGCCGGAGAGCGTGCCGCCAAGTTCAAGCGTCTTGCGAAACAGTCTTTCCACGCCTTCTCCGATCAGCTTTTTCTCGTCCGGGTCACCCGTCATCGAAAGGAAACTGACGTGCAGGTTGCCGTCACCGGCGTGGCCGAAGGCGTTGACCCGCAGCGGTCCGGTGGGATTCATGTCCGCGACCCACGCAATCAAATCCATGAAGCGCGACACCGGCACGGCCACGTCCTCGTTATAGCGCACGGTTGCCATCTCGCTGACCGCTTTGGAGAGATTGCGGCGAAGACGCCACAGCTCAGAAGCCCTCTCGGGGTTGTCCTCGTGACGCAGGTATGAGCAACGGTTGCGCTCACAGAACTCGCGGATCGTCGCTGCTTGCGGTTCCTTGTTTTCACCCGAGGTCTCAATCAGGAGGATGGCGCCAACTCTGTCAAGGCCGTCGGTCTTCTCGTATTTGTTGGAACAGTCGGCAGCGTCGCCATCGATATACTCCAGCACCGTCGGGATAATACCGGCGGCAGTGATATCCGCAACAGTCCGCCCCGCGTCAGCCGGGTCGTCGAAGGCCACGAGGATTGTACTGCCGATCGACGGTGTCGGTATCAACCGCACAGCAATCTCGGTTACAAGGGCCAGCGTACCCTCAGAACCGATCAGGACATCCTGCAAATTGAAGCCCTGACGCTCAGCGAAGATACCTGTCCTGATAAGGCTGCCGGTGGGCGTCACGGCTTTCAGACCGATGACATAGTCACGCGTAACACCAAACCGTTGGCAGCGAAGCCCACCGGCATTCTCGGCAATGTTACCACCGAGCGTGCACTCCTCGTAGCTGGCCGGATCGGGCGGGTAGGTCAACCCGTGCAGCGCGGCGGCGTCCATAAGTTCCTTAGTAATAACACCCGGGCCACAAATGGCAAGGCGTCGTGCAGCATCGACCTCAAGCTTCTTCATCTTCTCTAAAGAGAGTACTATACTGTTCTCATCCGGCACACATCCACCGGACAGCCCGGTCCCGGCCCCTCTTCCCACAACCGGCACACACGCTCTATGGGCGAAACGAACGGTTGCGACAACATCGGATTCACACTCGGCCAAGACAATGGCGGTTGGCCTGACCGATTCCTCGGTGGCGTCCCTAAAATACTCCTCCCGGCCATCCAATTGTGTAAGTAGCGAGGCTGGATCCTTGAGTTGTGCCGCGAGCTTGTTGAAGTCAGTCATGGCAGGATTCGCGTCCTCATGTTACCTGTGCATAAACATTGTTGGTCACGAAAGAGGCGCATCGCGCCTTGAATGTCAAGGTTGGACAGTGAGAGTTGCTCACCCTACGACTGCGTTCAGGGTGACAGAGAAGGAACCAACCTCATGCTGAGCGGAGTCGAAGCACAGGCAAAGTAACCGTAGGTCGAAACCCCTGCGGTTTCGACATCGGCGGAGCCGATTCTTTGGTTTTGTCTTGTCGTTGAAGATGTCGAAACCTGCCCTTCGACTACGCTCAGGGCAGTCCTTCGGACCAGGGGTTTCGACCTACAGGACAGGGTCATCCGATCAGTCAGATGATGACTTCTTCTTATCAGATGGCTTAGTACTCTTGGAATCCGACGACGACCCGGCTGTTGAGTTGGACGAACTCGAAGAGGCCGTTGTGCCTCCGGTATCGGCGGCCGCGCCTTTCTTATAGCTTTCGCTGCGATGGTCGGTGATGTAGAAACCGGACCCTTTGAACAAAAACCCGGCGCCGCCGGAGATGATTCGTTCGACTTTGCCTTTACAAGCCGGGCATATGTCCAGCGGCTTATCTACAATCGACTGATATTCTTCGAACTCATGACCGCACTCGTTACATCGATAAACATAGGTCGGCATACAATCAATACTCCTGACGAATTCTCAATGATGCAAACATTACCACGGGCAGTTAGTTCCGCCGGTCCGCGCGACAACGAGATTGCCGCGTCGTTCACGCGCGGCGCGGGACTCCTCGCAATGACGGCTTCGCGGTTCGACATCGTTTGTTGTGACCGAATCTTCAGATTCGGCCACTGCTCCCGCTGAATCTGAAGGTTCAGCGGGCACAACACCTGGCCCAGTGCCACCGGCAGTTATTCCCGCAGTCTCATCCTACCTCTTGAAACCCCGCCTGACGGGGTCAAAAATCCTGCTTGACCGGGCCTGCGTCAATCACGTCCTGAGAACAACCCTCAGCAAACTTCTTGAAATTCTCAATGAACAGCGCGGCCAGTTGCAGGTACTTCTGTTTGTAGGCGTCCGGATCGTCCCATGTCTCAGCCGGAACCAAAACCTGGTCAGGTACACCTTCACAATGCTTCGGCACCTTAAAACCAAATAGCGGATCGGTACGATACTCCACTTCCAGCAATTTCCCGTCGAGAGCCGCATTCAGCAGGGTTCTCGTGTGCTTAATGCTCATCCGCTTGCCGACACCATACTGTCCACCGGTCCAGCCGGTGTTTACCAGCCAGCAGTTGACATCGTACTTGTTGATCTTGTTCCGTAGCAACTCGGCGTAGTAGTACGGATGGTGCACCATGAATGGCGCACCAAAACATGCACTGAAGGTTATCTCCGGTTCTTTGCCCAGGTCGATCTCGGTCCCGGCGACTTTCGATGTATACCCCGAAATGAAATGATACATCGCCTGCTCCGGAGTCAGTCTTGCAATCGGCGGCATCACACCGGAGGCATCGCAGGTAAGCATGATGATATTCTTTGGGTGCCCGGCGCGCGCCTCAGGGACAGCATTGTCGATATAATGCAACGGGTAAGCGGCTCGCGTGTTCTCGGTGTACACATCGTCCTCAAGGTCCAACAGCCGTGATACCGGGTCAAAAACGACATTTTCGAGAACCGTACCGTAGCGCCGCGTGCAGGCATGAATTTGCGGTTCAGCGGTCGGAGACAACGCGATCACCTTAGCATAACAACCACCCTCGAAATTGAACACACCCTCATCGCTCCAGCCATGCTCGTCATCGCCGATCAGTCCCCGCTTGGGGTCGGCCGACAACGTCGTTTTGCCGGTGCCCGACAAACCGAAGAAAAGCGCTACCTGGTCGTCTTTACCGACGTTGGCCGAGCAATGCATCGACAACACTCCCTGAAGAGGCAGGAGGTAATTGAGCACGGTGAAGACCGCTTTCTTGATCTCGCCGCCGTAGCCGGAGTTGCCGATGATACAGGTGCGCTGGTCGAAGTTGAGTACGATAAAGGTCGGCGTAAGGGTGCCATCAACCTGTGGCAACGACTTGAACGATGGCGCTGCGATCACCGTGAAATCCGGGATGAACTTCCTGAGTTCTTCGTTAGTCTCAGCCGGGCGAAGCATGTTCCGAACGAACAACGAGTGCCAGGCATGTTCAGTAATAATACGTACCGGCAGGCGGTAGTTGGGGTCCGATCCGGCATAGCTGTCCTGAACAAACAGGTCCCGTCCCTGCAGGAAACCCTGGAGCCGCTGGAACAGGGAATTGAATCTATCCTCGGTAAAAGGACGGTTGTACTGACCCCACCAAATCTTGTCCTCGGTGGTTGCCTCGCGTACCACGAACTTGTCGTTGGCGGCGCGGGCAGTATGTCTACCGGTATTGACCGCCACCGGTCCCATGTGCGACAGCGAACCCTCACCACGGAAGATTATTTCCTCATAGAGCGCTTCCGTCGGCAGGTTCCAGTAGACGTTGTGCAGATTTATCAGGCCGTGATTCTTGAGACCGTAATCGCTTGCGGTGGCTTTGGCCTGCTTCTGAGCCGGCGTCTTAACATCAATAATATACTGACTCATTTCCAATCTCTCCTGCACTTGCGGTCGCCGATGTAAATCTCATTGGGTGATTCCGGATCCAGCGCCCACTTGATACGCGCCACACCCTCGGTGATGTCTTTGATTGTTCCACAATAAGTAAGTCGAAGATGCCCCGGGGCGCCAAACTCGGTTCCCGGTACCGTCACCACCAGCGCTTTCTCCAGAAGGAAGTTGGCCAGCTTGATATCATCCTTTTCGTAGGCGCTGAAATCCGGCAGACAATAGAAGGTGCCGTCCGGCGGAATACACGTCACACCGTTGAAAGCGCTTAGTTCGGTCATCATCACGTTTCGATTGTTCTCCAATGTCAGCCGCAAGGCCTCGACACAATTCTGGATGCCGTTCAGGGCGCCGGCAGCAGCAGCCTGCAATAAAACCGACGGGCAGGTGGTATTTTGGCTGGCCACGTTCACCATAACCGCTGTGACTTTCTTGTTGGCCACCACCCAGCCGATACGAAACCCGGTCATAGCATACGATTTGGACACCCCGTTGATGACGATCAGTCGGGAGTTTTCCGAGTCATCTTTGGCGTATTCGTATGCCGACACCGCCTTCTTACCGTCAAATACCAGTTTGTGGTAGATGTCGTCCATGATAAGATATATCTTCTTCTTCTCACAGAACTCCACCAGTTCGCCGATCAGTTCCGGCGGGTAGACGGCGCCCGAGGGGTTGTTCGGGCTATTGACTATGAGCGCCTTGGTGTAGGAGCCGACCGCTCTGGTGATATCTTCCATCCGCGGCACGAATCTACCGTCTTCCGGCGTAACGATCACCGGGATGCCGTACACCATCTTGACGATTTCCGGATAACTGACCCAGTACGGTGCCAGAATAACCACTTCGTCCTGCGGATTGATGATGGTCATCATCAAGTTGTAAATTGCCTGTTTAGCTCCGGCCGTGGCCATAACATGCTCCGGTCCAACCACCTTGTTGTAGTTATCCTCAGTGTATCGGATGATGGCCTTAACGAGCGAGGGGATACCCTGGGTCGGGGTATAACGAACGTCCCCTGCATTGAGCTTGGAGGCGCAAGCGAGGATGGCATCAATCGGCGCCTTACTCTTAGGTTCCCCTGCCGCCATGGTGATAACCGGCTCCCCCTTCTCTCGAAGGATCCGGGCCTTTTCGGCCATGACCAGGGTGGCGGATTCTTTTATTTCTCTGGCAAGCTGACTGATACTCATCAGACTCAACCTTTCATCAACATGGCAATAGCTGTTACATCAAGGATATCTTCAGCCGAACATCCCCGGGAAAGGTCGTTGGCCGGTGCCGCCAACCCTTGGATAATCGGCCCGGTGGCGGTCGCGTTAGCCAGTCGCTGGGTTAATTTGTAAGCAATGTTGCCGGCGTCGAGGTCAGGGAAAATCAGGATGTTGGCATCCCCACCGATTTGCCCGTCCGGCGCTTTACTCTTCGCCACCTCCGGAACGATGGCGGCATCCACCTGTAGTTCACCATCGGCCCTAATATCCGGATAGTCCTTTTTGAACAGTTCATAAGCTGTCTTGACCTTGGTAACGTCGGAATGGCTCGCCGAACCCTTGGTGGAAAACGACAGGAAAGCAACGCGTGGTTCCTCGCCAAGCAGGTTCTTCATGGTATCTGCTGTCGACGCCGCGATCGAAGCCAGTTGCTCGGCCGTTGGGTTTGGCAGCACCGCGCAGTCGGCGTAGAGGTAGACCTTGTCAAACTCATCGCGATACTTCGGCACCGTCATCATGAAACAACTGGAGACACTGTTGATCCCCTCCTTGAGGCCAATCACCTGGATGGCCGCTCGAAGGACGTCGCCGGTAGTATTCACTGAACCGGCAATGGAGGCGTCGGCTCGGTCGTGCCGCACCAGCATAGCGCCGAAGAAAAGCGTGTTGAGCATCGCCGTCTTTGCCTGCTCTTCGGTGATGTTACGCTTTTTGCGAATCTCCATAAATTCAGCCACAAACTCATTGAACTCCGGGGCGTGGTTCGGATTGATCACTTCCACCTTGTTCAGATTGAGACCGTGCTCTTTGGCCAGCTTTTCGATCTCTTGCTCGTCACCCAAAAGCGTGACGGCGGCGATTTCCTCCGAAAGGATTTTCTTCGCGGCCCGAACTACCCGTGGCTCCGTTCCTTCCGGCAAAACCACCCGACGCTTCTTCGCTTTAGCTCTGTCTTTTATTCTGGTTAGTGCGTTCATAGTCTCTACCCATCAGGGTTAAGGTTCCGGTAAAAGTTGTCTTCTATACTAATCATGCCAGTTGCCGGAATTGCGGATCCGACAAGTAAGCCTCTATGAATCGGTCGATATCGCCGTCCATCACCGCCTGTACGTTCCCGGTTTCGACCGAGGTCCGATGGTCCTTGACCATGTTGTAAGGGTGAAAAACGTACGACCGGATTTGCGAACCCCACTCGATTTTCTTTTTCGTCTCGTCATACTTGGCCATCTTGGCCGCTTCCTCTTCCAGCCTCAACTGGTACAGGCGCGACTTGAGAACCGAGAAGGCGGCATCCTTATTGCGATGCTGACTGCGTTCCGATTGACAGGTTACGACGATCCCGGACGGCATGTGCGTCAGTCGGATGGCCGATGAAGTCTTGTTGACATGTTGACCGCCGGCGCCGGAAGCGCGGTAAGTATCTACACGTACCTCATCGTCTTTGATCTCGATTTCGATATTGTCGTCCACCATCGGATAGACATGAACCGAGACGAACGAAGTGTGTCGGCGCGAGTTGGCGTCAAACGGTGATATGCGCACCAGCCGGTGCACACCGGACTCGGCTTTGAGAAAGCCGTAGGCGTAGTCACCCTTGATCTCAATGGTCGCGGATTTCAGGCCGGCCTCTTCTCCCTGTTGATAGTCCATCAACTCGGCGGCAAAACCGCGACGTTCGGCCCAGCGATTGTACATGCGAAACAGCATATCGGCCCAATCCAATGACTCGGTGCCACCCGCTCCCGGATGAATTGTAAGAATGGCATCGCGGTGATCATCCGGTCTGCTCAGAAGCGCGTCGAACTCAAGCTTGTCGAACTTGTTTATCAGGTCGGTGAAAGCAGAGTCGAGTTCGGAGAGTTCATCGGGGGTGGTCTCTCCATCCGTTAGTTCGAGCAGTTCGGTCAGGTCATCCAACTCCGACTGGATTTCGGAGTGTGCGTCGACCCATCTCTTGTGAGCGTTGATCTCTTTATGCACGGCCTGAGCAGAACGATTGTCGTCCCAGAATCCCGGTTGGGATGTTTGTTTTTCCAGACGAGCTATCTCGGTTTTCCGCTTGGTGAGGTCAAAGATACCTCCCGAGCTTGTCGAGTCTCTCTTTTAATCCGGGCAGTTGACCCGTTAATTCCACAGTCGTCGCGCTCACGCGTAACCTCCGTAATTTTGAGGCGCCAAATATACGATCTTTTGCCGGTGTGGTCAATCAGGAAAAGTGATATATTTCACAATGCCAGCGTGGCAACACATGATTTGTGTTTGGTGTCGCAAAAGCCAGAAGCAACTGAATCATCGGTTACCAAAGGTCTCACTCTACTTGAATGGAGAAACCTGACAGATTCCAATGGGAAAGATGAATCAACGGCGAGACGACATACTATCCGAGGTTAATACAACGAGACAATGCAGTTAGGATCTAACAAAGGCCATATAAGCATGTCTGGATTGGATCTTGAGTCAGCGAGAGTACCGACACGAGCTTGCACCCACGTTAGCGCTTTGACGAATTCCGCTCACCAGGCCTCTTTGACAAATCATAGGCTGAACGATAAGGTTCAGGCTCATATGGTTGTCTGGAGGAGCCGCGTCCACTCTTTACCGTACTGTGTCGCCTGTGAACGTGAGCCACAGCCGTCAGATCATAGGGGTCGAAGCATCCTGATTTGTCATCATATCTATTGGTCATGTCATTCTCCTGTATACAATTTACCGTTCCCCGTCGGCTTAGTCAAGGTAGAAATTCCAAAAGGCATTCGTGAGCATCTTGTCACCGGTCATCAGCCGGAACACACAACCAGAAACGGTCTCCCGTAAGAACAAGTATCTGTCACCTTCCTTTTCGTCACAATTGACAGTAAACTCCAGCTCGTTGAGAATGATACGTCTGATCAAAGCCACACATTCCTCCACAGTGCGAACCACCAGCACACCATTGGCAACACCGGAGTCGAGACAGACTTGGATTCCAAGTGGGTGATTCTCTTTCAGGATCCTTGCTCGCTCATCATAGCGTTCCTTAATGCTAGTGGTGTGATTCATCCTGTTGGGGCATTATCCAGGGCGAGCCTCGCCCGGCCGACCTTGTCGATGATCTCTTCCGCGGTTTTTCTCCAGATGAACGGTTTCGGATCGCTGTTGTGTTGGTCAATGTAGCTCATGA